>JBKJTP010000170.1:0-7254 GCA_046590195.1 Kapaibacterium sp. (SeqCode) | reverse complement strand
GATCGTGTACACTCGGCAGCCCATCTCGACGAGCACAGCGGTCTGATAACCGCAACCCGTACCGATCTCCAGCACTTTCTCACCACGGCCAAGCTCAAGCTTCTCTGACTGATACGCTACGGTGTAAGGCTGGGAGATCGTCTGCCCTTCCGCGATCGGCAGCGCATTATCCTCATAAGCGCGGTGGCTGAGCACGGGATCGAGGAATCGCTCGCGCGGAACATGATTGATCGCGTCCAGCACGCGCTCATCGTGAATGCCTTTTTCGCGGAGCTCGTCAACGAGGTGCTGGCGCTCCGTCGCCATCATGCTTAAAAATTCTCGGGTGCGGAGCGGAAGGTTATTCCTCACAAATGAAGGGACTAAAATTTTTGGGCTAGAACCGGAAGCACACAACTCAAACAAACCGATCAGCGATCGATCGCCTCTCTCGTCTCGAGCGCACGAGTGCGGACGCGCTTCGAGAGATCGCTCGCCGATTCGCTCTTTGGCACTTTCGTCGTAGCCGCGCTCGTGATCGCGCTCGTTAGGCGCTCGCGAAGTTCATCGCTCGTTAGACCAAGCGATATCTTGCCGCCTTGGGCAACGGCGAACTCACCAGTCTCTTCACTCAAGACCATCACGAACACATCAGCTTGCTCCGAAATGCCAAGTGCTGCCCGATGACGGGTGCCGAGCATTCGCTTGCCGATCGACTCGGTCTGCGATAGCGGCAGCGTACATCTTGCAGCCTCAATGTATCGATCTTTGACGATCACGGCGCCGTCATGCAACGGACTCCGTTTATTGAAGATCGAGACCAGAAGCTCATGCGAAATGAGCGCCCGGATCGGAAGGCCGGTATCAACAAAAAGCTTTATCGCCGTGGTTCGGATTATTACGATCAAAGCACCCTCGCCTTTCGCCTTTAGCTCCTCAAAGGCGCGGACCATCACATCGGCGTATTCCGTCACGTCGGCTTTAATGAAGAACTTGACGATCGGGTTACGGCCGAGGAACAGGAGCAGCCTTCGGAGTTCGGGCTGGAACAGGACGATCAGCGCGATCACCCAGATATCGGTCAACGTCTTGAGGATCCAGCTCAGCGCTTTCATGTCTCCGGCGCGGGCAACGAAACTTCCGGCGACGACGAGGATCAGGCCAAGGAAAATTTGCGCTGCGATCGTCCCGCGCATCGCAACATAAAGTCGGTAGAAGATAAACGTCACCAGAACGATATCCAAGATATCGATCCAGCTGATCGTCAAGAATCCTATCCGAAAAACTTCCAATTGGGCGAGATGAGAACTGCGACTTTAAAACAGATTCGTCTTAGATCGACGGTCGATCCTTCGGATCGTTATCGCGGCGATACGTTTTTTCGGTCGAAGGATCGAACAAGCTTCCCTCTTCCGTATTGTTGTGGAATTTGTCGTATGCTTCGATGATGTCCATGACCAGCTTATGGCGCACGACATCTCCTTTGTTGAAGTAAACGAACTTGATGCCTTCAACCGAGCGAAGCACGCGTTGGATCTGGATAAGACCTGAATCCGATTTTCTCGGAAGATCGATCTGCGTTTCGTCGCCTGTGATAATTGCCTTCGAGCCCTGGCCAAGACGCGTTAGGAACATCTTCATCTGCATCGAGGTCGCGTTCTGCGCTTCGTCGAGAATGACGAACGCGTTGTTGATCGTGCGTCCGCGCATGTACGCCAGCGGAATAACTTCGACCGTGCCGCGTTCGACGAATGTCCGAAGCTTCTCGGCGGTCAGCATTTCCTGAAGCGCATCGTAGAGCGGCCTCAAGTATGGATCAACTTTTTGCGAAAGATCGCCTGGCAAAAATCCGAGGCTCTCGCCTGCTTCGACCGCTGGTCGGGCAAGCACGATCTTGTTGACCTCACGATTCTTCAGCGCCGCAACCGCCATCGCGACCGCCAAATAAGACTTTCCCGTTCCGGCCGGACCGATCGCGAAGACGATGTCATTTCGGCGAACGGCCTGTACGTATTCGCGCTGCGTCGGCGTCTTGGCCTTGATCGACTCGTGATGAGCGACGAGCACCACGTTGTCAAGATCGCTTTCGGAAATATCCTTGACGTCGGCGTCGGTGACCAGATCGAGCACCGTCGTGACGTCGCGCTTCGAAAGCGAGCCCGACTTGCCCAAAATAAAGGTCAGCTCTTTGAACACCCGCTCGATCTGCTGCACTTCCTGTGGCGTGCCACGGACAGTCACGACATCCCCGCGCGCTGAGATCCCCGCATCGAATTTCTGCTCTATCAACTGCAGATACTGGTCGCCTGGACCAAACAAACTCACCGCATCGCCCACAACCTTGATCTTACGCTCGACTACTTCCATTAAGTCTTGATTTACGGAATGAAGAACCGCTGTTATGAAAGGACTTCTGCTACAAGTTCGTGCCAATAGCCGCGTTTCTGGGCCCTGGGTCCGAAAGCCGTGGCACATGCGTCCTCACCTCTGACCCCTTGACGCTCTGTAAACGACTGTCATTTCGAGCGCAGCGAGAAATCCCCTTCAGCAACCCGAGAACTTCCTCGCCGAGCACACGGCGGAACGCCCAACAGATTTCTCGCTACGCTCGAAATGACACTAAGGCATATTCAAGCTCCTCAACCCTTCCCCCATTTTTAATTTTGAATTTTGAATTTTTCATTGCGCGCAGCGCCTGGGCACCTGTTAAGTCGTTGATTTTTAACGGCGATGTTACGGAAAAATCGACGTGCCGCGAGCTCGTAACGATGCCTTCTTCATCGACGAACTCGCCATCATCCGAAGTCTCTGCTTCGATCACAGGCAGCTCCTCTTCGATCACCGCGATGAACGAGTTCGCGGCGTCGCTTGGATCGGCAGCGACGAGCGGCTCGTCATCCAGAATGAGCAGCGCGTTCGCTGGTGTCTCCTTGGCATTCCACTGATCGTAGCGCAAGGCGCGCTCGGTCACATACTTGAGCTGGCCAACCGCGCCATCATCGGTCGGCGCATGAATGCCATAGACGATCACGCGGCATTCGTGGACGTCGCGCATCTCGCGAAGAAAATGCACCAGCGCTTTTTTCTGATTTGTTGTACGCGCGGCGAAATCGATCGAGTTCAGGATGATGGTGCGCACCTTCTTTGCGGCGCACGTCAGCGTAATGAATTGCAGTCGCGCGGCGAGCGACGTGCTTGTAACCGAATAGGTCAGCACTTTGCCGCGATGCCGATTCGAGACCGATTCCGCAACAGCCTCGACCTCCCGCGGCGAGGTCAGCGCATTGATATACAACACATGCTCGCCAGCGCGCATACGCTCCGCCGCACGTTTCATTTGCTTGAATGACGCCCGCAGCGTCTCTGCTTCCGGACCGTTATAGTAGTATTCAATACCACGCTTGATGTTCATAGGTAGGTTTAGTTTGGTAGCGACGTGCTTTAGCTTGTCGCGAATGCAGGGATTGGCAGACTGTGAGGGTCTACCGCAAATGGTGGGATGGCGAGACTAACAGGCACGAGCAGACCCTCGAAGCAAAAACAGCCTCTAGCCTCTGACCTCTAGTCTCTGATCAACACGGCTCCGAAAGGACTCCGAAGCCACCGACAGGCAGGGTGCCCATCGTTTGAGATGCTAATATACGAAATAAAAACACAAAAGTCAATAGGTGCCCATCACTTTTATGCAGAATTCTCAAAGAAGCACCTTGAAGTTTAGCAAAGTACAATGCCCGAAGATACTAGCGAGCGACCACCAGTTTTGCTGTATAAGAGCCACTCCGGTCTGTTAGCTTGAGCAGATAGATTCCGCTTGGGAGATCCTTGATCGACGCCTCAAGCTTTGCAGAACCCGAGTGCAAACCGCGCCGAAATTGTGTAGTCAGATCCATGACCGGAACGCCGTTGACGTCAAATAGTAGAAGCTCCGTTGACTCAGCATTCATGCTGTGAAGTCCTGCGACGTCGATCTGCACTAGGTCAAATGCAGGATTTGGATTAGAGGATATTGTAACAAGCGGCCGCCATCCTCTCGTCTCCATTTCATTCACTGAACTTGGCATCAGTGCCTTGCGATCAATGCGCTTCCGGGCTATGCCGTGTGATGCAGCAAAGAGGATCGTGTTGCTATCGGCCCAGACGGCACCCCCAAAGTGGTGGTATCGTTGTCCAAGAGTTGTCACTCGACTGACGAGGTCGTCATGCTGCCAGGAATTTCCTCCATCTGTCGTGAAAAGTGAACGCCCCTGCTGGAGTGAGGCATACCCGATCTTCTCGTCAGCAAATGCGATCGAAGTCACATAGCCAATCTCAGGCTCATCATGGACAACAACCCATGTCTGGGCCCCGTCATAAGTCTTCAGTATCTGACCATACTGACCGCCGAGAACTCCCATCGAATCATTGATAAATGCGAGAGCGTCCTTTCGATGCTCGTACCATTCTTTTACGATCTCCCATGACACACCCTTATTACTGCTGCGCATAAACAATGCAAAGTCTTCACCATCTGTATCGGAAGTCCAATTGAATCTAAAGGCCGTGGCGTACCACAGGTCATCACGGCGAATTTGAAGACCGGTAAAGTTATAATTCTGATTGTTAGGAAAAAAAACTCTCTTGGTGAAAGTTTTTAGGCGATCCTGAGAATGCCACACCGTGGAATCTGATATGAGTGCTACTTCACTTTCACCGAATATCTTAACTCGATAAAATAGCGCTAGATGTGGCCATGTGTTCAGGTGCGTCCAAGACTTACCACGATCTGATGTTATGTCGCAGAATCCACCATCGCCTAAAATTACCCCTGAGTCAAGGGACCAGAAGTGTAGCGCGTTTATGGTATAAAAAAAAATCGGATGCAATCTATTCGACCAGGTTAATCCTCTGTTGGTTGAATATGTCACCAGATTTTTTTCGCCAGCAGCGATATAAGTCGTTGAGTCAAGTACCTGAACCTGAAAAAATGCACGGAAGTCATCGATACCAATTGATTCATACGTCCAGGATCTCGCCGTATCGATTGACCTTACAATCATGCAGGGCTTCCCGACTCCCACAAGGGAGCCATCAGTTGTGACTATGGCTCTCAAGACTCTTGCATTTGACCCGGCCTGAGGGAAAGATGTGCGCTTCCAGTTGCGCCCACTATCGTCTGACTCCAGATTTCCTCCAAAGAAAGACAAAAAGATCCGGCCCGAGCCGAGCGAGGCCCCAAAACACAACTTATACTTCTCGTCAGGGAGTGTGAGTTTAGTCCATGTTATCCCTTTATCTAACGTTTGCAAAACAAGAGATCGCTCTCCCGCTACGATGCCGATGCCCGCATTACTAAAATTTACGGACCGGATAAGGGCGTTACTCTTGAAGGACTCTCTCCAGGTTGATCCTGCATCACTGCTGTAGTAGAGTTTTCCCTGAAGTGAGCCGAGCACAATAATGCTCTGGCCGAAGACATCCATAGCATGAAAGTCCTCAACACTATCGACGGTCATTCCCTGGTGCCACGATCTCCCGTTATCGGTACTCTTTGCGACCGATCCGCCATCGCCTGCTACAATGAACTGTGCGTTCGCTAATGCTCGTACTCGGTAAATTGTTGAGGAGTTAGCAAGTTGGACAGTGTCCCACGATTCACCAAGGTCGTTAGAGATAAACAACCTGCCGGAAAGGCCAGAGGTGACCACGTTAGCGTTTGCCCCGACGTCAACGCTTGTAAGCGCGCTATCAAGCTGTTTGCCCGACCAAGTCCTCCCTCGATCCCGCGAAATCAAGAGCCGTCCTTCTGTAGAAGCGACAAAGTAAACGCTGTCAGCGTACACGCACACATCGTAAAAATCATCATTCGCCAGATGCTCCCAATCTGCGATAGCTGTCGAATTGATTAATAGGCAGAAGAGCGAGACAAGAAGCTTCATTATTCAGGAATAAAATTAACCAAGGTGACCTGAATCACCTTGGCCTTTCATCAGTGAAAATTAATCGCAAGGTGCAACATTGCAATCGGTGTCGCATGTACCCTGAAGTTCATACGAAGAATTGTCCGTGATAACTGGCTTTCCTGTAATGTCGCAGCAGACAGATATGCTACGAACACACCAACCTGTGCCGCTGCAATATACGTACGCTGTTTCAGTTGGAGAAAGTTGTAGCACTTCGTAGCAGATTCCTCTTACGAGCCTGAATTGCTGATCAACGCCTTGGCCGCACCTAGGACAGTCCAGTCCAAGTACGTTTGTCTTGACTAAGAAATCACCGGCGTCTGCGAACAGTTTCTTCACATCAGCCACAGGCATCGGATTCGGGAGTGATGGACAACCTGGATTAACCGTGACTGATCGCACTATGATATCGTGCTGTGTCGAGCTGGTGGCTCTCCAACAGTAGCAAATAGTGACTGCACAGAGGTTGCCGTTAATTGTCAGTATTGCGGGTACACATCCCCCATCAATCCATGTGATAAGCGGAAGATCCGGATAAGACGTCGGACACGGCGGTGATTGCGCTCGGAGCGATGATGACGAAATACTTAACGAGAAGAGAACCAGAGCGAGTAGAATACTGCGTCGCATAAGAGTGAGTAGTATGAGTTAAGGCGGTCAAGCGTCTCTTAACCGTGTTGCAATTTACAAAGCCGAGTGGAAAATCCACCCCTACAAAACCTCGACAAATAAGGCACACTCTAAAAATGCGATAAGAACGTCGAGAGCCGCGTCCCTTTGGGAAGTGCGAGCTTCTTTATGATGCGGTGACGGTAAACTTCGATGGTTCGCTCCCCGACGCATAGCTTCTCCGCGATCTGCCAGCTTGTCATCATGAGTTTGATGCAGGCGCAGACGCGTACCTCTTGCGGAGTGAGAGTTGGGTAGCGTGTTGCAATCTCGCGGACGTACAGCGCGTACGGTGCGCCTTTATTGATCTGCTCTTCTCCCAGGCTGAGCGAGCTTTCGCGCGGGATCGGCGCTTGCGGGTGTGCTTGGAGTTTGATCCAGAGGGATCACTATCATTCGCTCGACTGCGGTGTGCCATAGAGCTGAGGCAGGTTTAGTGAAGATGCTATTCTGCAGGGCTAACTAGAGGTGCCCTACTGCTGAGAGCGAAAATACTATGTGGATTGGTAAATCCACCACTCAATCAGTACTCAATTTTGGATTTTGTGATGGAATTGGGAGCGTGGGTTGGAGGCTTTTTGGGAGCGCGCGGAATACTGAAGGAGATTGCCGCGTCGGTTTCATCGCTAAAGCGATGAACACCTCCTCGCAATGACAGGTATAAACC
>JBKJTP010000127.1:0-15684 GCA_046590195.1 Kapaibacterium sp. (SeqCode) | reverse complement strand
GTCCAAATGGGAATCCTGTTCCGCCGCCGCCGCCTTGGTCATCCCACCAACGTGGGCCTACGCCCATACCGCCTGGAGTACCTGTGATGCTTGTGCCGCCATCCCAACCGCTTCCATCAGCACCGCTGCCGACTCCACCTAATGCCTGCGTGCCCGCGCCGCCCGTGTAGCCGCGACCACCATTTGTGTTGTCACGAGCGCCAGCTCCGCCGCCGCCTGCAATGCCATTGATACCTTGTGCGCTAACCGTCAACTCGCCACTGATACTGACTGGACCCTTTGAGAGAATGGTCAGCGGCAGCAATGCCTGGTTGCCGATCGTGTTAGGGTCAGGATCGATATCGCTGACTGTATAGGTGCCGTTACCTAACGTCAATGACTCAACGACCATCGTGTTACGTCGTGATCTTGTGCCGTAATCCCCACCTGAGCCTAGAGCTCCCGGAGGAAGATTAGCTGGTATTGTTTGCGCCTCAACGATGTAGAATTCGTCGATCGCTGTCGTGCCACTGGAGGTGATCACGCGGAAGGGGATCGGACCAAGCGATGCGTTCTGACGAACATAAAATGTCTGTGAGATCATACGTCCGTCCCAACTTGTCACGCTCGGACCAACAACGATGCGCGATGCATCTGCCGGATTCATGAGCTCGATCTGGGCCTTGTTAATGCCATCCGGGCCAAAGTTGCCACGGATGTTTGGCCCAATGATCTCGGTGTAAACTGTCATACCTGGTGCGGCAGCATCAGGGTGGATGTAGGAAGGAGTTTGCGCCACTGCGACTCCTGCAACTCCTGTAACGAAGAGGGACAACAACAAACGTTTTACCATAGGGATAGGTAGCTTGATGGTCAGTAGCTCCTGTTTTGATAGAAAGCTATCAATAAAGAACCGCAAGTACCCCTAAAGGTTACACCCCCAGGATGAGATTTATGAGTGTCTTGCCAAAACTTGCTCAACTACACCAAGAAGTAGCCTCGCGCGCTCATCAATATCAAACTGTTTGGCCTTGTTGGAGGCAGAAATATGTTCGTCTTCTCTGACGAGCAACTTCTGCTCGATCGCTTCACACCAACGGTTCAGATCCTCGCGTGGAATGATCACCCCTGCATTGCCAACGACTTCTTTCAGTGCGTTGACCGGTGCGACGATAGGGATGCATCCACAACTCATCGCCTCTGCGACGCTGACACCGAAGCGCTCTTCGATCGATGGCTGAAGATAAATCTTTGCTTGCCAAAAATCGACGAGCAGATCATCAAGTGGAATACGGCCGGGCAATACTGTGATGTTTTGCAAGCCATTCGCCAATCGCTTCGCTTCATCGAAGCCCGCACCACGTAAGCCGATCACTCGAAAGGGGAGATGCGGCATCATGCGAGCGATCTCTATTACTTTGTCAATACCTTTACGAGTGAACTCTGGAATCGAATCGGCCTGGGATACGGTGAGGATGTTCGTACGTGGAAGATCATTGCGGTAATGATAGACAGCCGTTCGCACTGCATTATAGATCATCGTGCTCGGCTGATGATCGGGCACAGCGTCATCGAGATCGTTCTGCGTATCTTGACTGACCGGGAAGATGTGCGTACAATACCTGAACGTATGTCGCACCGCGAACCAGCGCATTGGCTTCGCGCGGGCACCGATACCAAGCTCAGGTAAGTACGTAATATCAAACCCGCCAGCGACAACGAACACAGGCTTGCCTAGCAAGCGTGCAATGAGCGTTGGGATCAACGTATAATAGTCCGCGAACCAGAAGAAGAGCGCATCGGATCTGAACAGAGACGAGATGATGCGCAAGTGCAGCTTGATCAGATTGACTACGGCTTCGCCACCTTTGCCGATCTTCGCATCGATCGCATCGAGCTCGAACTTGCGCGAGAGGATCTCGACATCATTACTGACAAACGTCGAGACGAGAGCAGCACAGAACGTTATTCGCATTAGCGAGAGATGTAACGAAATACAAAAGCCACCATACGGTGGCTTTCAGAACGTACAAAGTTACGAATTACTCTGACCCCTACTGTACATCGCCCAGTAGCATCTTCTCGCCGATGGGGTAGAAGTTGAAGCTGACCATCTGTTTGCGCTTGCCGTCGGAGAACTCGATCTGGTAGAGGTGCTTTTGGCCGGCGGGATTGTCAGCGTCCTTAAAGACGGCGTAATACTTCTTGTCCATGTTCGGAAAAGTGGCGAAGAGCTTGCCGAGCTTATCGAGCAGCGCCGTTGCGCGAGTGCCCTCTTCTGGATTTGCGATCGACACGGGACGTACCCACTTCTCAGTTTTTGTCGCGCCGCCATTGTGCGCTACGAGCTTCTGCGCCTCATCTAGCTTGCCTTCGGAGATCAGCTTCTTCAGCTCAGCGATCTGCTCGGAGACGACCGTAGCGAAGCTATCCTGCGCCGTTGCGCGCAAGCGAACCATGTCCTCACGTGGATTGATACCGATGCCGCCCTTTTGGGCAGAGGCGGTCAGCGGCAGTGCGATGAGCAGCAGGAATGGTAATGCGAATTTCGTGAGCTTCATGAATGCAGATGGGGATTGTGCAGGTTAGGACAGTGGAGTTAGTATAAGCCGTCAGATTCTTTCGTAGTTTCCGGCCTATGCTTTACTCCGAGCACTGAAACTGGTTCAACGTGTGCGCTAGAAACATATTCCTTAATCTATGCTCATAAGAGGACTTGGATTCTTGGGAGTCAACGGAAGGTGATGATAAAGGCCGGCATTTGATGATTATCCTCCACTTCTTAGGTCAGGTTGCCCCACCAGGCGCGGGAACCGCGCCGCTACAGGGGATGATACCAGGGCGAAGCAGACTTGCCGCCACAGATGAGCCCACGGACCCCGGAAACCGGACCCCGGATCCCGCCCCGAACCCTCAAAATTCCGGAACTTTCGACCCTCCAAACCTCTTATTGACCCGCCAATAAAAAGGTCGGATACCCGGCCTGGTATTATTTATTGTCCTTGCCCGACGGCAAGGCGACTCAATATCCCCGAAACGGGGCCAAAAACAAAGTTTCACACGTGGGCACGAAAGCGAAAGATCCATCAATTCAGCGGACATATTCCGCTAAAGATAGCGACGTAACGAGAAGCTGGCATATCGTAGATGCCGATGGGCAGACGGTTGGCCGTCTTGCAACGCAGGTGGCTCGCCTTCTTCGTGGCAAGCATAAGCCAACTTTCACTCCGCACGTTGATACCGGCGATTTCGTCGTTGTCATCAATGCCGGCAAGATCAAGATGACCGGTAAGCGCGAAGACCAGAAAGAGTATTACCGCAATACGCTTTATCCAGGTGGAGCTCGCTTCTCAAAGTTCAAAGAGGTCCGTGCTTCTAACCCAGATCGTATCGTAGAGCACGCAGTAAAGGGCATGCTTCCGAAGAACTCACTCGGCAAGCAGGTCGGCATGAAGCTCAAGGTCTATGCAGGCGCAGAGCATCCACATGCGGCACAGAACCCAGCACCGTACGCGCTAACCCGTTAAGCGCCCCTTACTCGCTAATAGATTTTACAGAATTACATAGATGGCCAAGCAAGTAGCTGACATTTTCGTAGGACGCCGCAAAGAGGCAACCGCACGCGTATTCCTTCTTCCTGTAGCAGCAGGGAAGGCACCAGAAGTTCTGATCAACGGTCGCACGATCGAGCAGTATTTCGCTAACCCACTGCACCGCGATGACGTGATGCGCCCGTTCCGTGTCACAAGCACAGAGGGTAGCTTCAACGTCCGCGCAAACGTTAATGGCGGCGGTCTCTCAGGACAGGCTGGCGCAGTACGTTTGGGTATTGCACGTGCACTCGTCGATACGAATGCCGAGCTTCGCCCAGCACTTCGCGGCGATGAGCTTCTCACACGCGATCCACGTATGGTCGAGCGTAAGAAGTACGGTCAGCCAAAGGCACGTAAGCGCTTCCAGTTCAGCAAGCGCTAATACGCTGTCGAACGAAGCTGCGACTGTTGTCGCAAAATTGTTTATGGTGGGACTTGCTCACAAGGCTTGTCCCACGTTTTATCAAATCACATACGTTTGCATGAATGCCCGATGGGGTGTCTGATCACGAGATCGGATCATCGTAAGCAGCAAACGTAGAGGACACAACCGAATCAATACTAGATGAGAATCAGCTTAGAAGATCTGTTAGCCGCAGGGTCGCATTTTGGCCACTTGACCCGTCGTTGGAATCCGAAGATGAAACCATACATCTTCATGGAGCGCAACGGCATCCACATCATCGATCTCAAGAAGTCGCAGGAGTTAGCGGAAGACGCGCTCGATGCAGCTGAGAAGATGGCTGCTGAAGGTAAGAAATTCCTCTTCGTCGGTACGAAGAAGCAGCTCCGCCAGGCTATCAAGGATGAAGCAACACGCTCAGGCCAGTTCTTCGCTATCGAGCGTTGGCCGGGTGGTATGCTCACAAACTTTGCAACGATCCGTAAGTCGCTCAAGCGCTTGCAGCAGATCGAGAAGATGGAGCAGGATGGCTCGATCGAGAACTTCACGAAGAAGGAGCGCCTCCTCATGAGCCGCGAGAAGGAGAAGCTCGATGCAGTTCTCGGTGGTATCACTGAGATGCGCGGTCTTCCTTCAGCGATGATCATCATCGATATCAAGAAGGAGCACATCGCTGTTAAGGAAGCTCGTACGTTGGGCATTCCTATCTTCGCGCTCGTTGATACGAACGTCGATCCTGATCTCGTCGATTACCCAATTCCAGCGAACGACGATGCGCTTCGCTCAGTGCAGCTCTTCGTGCATGCATTCGCTGATGCGATCAATGCAGGCCGCGCAGTAGCACGTGCTCGCCGCAGCGAAGAGGGTCAGCAGCCGACACCTCCAACAGGTGGTGTTCGTCTTCGCAATGTTGAGCCGATCAACATCAGCGATTTCCAGGATGCACCAGCACCTGAGCAGCCAGCTCCAGCTAACGCATAAGAGCGCCGCTAACTAATTGAAGCAGACGACAACAGTCTAGCCGAAGTTAATTTTCTCTTGATAGCGGCGAGATCGATACGATACTCGCCGCTTCTATTTTCAGACTTTACATTCAGGTTTATTATTACTATGGCTATTTCCCCAGAACTCGTAAAGCGCCTTCGCGACCGCACCGGCGCCGGCATGGCAGATTGTAAGAAAGCTCTCGAAGAAGCAGGTGGCGATGAGAACAAGGCCATCGATGTACTTCGCAAGTCGGGCGCAGCATCGGCAGCAAAGCGTGCCGATCGCGTAGCGCGTGAAGGTGTTGTCGTTGCAGCAGTTTCTGAGGACAAGAAGCGTGGCGTCATTGCAGAGGTCAACTCTGAGACCGATTTCGTAGCACGCAACGAATCATTCGTGCAGTTCGCGCAGGACATCGCTTCAGCAGCTCTTACGACGAACCCATCATCGCACGAGGAATTCCTGATGACGAAGATGGCGAACGGCGCAACGATCTCTGAAGAGGTTGGTGCACAGACGGGTCGCCTGGGTGAGAAGCTCGAGGCACGCCGCTTCGAGATGGTATCATTGGAAGAGGGCTTCGTAACAGCGTACATTCATCCTGGTGCAAAGCTCGGCGTACTCGTCGCGATCAGCGGCGGTACAGCAGATGCTGGTGCCGTGATCGGCCGCGATATCGCGATGCAGATCGCAGCGATGAACCCGATGGGCCTCAACCGCCAGTCGATCTCGACAGAACTCGCTGAGAAGGAGATCGAGATCTACAAGACGCAGGCTCGCAACGAAGGCAAAAAGGAAGACATCATCGAGCGTATCGCAAAGAACAAGCTCGAGAAGTTCTACCAGGATAATTGCCTCGTTGAGCAGAGCTTCATCAAGGATGCTTCGAAGACCGTTACGGATCTCCTGAAAGAGGTTGGTCCGAATGCAACAGTTACCGGCTTCGTACGCATGCAGTTGGGCGAAGGCCAGCATGCAGAAGCACCTGCAACGCAGGAGACTGCAGCAGTGGCATAAGCTATTGACACCAAAAGGAAAAACCCCGCTATGCGGGGTTTTCTGGTCTTAGAACTGTTTCCGTTTTCTCTAGGCCGACACAGCTTCTCGTAATCTGTGATTCTCCTCTTCAAGAGAGATCAGAATATCTTCAGCCTCCTTGATCTTCTTCCTGGCTTCCAGCCGGATCTCAAGTTCGTCCATGACGATCGCAGCAAGATCTTCCAGCATCGTTTTCTGATCCTCATTCAGGTAGCGCACCTTTTTGTCGATGATGCAGAAGGTACCCAGCCGATGCCCGTCATGGGTTTTTAGCGGTGCCGCGGCGTAAAATTCCAGACCGAATTCACCTGCAACCAGGGGATTGGCGAGAGTTCGTGGGTCGTGCTTTGCATCCTCAACGACGTAAACATCGTCGCTCAGAATCGCAGACGAGCAGAGCCCAGGGTCACGGCCGATCTCCTTTACGTCCAATCCGCTTGTGGATTTGAACCAGATCCGGTCTTCGTCCACCAAACTGATAATGGCGATAGGGATATTGAACATCTTCGAAGCGAGCTTCGTGATACGGTCAAAAGCTCCGTCGGCAGGGGTGTCCAATACCTGATACCGTTGGAGTGCAGCGAGTCTTGCCTGCTCGGTCGTCGTTTGCATAAATGTTGTTCGGATTTCTAATATGAGTTGCGGCAACAATCAGGCCTTATCGCTCAGCGAAAGTCCGTTTGCAATTTCTCCTAAAGACTACGTCCTATTATCCAACGTCTGCAGTAGTATGAGGTTCGGCAATTTTAAGCGTGTTCTCCTCGTTTTCGGACGAGTGGCTCATGGGGCGAACTGGAGTCGTGCCGGTCAGAACAGAAGGAACCTGAGATTTGAGGCCCATTTTGGTTTTTTGTTATCACCTAGTGTGACTTAGTATATTCTAGTATGAAATGGATCTTGAAAGCTCTCCTTCAGCGTGGACTCTCCGCGTTGCCCGACCCTACTCGCTGGAATTACTTTTTTCAGCGTAAGGTCAGCAAGAATCTTCCCGTATCCGACGAGGAGTTCTTCACTCGGTTCGAACTCGCGAAGGAGAGGCTCGATCTTTACAAGGAATTCGGCACGAAGCCGCTGGAGGAGATCTGCTGCTTCGAGTTCGGCGCTGGCTGGGATCTCGGCGGGCCGATCGCGTACTACGCGATGGGCATCGATCATCAACTTGTGATCGACATTCGTCCAGGTTTGCGGCTTGAACTGCTCAACGATCAGCTCGAAAAGCTTGTACGTCACGCTGATGCGCTGGAGCGCCGGTTCGGGATCAGCATTCGTCGTCCGAAGATCACGGGCGTTGCCTCGATGATGGAGTTCAAGAACAATTTCGGTATCGATTACCAGGCTCCCGCCGATGCACGCGCCACGGCATTACCCGACGATTCGATCGACTTTATCAGCACCAACTCAACCCTCGAGCATATCCCCGGCGAAGATGTGCAGAAGATCCTGAACGAATGCCATCGCATCCTTGCAGTCGATGGGGTGAGCGCACACTTCGTAGATATGAAGGATCACTTCGCATACTTCGATAGCAGCGTATCGGTTTATAACTTCCTCTCACTCGGCAATTTCGCCTGGTCCGTTGTGAATTCCGATCTGCAGTACCAAAATAGGCTTCGCATCACGGACTACCAGAAGATGTTCGAGAAGGCGGGATTCAAGACTCTTCGTGAAAAGATATTCAAGCCCGAGCCTGAAGAACTCAACGCGCTACGCAGCCTGAAAGTGATACCACAATTCTCTGGCTACTCAGAGGAAGATCTCTCAGCGAAGATCGTACGCGTCGTATCGAAGAAATAACGTTGGACTTTTCAGTGTCCAATTTCTCAAATGCTAGCCGTGATAAATGAGCGCACAGAAGCGTTAGACCCGCTCTGTGTCCACTCTTTTCCAGCATGGCCTCACAACCGATCGCACCGGATCCCTACCGGCTGTTCTTTCCACTTGGACTTGTTCTCGGCTTTGCCGGCATTGCGATCTGGCCATTAGCGCACTTCGGCGTGATCCATGGCTACTGGGGTATCTCGCACGCCTTTCTCCAGTCAAATGGATTTCTCTTCTCCTACATAGCCGGCTTTCTGCTTACGGCACTGCCGCGATTTACGGGTACAGAAAATCCATCCTTCGCCTCGCAACTTGTTCTTGCCATCTGTATAGTCATCGGTGCCATTGCACTGGAGACTCAGGACTATCGCGTAGCGCACAGCTCGTTCGTCATTGCTTATCTCGTCTTCTTCGCATTGGTTGCGATGCGATTCATCAAACGCGACAGAACGCCACCCGATACTTTTGCACTGATCGGCTTCGGAGTCTTTGCAGGATTTCTCGGCGCAGTACTTAATGCCGTCGGAAGTTATGGCATTGATATCGGCGGTTGGGGAATGGCGGGCAAGAGGCTGCTGACAGAAGGTATGACATTGCTGCTTGTGCTGGGTGTTGGTGGGTTCCTCGGTCCGCGATTGCTCGGTTTCGCGAAGCTCGATCTCATAAAGATTGAAGGAGTGTCTTCGCCCAAGCGAGAGATACCACTCCGAGCTCTCTATGTAATTGCAGCTACGATCATCGTATTGTCGATCATCCTCGAACACGCGCTCATGCTGGAGTGGATGAACCTCGTCAGGGTTCTGGCATCTACATTCGTGATCGGCGTGACGCTTCAACCGTGGAAGCTGCCACTCGCTAAGACGACGCTTGCTTGGTGCGTCTGGGTCGCAAACCTCCTGACACTCACTGGGCTCTGGCTGGCCGCGCTGATCCCAGCTTACCGCATAGATATGCTGCACGTCATGTTCATTGGCGGCTTCACATTGCTGATCCTAGCAGTTGGCATGAGGGTAACGCTTTCGCACGGCGGGCACGGCCTCGAGCCCGAGCGGAAGAACTGGCCATTGAGGATGGCTCTGCTGTTGGGGGGACTATCGATCGTTTCGAGGATCGCCGCGCCATTCAATCCAAGCGCCTTCTCAAGCCATCTGACCTATGCTTCGATACTACTCATGCTTGCTCTTGTCATTTGGGGTTGGCGGGTGATGAGGTTGATCCTGGCTCGCAGGTAGTCGGGCAAGGACAAACCCAGCCATAAGTGGTTTGCAGTTTTTCCGTCCCATCTGTGCTTATTTTTGCAGGGTCTGCAGGTACTCTAAGGTTACGCAATTCGCTTCTACATGAAATCAGCGGTCCCAGCCTCCACCAGTCTCCGATATAAGCGTGTTCTCCTCAAGCTTTCGGGCGAGTCCCTCATGGGCGATCAGGAGTATGGCATCGACCCCAAAATGATCACTCATTTCGCCGACGAGATCATAAAGGCACTAGAACTCGGCGTACAAGTCGGTATCGTCGTCGGGGGTGGTAACATCTACCGGGGCGTCGAGAACAGCCATGACGGCATTCAGAAGGTCCAGGGCGACCACATGGGGATGCTTGCCACGATGATCAATGCTCTGGCATTGCAGAACAGCCTGGAAGCGAAGGGAGTCTATACGCGCCTGATGTCTGCGATCTCGATGATCCAGATGGCCGAGCCTTTTATTCGACGCAAAGCCGTTCGGCACCTCGAGAAGGGCCGCGTTGTGATCTTCGGTTGCGGCACTGGCAACCCGTTCTTTACCACAGATACCGCTGCGGCGCTCCGCGCGGTGGAGATCGATGCGGATGCGGTGCTCAAGGGCACGCGCGTCGATGGCATCTATGACTCCGATCCAGAGAAGAACCCGGATGCGATCCGCATCCCGCGTATCACCTATCAGGATATGCTGCAGAAGGGGCTTCGCGTCATGGATCTTACAGCGATCACGATGTGTCAGGAGAATAAACTGCCCATCGTTGTGTTTAACATGAACGAGAAGGACTCACTTGCCCGCGTGCTGACCATGGATGGGGTCGGCAGCGAAGTGGTCTACTCGCTGAAGTAAATTTTTAGAAGTACTCTCTCTCACGTATCGCGATACGTCACAATGGCAACGATCAAAGAAATTCTCTCCGAGTGCGATAGCCGCATGACCAAGGGGCTCGATTCCCTCAAAGGCGAACTAGCAAAGATCCGCACGGGCCGCGCTTCGACTGCACTGCTTGACACTGTTCGCGTTGATGCTTATGGCAATCAATCGCCGATCAATCAGGTCGCCAGTCTTTCAGTACCTGACGCTCACACCATCACGATCCAGCCGTGGGATAAGAGCATGCTGGTTCATATTGAGAAGGCGATCAAGGCCGCGAACCTCGGGCTCAATCCGATGAACGACGGCCAACTTATTCGCGTACCGATGCCGCCACTGACAGAGGAGCGCCGCAAAGAGATCGTAAAGCTCGTGAAGAAATTTGGTGAAGAAGCGAAGGTCTCCGTTCGCAATGCCCGTCGCGATGCGATGGAATCGCTGAAGAAGTCTGAAAAGGAGAGCCACTTCTCCGAAGATGAGCGCAAGCGCGGCGAAGACGATGTGCAGAAGAAGACCGATGCGCGCGTCAAAGATGTCGATGCGGTCGTCGCTCAGAAGGAAAAAGAAGTCTTACAGGTCTGACAACATGCTGTAGTGTGTTCAAAGCCCCGCATGTCGGGGCTTTATTGTTAAAGGAGTAGCATGAGTGATGTCGCTTCGCGCTTCGACCAGGGACTCAGCAGCCAGCATACGTTGCCGAGATGGCGCGTCGACTGGTTGCGCTCTCACCTTCGAACATGAAGCTCAGACTTCGCATCAATCTTTCACTACGTAATTTGTAAGAGTGTGCAATATTATTTCACCAAGATTTTTGAGCGCAGTGATGTAACTCTTCACATAGTGAAGTGTCTTTACAGTAACTTGACTCTCACCTCAAGCACAACAACATAAGACAACAAGGCCGCCCTCTCGTTTAAAGGTGGCCTTCTTTATTCTCTGTTCAACTCATGCGGTTATCATCCTAAGAAAATACTCATGCACACGAGTATCGCCAACGACCTCCGGATGGAACACTGTTGCGAGTAATTTCCCCTGACGGGCCATCACGATACCTTCGTCGATGCGGCCAAGTACCTCGGAATTGCCTCTGGCTTCGAGGATAAGTGGAGCGCGAATGAAAATGCCGGGGAATGGCAGATGACCTATAGCCGGGATAGAGATCGGCACTTCCGAGCTAAAGCGCTGCGGACCGAACGCGTTGCGGCGCACCTTGATATCCATTAATGCAAGCCTGCCTTGCGTGGAGCCTTCGATCTCTTTTGCGAGCAGGATGGAGCCCATGCATGTACCCCAGATCGGTAAACCGAACTGCGCCTTGCGCTTGATCGCATCGAAGATCGTCTCGTGTGTCTCGGCATTGCTGATCTGCGGCTCGGCTTGTTCGAGTAATGCTACTGTCGTCGATTCGCCGCCAGGAAGTACGAGCGCACTGATCCCATCGAGTTCAGATACACGGCGGATCTCTCGGGTCTCGCAGCCGAGAGTTCTGAACTTGTTCGCGTGCTCCTTGAAGTTGCCTTGAAGAGCGAGGATGCCGATGAGGGGAGAAGAAGCCATAAAAAGAAAAAGGTCCTATAAGTCCTATACGACTTATAGGACCTATATGTAGTTCTCTTACTTAGTGTCCGCGGCCAGCGAGAAGCTCTGTCTCTGCGAGCGTCATCACTGTGCGGCCGACCATCGGCTCACCGATGCCCTTGCTCACCTCAGCCAGGATATCAGGATTGTTGTAATGCGTCGTTGCCTTGACGATCGCGTTCGCACGCTTCGCTGGATCACCCGACTTAAAGATGCCCGAACCAACGAACACACCATCGACACCGAGCTGCATCATCAACGCTGCATCAGCAGGCGTTGCAATACCGCCGGCTGCGAAGTTCACGACAGGAAGCTTGCCGGTCTCAGCAACTTCGATCACGAGATCGATAGGAGACATGATCTCTTTCGCAAAACGATAACGCTCTTCAGGTGCCATCGCTTGCAATCGACGAATCTCACCGAAGATCGAACGTGCATGACGAACGGCTTCCACAACGTCTCCTGTACCTGCCTCGCCCTTTGTGCGAAGCATCGCTGCACCTTCAGCGATACGGCGAAGCGCTTCGCCTAGATTGCGTGCGCCGCAGACGAATGGTATCTCAAACTGATGCTTGTCGATGTGATGCTCCTCATCAGCCATCGTGAGCACTTCGCTCTCATCGATGCAATCGATGCCAAGCGACTGAAGGATCTGCGCCTCGACGAAGTGTCCGATACGCGCCTTCGCCATGACAGGAATAGAAACAGCCTTGCGAATACCGATGATCAGCTCCGGATCTGACATGCGAGCGACGCCGCCATGTGCGCGGATATCTGCAGGTACGCGCTCGAGCGCCATGACTGCTGCGGCGCCTGCATCTTCAGCGATCTTTGCCTGCTCGGCATTGACAACGTCCATGATGACGCCGCCTTTAAGCATCTGTGGGAAAGCACGCTTGACGAGTACCGTGCCGCGCTTTGGGGTACCGTTTGAAGTGCCGTTGCTTGAGCCGTTAGCAGAATGCCCGTTAGAAGAGCCGTTATGGGAGGAGAATCCGTTCGTATTCATAGAGAACCTGTTTTAACTGCCCAACAAACGCACGAGAGTCAGGTAAATATCCGGTAATTTTCAGCTAGCGATTTGCCACGCCAAGCATCACGTTCGCGATCATACGGGCAACGAGCCGAGATGTTCTGTCATCAATGTCATTCTTCGGAGAAACCTCGACAAAGTCGATCATCCCGACCTTCGATGAATTTCCCGCCTGGAAGCACATTCCCATAGCCTCGGCAGCGGTGAAGCCAATCGCTGCCGGCGCGCTTACTCCTGGCGCGTCACTTGAGCGGATAGCATCGACATCAAAGCTAACGTAACAGTGCTCCCTCTGTGCATCAAGCCACGCCGAGAAAGCTCGCGAGCCATTACTCAGATCACCGAAGAACTTGACTGCCGATCCTTGGGCGATCAACCAATCATAGTGCCCCTGTGCGATCACATTCGGCTGAATGCCGAACTCGGTGAAGTTCTTGCCTTCGACATGGCCCTCTTCGATCAGCAAGCGAAAGCTTGAGCCCGAATGATGCTTGCCATCGTTGCGAGGTCGCACATCGAGATGCGCATCAATGTTGATGAGCGATGGTGATGGGTTCGCCAAAGCGTAGCCTTTGACCAGTGGATAGGTGACATCATGTCCTCCTCCAAGTGCGATCACAAACTTGCCTTGTTCGATCAATTCTGATGTTATCGCTCGGGCCAGTTCGTGCATGTCTTCAAGCTCGCCAGCGGGCACGTTGCCGAGATCGACGATCTTGATCTGATCGAGTTGCTTGTTATGAGATGGGCCTGCGAAGGGAGTAAGCTTTGCGAGATGGTCGCGGATCTTGTCAGGTGCGCGTGCTGCACCGATTCGTCCGCCATTACGGAGAATACCTTCATCGGTTGGCACTCCGAAGATTACAACATCAGCCTGATCTAGTTGATCGAGTCCTCCGATCAATTGACCGAGACGCGGATCGTCATTCGATGATGCGATCGAATACTGGTGTGGGATGAGGCGGGTGAGGATGCTCATAAAAGAAGAACGACAAAACCACGGCTCTCATTCGTAGGGCCACATGGCAATGTGGCCGGAATGCGGGCAATGAACTTTCGGATGCAGAAATAAAAGAGCGTGGACTGAAAGCTCTCAGCCCACGCTCTTTATCAGCAAAATCTGGAATATGCAGCCCGCATCCCGGCCACATTGCCATGTGGCCCTACGGGAAAACGTTTACTCGTATCTCAGCGCGTCGATCGGATTAAGCTTCGAGGCCTTGCGGGCTGGGTAGAAGCCGAAGAATACGCCTACTAGCGAGGCTGCGCCTACCGCCATCAGCGTAGCCGATGGATCGATGACAAGCACCCAGCCATTCTGCGCCGAGACTATTGCGCTGGCTGCGTAGCCAATTCCGAGACCGATCAATCCGCCAACGAAAGACAGCGTGATCGCTTCGACCAGAAATTGCGTCATCACATCAGAGCCCTTTGCACCGATAGCCTTACGGATACCGATCTCGCGCGTACGCTCCGTCACGGAGACGAGCATGATGTTCATGATGCCGATACCACCAACAAGCAGTGCAATGATCGCTGCATTGCGAAGAAGATTGGTCATTGTTGCAGTGTTCGCATCAGCCATCTGAGCTAGCTCGATCTGTGAGCGGACCATGAAGTCGTTGTCCTCGCCAGGTTGCAGCTTGTGTGCTGCGCGCAAGGTTTCGTTGATCTGCTCGATCGCTTCCGATGTCGCCTCTGCGGTTACCGTACTCGCAATGATCGTGTTCACATGCGTAACACCAGCAAGCTTCTTTTGCACGGTCGTAAGAGGTGCAAGAATGATATCATCCTGATCCGCGAATCCATTAGAGCCTTTCGCTTCTAGCACGCCAACTACAATGAACGGCAGCTTCTTAATGCGAATCGTCTGACCCACTGGATCTTCACCATTCGTGAAGAGTGCATCGGCAACCGACTTGCCAAGCACCGCTACCTTCGCCCCGCTGCGCACATCGCTTCCTGTGAAGTACGCACCTGAGGTGAGATTCCATGCTTTGACGGTCTGATAATCTTCCGTCGTGCCGTTTACGCGGGTTGACCAATTGTTATTACCAGCGACGACTTGCGCGTTAGAGTTGACGATCGGCGCGACTGCGGTGATCGTCGGAATGCGCTTCAGCGCATTCGCGTCGCCCATTGTAAGACGCTGTGAAGTCCCTGCGCCGCCGGAGACGCCGCCCATGTTCGACGAGCCAGGATAGATCGTCAGCACATTTGTGCCCATTGATCCGATACGATCAGCAACAGATTTCTGTGCGCCTTGTCCGATAGCTGTCATCGTGATCACTGCTGCAACACCGATGATGATGCCGAGCATGGTCAGTGTCGCACGCACCTTATTATGGCGCAACGACTGAAAAGCCATCGTGAAAGAATTTCCGCTTCGTGTGAAGATGCTCATGGTTGTTGCTCGATTAGCGCGTACGTCGTCCGCCGCCGCCACCCATTGGGATCGGGCTGCTTGATGGACTCGCTGTTGCATTCGGCGAAGCGACCGTGACAATGCCAGTCGCGATACTATCACCCGTCTTCAGCACTGGATCTGAGCTCAGTACCTCAGTGAAAGCGCCATCGGTAAGTCCTAGCGTGATCTTCACAGGTAGGAGTGCTGACTTGCCTTCAGCATTCTTGGTAGTGCTTTTGATGTAGATCGTTGGTGTACGCGCTGCGCGGCCTGTGCCTTGCTTTGCCGCTACGTTACCGCCAGCAGTGTTCCCACCAGCGTTCCCGCCACGTTGCGTCGTAGCTGCACCACCAGCCGCACCAGCACCACGTCCGCCTGCGCCGCCTGCAGCAGGACCATCTGGATTGAAGCGGAGCGCTGCATTCGGAATGCGAAGGACATCTTCACGTGAATCAGCGACGATGTTCACCGTAGCTGTCAAACCTGGAAGCAACTTGCCTTCGTCGTTATTCGCATCAATGATGACGCTGTAGGTAACAACGTTCTGCGTTACGGTCGGATTGATACGCGTTTGCAATACCGAACCTGTGAACTGCTCGCCAGGATACGCATCGACAGTGAACTTCACGTTCAAGCCATCCTTCACCTGACCGATATCTGCTTCATCGATATTCGCAGCGACCTGCATCTTATTCAGATCTTCAGCGATCTTGAAGATAACTGGCGCATTGAGCGATGCC
>JBKJTP010000330.1:0-4950 GCA_046590195.1 Kapaibacterium sp. (SeqCode) | reverse complement strand
CTTGTTCGCCTCGTAGCGATTGAATGCGCCGAGGTCGCCAGCGATCTCCGCAGATGCTGCGTAAGATTCGCCGGTAAGAATTGCCGTAAGTGCACCCGAGATTGCCAGTGCCTCTGGAGAGTCGTAAGGGATGCCCGACATCATGAGCACTGTGCCAAGGTTCGCGTAGCCAAGTCCGAGCGTGCGATAATCATACGAGCGCTGCGCGATCTCCTTCGACGGGAATTGCGCCATGAGCACAGAGATCTCGAGCACGATCGTCCACAAGCGAACAGCGTGTGTGTAGTCGTCGATGCGGAATTCGCTCGTCTCTTCGTCGAAGAAGTGCGAGAGATTCAGCGATGCGAGATTACATGCTGTGTCGTCCAAGAACATGTATTCGGAGCAAGGATTCGAGCCGTTGATGCGGCCATCAGCAGGGCAGGTGTGCCACTCGTTGATCGTCGTATCGAACTGCAAGCCTGGATCAGCCGATGCCCACGCCGAAAGCGTGACCTTGTTCCAGAGATCCTTCGCTTTGTACTTCTTCGCGACCTTGCCAGTCGTGCGGTACTTCGTCTCCCAATTTGCGTCGGTCAGCACGGCGTGCATGAAGTCGTTCGTGACGCGAACGGAGTTATTGGAGTTCTGTCCCGAGACGGTCTGATAGGCTTCGCCTTCGTAGTGTGTGTCGAAGGTCTTGAAGTCGATGTGATCGTAACCCATCTCGACCATGCGCAAGCATCGAGCAATGTAGTTCATCGGAACGCCACGCGCAAGCGACTTCTTGATCGCGATGTCGAGATCCTTGTTCGTCTTGCGGTCGGTGCCGCTTTCCTTCGCGATCTTCATGACCATGTTGAGGAAAAGATCGCAGATCTTCGAGCCCGCAACGAGTGCCGCGACCTTCTGCTCTTCGAGCGCCTTCCACTCGATGAAGGTTTCGATATCCGGATGATCGATGTCGAGGATGACCATCTTCGCTGCACGACGTGTCGTGCCGCCCGACTTCACCGCTGCAGCAGCGCGGTCATTGATCTTGAGGAATGACATGAGGCCGGAGCTTACGCCACCGCCTGAGAGTCTCTCGCCGCCAGCGCGGAGATTGCTAAAGTTTGTGCCTGTGCCCGAGCCGTACTTGAAGATGCGAGCCTCGCGCGTGACGAGATCGAAGATGCCGCCTTCGTTGACCAGGTCATCGTTGACCGACTGGATGAAGCAAGCGTGTGGCTGCGGGTGTGTGTATGCATCGACCGAGCGTGTCATCTCGCCAGAGACGGGATCGACGTAGAAATGTCCCTGGCCTGAGCCAGTGATGCCGTAAGCCCACGCGAGGCCCGTGTTGAACCACTGCGGTGAGTTCGGAGCGGCCATCTGCTTCATGAGCATGTAGACGAGCTCATCGTAGAAAGCCTGTGCGTCATCCGTGGTGTCGAAGTATCCGTGGTCTTCGCCCCATGAGCGCCAGCAGCCTGCCATGCGATGAGCTACCTGCTTCAGCGACTTCTCTGGGCCAGTGATCAGCTTGCCGTCCTTATCGACCATTTGTTGGCCCATCGTATCGAGCTGCGGTACACCAGCGCGTCGGAAGTATTTCTGCGCGAGGATATCAGTCGCTACCTGCGACCACTGCTTCGGTACCTCGATGTCGTTCATCTCGAAAACGGGACGGCCATCCGGATTGCGGAGGACGCTGGCGCGCTTCGTGTACTCGAACTGCTCAAATGGGCTCTGGCCCTGCTTTGTAAAACGGCGTGTAATGCGCATAGTGTAAGGCTCTCTCGTTAGCGTTCTGTGCTGGCTTTTTTCACTGCTACCGTGTAGCAGCGTGCGATATGTTTTTGTCGATCACGAGCCTGGTTCTGAAACAAATAATGCAGTAGTATCAATCAAGCACTACTTGCGAAAAGAGGAGACGAATCCCTGCCGCTCGGTTATTTCGCTTTCACATCAAACATCGATATGAGGCTTATAACAAGCGGAGACGACGGGTCTCGAAGTTTTTATTTGTGTAAGAACTAGAGCGAGTTTGAAGCGATGTCAAGCGGTCATCATGTTCGGTGCTAGGGTTCGCAACGAACAGTGGGGACACCCGCGTGTGCAAGGCTTCGAGGAGTCGTGATGCCCCTCCGTAGAAAAATTGGATTTGATACGTGCGAAGTCGAAGCAGCTGGCGACAGGAGTTGAGAAAACTCAGAATTCAGAACTCAGAACTCAGAATTTTCCAAGAGCCGCTTCGGCCATCTGATATCATGATCTCTACACTGTATGGGCAGCCCAGAGATTATGATATCAGACGCAGGTATGTCAGGCAAATATGCGATGATAAATTCTAAAACCGTCATGGTACTTCTTCACAATTTCTGCGAGAGAAGCACACTTATCCACGGCTTTCAAAAAGAGTGAGGCTAACTTGTTGAAAGTAGTGGAGAAAGAGCTGTGGGAAAAAGTGGGTCGCTGTGGATAAGATGAGTTATTCACTTTTCTGGGTGGTCAAGAAGAGAGTGGGAGATGTCAACATTGTTCTCCACTTTTCCACACAGTGTAGTTTCATCGTATCTCGCACTCTCCACACTACAAGCTGACTCCACATCGCAACGTGCGGATTAAGCCGTATCTTCGCACGAGCAAATGATGCATTATTCGGATAGAGTGGCTGAAGGATACCAAGAGCATGCAGATATGAAAGAAGTACTTGAACTGGTCACAAGCGAATTAGGCAAGCCATACGAAGATCTGACATTCCTGCTCGAAGCGTTGCAGGAAGTCCTCGTCGAGAATGGAGAGCCTGAGATCGCGCGTCAGGTGCCGTGGATCAACGATATAAGTCTTCAGCCGGGCGAGACGCTTAGCGACGATCAGATCCAGCTTTACTCGCTCGTCTTCCAGTTGATCAACATGGTCGAGGTCAACGCAGCCGTGCAAAGTCGCAGGCAACAGGAGGACGGGTCGCTTACGAGTATCAGTGGCCTATGGGCTTGGCATTTAACGCGGTTGAAAGAAGCAGGTCTTACGGAGGAGCAGATAGCAGAGCAGCTCTCACAGGTTTCAGTCGAACCGGTACTGACCGCGCATCCTACCGAGGCCAAACGCGCGACGATCCTCGAGCATCACCGCGAGCTCTATCTACTGATCGTGCAGCGGGAGAACCGAATGTACACAAAGCAGGAGCGAGAGAACATTCGGCACAACATCAAGCTCGCTCTCTATCGACTGTGGAAGACCGGCGAGATCTTTATCGTGAAGCCCGATGTGCAGGATGAGTTACGCAACGTTCTTCACTATCTGACGAATGTCTTTCCTGAGGTCGTCCCCGTACTCGATCGACGGCTGCTCCAGGCATGGGACGATGCAGGGTTCAATCGGGACTCGTTGATCGGCCGCAACGCATTTCCTAGACTGAGCTTCGGCAATTGGGTCGGAGGCGATCGTGACGGTCATCCTCTCGTTACTGCGGAAGTCACCGAGGAGACGCTCAGTCAGCTACGCCTCAACGCGATCGTCGTGGTGCGCCGCTCTCTGCTTATGCTTACAAAGCGGCTTAGCCTGGCGTGTGATTTCGAAAGCGCGCACGCTCCCATGCGCGAGCGTGCAAACCAGTTGATGCTCCAACTAGGCGAGCAGGGGCAAGAGGCCTTCGATCGAAACAAGGGCGAGGCGTTCAGGCAGTATTGCGCGCTCATGATGGCTGCTCTACCCATCGACACCCGTAGAGGACATGCCACTGAACTGCGCGAGTTCGAGGGCGCGTACGTCACCGCCCGAGAGCTTACCCAGGATCTCGGGATACTTAAGGACGCGCTGCTTGCGTATGGAGCTATGAGCGTCGCGAATGACGATGTGCTAAAGACCATCCGCATTGTCGAAATCTTTGGCTTCCATCTGGCGCGCCTCGACGTGCGGCAGAATAGCGCATTCCATCTCAAAGCGATCTCGCAACTGATGCAGGCTGCGGGACTCGATGGTGCTGCGTACGAAGGCTGGAATGAAGATGAGCGTCTTGCTTTCATCAACAAGGAGCTTTCGTCGAACCGTCCGTTCGCGAACAAGAGTGTGCAGCTCGAAGAACATGCTCAAGCTGTCGTTGAATCATACCGGGTGATAGAGCAACACTACTCTCGCTATGGAGCAGACGGTTTGGGCTCGCTCATAGTGAGCATGACACGCAGTCTCTCGGATCTTCTGCTGGTCGCACTGCTCGCAAGAGAAGCGGGGTTAACGCGTCAGACCGAGGAGGGGATCGTCTGTGTGCTTCCTGTCGTGCCGCTGCTGGAATCGATCGCCGATCTCGAGCACGGCCCAAACATACTCGAGGATTTTCTGCGACATCCGTTCACGCGGAGAAGTCTAGAGTACCTAAAGCGAAGCACAAATGCTGATGAACTCGTGCAGCAAGTGATGGTGGGTTACAGTGATAGTAACAAAGATGGTGGAATTCTGGCGAGCCAGTGGGGTCTGCACAAAGCGCAATACGCACTGAGTCAGGTAGGACGCGATCAGGGCGTTAGGATCCGCTTCTTTCATGGCAAAGGTGGCTCGATCAGCAGGGGAGCAGGCCCGACGCATTATTTCATTGATGCGCTGCCTCACTCAACGTTGTGTGGTGACGTCCGGCTGACAGAGCAAGGGGAGACCATCGCGCAGAAATATGCGAACAAGGTGAACGCGGAGTATAACCTGGAGCTGCTCATCGCCAGCACTGTTAGCCGCACCATTATGGATACTATTACGGCAAGACGTCCGCACCCAATGGCAGATCTCATCGATGTCCTCGCTGAAGAAAGTAAGCAACACTACGAGAGCCTGATCGAGATGGAAGGGTTTATCGAGTTCTTCAGGCAAGCCACGCCGATCGATGCGATCGAGCAGAGCAGGATCGGCTCACGTCCAGCCCGGCGATCGGGAGCAAATAGCCTGGAAGACCTGCGCGCGATACCCTGGGTTTTTAGCTGGAGCCAGTGCAGATTCAAC
>JBKJTP010000266.1:0-8938 GCA_046590195.1 Kapaibacterium sp. (SeqCode) | reverse complement strand
GTCTCAAGCCTCTCCTCTTCTCGTTGGGAAAGCGCCACGTTGCTCCGAGCAGTCGAGATAGCTGACTGTGCCGATGATACTGCATCGGTGAGTGAGCGGTCATCGAGTACAGCGAGCGTCTGTCCCGCACTAACGGCCTGACCTTGTTCAGCATTCATCAGCATGATGGCACCACCCATTTGTGCACGGATCGTTGCTTTGCGCTTCGGCGTCAGTGTGCCGGAGATCGCCGGACCTGATTCAAGCACGCCGAGATCAGCGATTGTCCATGACTCGGAGGTGATCGTTACTACTCGCTCTGTGGTGACCACTTCCTCCTTCTTCCCGCATGATGCGAGAATAAGTCCGAGCGTCAGGAATAAAACAATTGATCGCATAGGGTGAAAGATCATTGTCCGAATCCTCCCGAAGATGCGCCTGTATTCGCGGCGCCAGTTGCGGGAGTTGTTTGTGTTGATTGTCCAGCCGATTGCAATTGCGCGGCCTGCGATGCAGCAGTGGATGTTCCGCCGAGTCCGGCAGCGGATCCGCCGAGTGGTAGTCTGTTCAGCAACGACATCTTCGCACGAGCAACTTGATAGTTGCGATTAGCGCGTGCCTCGTTCGATAGCGCAATATCACGTTGCAAGCGTGCGTCGCTTACTTCAAGCTGCGTCGAGATGCCTTCATTGAATCGAAGTTGTGCAAGTGTCACGGTGCGCTCTGCAAGATCTCCAGCGCCTTCAGCCGCCTTTAGCGCCGCAATCGCCTGCTCATATTCGTTGTACGTTGCTTTCGCATCCAGCGAGGCAGCTTCCTTCGCTTGAGCTAGTCTTGCTTCTGCTTCTGCTACGCTTGCTTCGGCTGCGTCGATACTTCCGGAGATACGTCCGCCGGTGAAGATCGGGATGGATGCGTTGAGCGATAGCGTCCAGTCTGCGCGCCAATCATCGAAGCCGGGGAACATCTCGTAAGCGGTCGGTGCGTAACGTGTCGATACGCTGACCTGTGGAAGTCCTTCGCTTGCTGCGATATCTACTTGAGCACGTGAAGCATCGATGTTCAGCGATGATTGTTGGACGGGTGCTCGCATGTCGGATGTGGTGTCAGCGATTGCCGCAAATCGTGCGCTTGAATCTCGAACGCTCCCCGTAAGGATCAGCGAATCCTGCATCGGCAGATTGAGTAACTGCTTCAATCGCAGGTGTGCAAGCTGGCGCGTGTTCTCGCGCTCAACGACGGTTGGTATCTGATTATCGCGAGCTACTCGGGCACGAAGCACATCGTACTCGGCGCGCTGACCCACAGTGAATGCAAGTTGAATATCTTCGAGCGCCTCGTTGCTTTGCCTGATCGATGCGCGGGCGATGCTCGTGAGCTGATCGGCAAGCAACGCATCGTAGTAGGCCTGCGTGACATTGAGCAGCATCTGTGCTTGCTGTGACGTGATCTCGATCTTTGAGGACTCGGCTCTCGAAGCTGCCGCCTCTGCTTGTGCGTGCAGTCGGCCACCCATATAGATCGCTTGCGAGGCATTCAGCCCGAGCGTCCAGACGTCTTCCCTGCCGAATGGCAGATTGCCAAGGAGCGAGCCAATATCGAGTCCGCCTTTGCTGGTGTCGGCAGGCTGATCGTTGACATCGCTCGCCGCCGACTCATACTGCGAGATCAGCGTCTTCGAATACGTAGCGCTTGCTGAGATCTGCGGCCAAAAGCCGCTATTGGCGATCTGCTCGTTGGCTTCGGCACGGCGGAGTCCGGCGATGGCTACACGCAGCTCTTCGTTCTGCTCGCCGACGCGGTCGAGGGCGTCATCGAGCGAAAGCTGGATGCGTGACTGCGCAAGGGCATCGGTCGCCAGCGCGATCAGTAACAGTAGGAAGGTGAAGTAGCGAAGCGGCAAAACGTAGGTGGATGAGTTTGGACGAGCGGCCAAGGAGCAAGTCATATACCACGGAGAAAGTGATTCGCCTGTTCAGACGAATAAATCTCTGTTGTGCTACAACAATCCGTGGCAACTGTTGAGTTGGCAGTATATGCTATTCTTGATGGACTCTCGCGCTAGGCGCGCGTACGTGTAAGGGAGGGCTGTGTTTCTGCGGTTGAGTGCGTAAGAGTTGGTTATGGTTGTTGTAGACGTGCCTGGTATCTTAGACGATTCTTCCCCGCGCCACCAACCCCCTCCGCCCTTTGGGCACCTCCCCCTCTTCGAGGTGGAGGATCACGCAGGACGAGTCGTCATTTCGAGCGGAGTGAGTATTCATGAGGCGATAGCCGAAATGAATACGAACGAAGTCGAGAAATCCCCTTCGGTCGGCGAACCAGACCGTCGACCGAAGGGGATCGAACTTCCTGCCCGACCGAAGGGGATTTCTCGACTCCGCTTCACTACACTTCGCAACGCTCGTTCCGTTCAGCGTCGCTCGAAATGACGTCAATCTTTAAAGCAAAAAGCCCCGGTGTTGACCCGGGGCTTTCTTGGCTTGCCGGCTCGGATCACCGATGATCCGGCCAGCGCTACATTTATTATCCAGCGATGCGCATCTTGTAGAATGAACGCCAGACGAAGTAGACGGAGATCGCGAAGAAGCCTGCAGAGAGCGCGTATGTCAAGCCGGAGCCTGCATCCGCTGTGAGCTTCACTGCGAGTTCAACTGCGAGCAATCCGAAGAGAGTCGTGAACTTGATGACCGGGTTCAGTGCAACAGATGACGTATCCTTGAACGGATCACCAACTGTATCACCAACGACCGTAGCATCGTGCAGCGGTGTGCCCTTCTGCTTCAACTCTACTTCAACGATCTTCTTTGCGTTATCCCATGCGCCGCCGGCATTTGCCATGAAGAGCGCCTGGTACAATCCGAAGACTGCGATCGAGATCAGGTAGCCAATGAAGAAGTACGGCTCGAGGAATGCGAATGCAAGCGTCGAGAAGAACACGGTCAGGAAAATGTTGAACATTCCCGTCTGTGCATACTTCGTACAGATCTCTACCACCTTCTTTGAGTCGGAGATAGATGCTCTTTTGCCGCCACCTTCAAGCTTGATATTCGCCTTGATGAACTCCACAGCGCGGTAAGCGCCGGTCGTTACAGCTTGCATCGAAGCACCAGTGAACCAATAGATGATCGCACCACCAGTGATGAGGCCGAGCATGAACGGTGCATGCAGGAGCGATAGCTTCTCGAGGTTCTCGGTGAGGCCGTGTGTCAGCGCCATGATGATCGAGAAGATCATCGTCGTTGATCCCACGACAGCGGTACCGATAAGCACCGGCTTTGCTGTTGCCTTGAACGTATTGCCAGCGCCGTCATTCTCTTCGAGCAAATGCTTAGCACGTGCGAACTGCGGATCGATACCGAAATCCTTCTTGATCTCAGCTTCAATGTTCGGCTCGTCTTCGATGAGTGAAAGCTCGTATACTGACTGCGCGTTATCCGTAACAGGTCCGTAAGAATCTACGGCGATCGTTACAGGTCCCATGCCGAGGAATCCGAACGCGATCAGACCGAACGCGAACACTGCTGGTGCGAGCATCAGCGGAATGTCGGTGCCTGGCATGTTCTGCCCAAGTCCCTGCATCGATACGAGATAACCGGCTGCCATCAGGATCACCATCGTCAGACCCAACCAGTAACCGGAGAAGTTACCTGCGATGAGACCTGACAAGATGTTGAGCGATGCACCGCCTTCGCGAGATGATGACACCACTTCCTTAACGTGTGCCGACTCCGTTGATGTGAATACCTTCACAAGCTCCGGTATCACGGCTCCGGCAAGCGTGCCGCAACTGATGATCGTCGAAAGCTTCCACCATAGCGTGGTATCGCCACCAAGCACAGGGATCATGAGATAGCTGACGATGTAGGTCAGGATGATCGAGATGATCGATGTTACCCAAACGAGCGAGGTCAGTGGCTTCTCAAAGTTCATCTGATCAGCATTGCCGTACTTGCTCTTTGCGACTGTCTCATTGAGGAAGTAAGCACCTGCTGAAGAGACGAGCATCATGATGCGCATCGCGAAGATCCAGACGAGAAGCTGTACCTGAACCGTGGCATCAGCAACGCCGAGCAGGATGAAGGTGATAAGCGCAACGCCCGTCACACCATACGTCTCGAAGCCGTCAGCCGAAGGTCCGACAGAGTCGCCAGCGTTATCGCCTACGCAATCTGCAATGACGCCAGGGTTACGCGCATCGTCTTCCTTGATACCGAATACGATCTTCATGAGATCGGCACCGATGTCGGCGATCTTCGTGAAGATACCGCCGGCAATACGGAGTGCAGCAGCACCGAGCGATTCACCGATAGCAAAGCCGATGAAGCACGCGCCTGCGTAGTAATTCGGGACGAAGAGCAGGATCGCGAGCATGATCAGGAGCTCGACAGAGATCAAGAGCATACCGATCGACATACCAGCCTTCAGCGGGATCGCATAGACCGGAAATGGCTTGCCGCGCAAGCTGGCGAACGCCGTACGGCTGTTCGCGTAGGTGTTGACTCGGATACCGAACCATGCTACCCCGTACGAACCAAGAATACCGACGATCGAGAAGAACAGGATGATCGCAACGGTTAGGAGCACCGGCTTACCTTCGACCGGCGAAAGCACGCCGAAGTAGAGTCCGATGATGACCGCGATGAAGATCCAGAGAATGGCGATGAACTTACCCTGCGTCTCAAGGTAGGTCTTACACGTCGCGTAGATCAGCTCGGATACCTCGCGCATCGTCCGATGCACAGGCATGTTCTTGAGCTGCTTGAGGATCATCAAGCCGAAGAGGAGGCCCAGTGCGCAGAACACCAGCCCAAGCATGAGCAGATCATGGCCGTTCATGCCCATGAACTCAACGCTCGAAAGATCTGGCAGCACGAGGCTGGCCTCGCCACCGCTATGGTGTTTGCGGGTAGCTTCCGCAGCATCTGCGGTGCTGTGAGTCGCGTCAGTGCTCGGTGTGCCCTGAATGGACTGCGTCGAACTCTCCGCAGGCGCTGGCGTCAGGATGGAATCTGCCGTGCCCTGCGCAAATGCGGTGCTTGAAGACCACAGAAGCGCCATGAGGGCGAACATACCTAGAGTGTGGGCACTACGACGCATAGACGGGATAATGCGCTTGATCAGCGCGACCGGCTCGTGCTTCGCCGTATGCGCATCGCAGCTCTGAGCGGTCCCGAGAATGTGTGTTGATCTCATTCGATGTGTTATATAAGTTCAGGCTACCCCAGGCGAACATGTGTGAGATCCTGGCGGCAGACAACAAAATGACAAGGGTATTGCTAAGAGACGTCTCGTCTGAGTTTTCGAGTCATATAATAGTAAGCTCCCGAAATGGTGGGTGCGCACAACAGATGACTAGAGGTGCAGAAGGTGTGTGCCTGGACTTGAAAAAGCCAGCACAGAGCCTAGTCATCGCTTCAGAGATGCGCAATGGAGAGCCATCCAATGGCCGATGAGCCATAAGCCGAACCGCCTACTGACCGCAGAGCGAGAACGTTATGCCCAAATATACGCATTTTTTTCGAGAAATGCAAGAAGCGGGGCTGGGAATTCTGAGTTTTGAGTGCTGAATTCTGAATTTGGAGGACATAATTTACTGGATTCGCTCAGGTCAAGCGCGGTTATCACTACATGCTACGAGAATATATAGACAGCGCTATGCGCGAGGCGCATTATGAGATCTTCGAGGACGGGACTTACTACGGTGAGATTCCCTCCTGCCCAGGCGTGATGGCTAATGAGAACACGCTTGAGAAATGCCGCGAGATCTTGGAAGAGGTCTTGGAGGGCTGGGTGATTCTTGGGCTGCGAATGGGACACGAATTGCCCACCATTAACGGCATCAACCTGGTCCAGAAACTCGCTGCCTAATGCCCCATTCGGACCGTATGATCACTTCACAAACATCGCATACATCCCCCCAATGATCATCGCCATGCCGATGACGGTCTTGATCGTCAGCGGCTCACCGAACAGGATGATGCCGGCAAGGACGATCAGCACCACCGATGACTTTTCGAGCTAGGACGCAAGGTAAGGTCACGAGCGCGACGAAATCTCACGTAAGATTGATGTCAGCCTCGCGAGGAACGCACTTACAGCAGCATGAATATCCCAAAGCTTATTAGGTCGGCTGACGGCCGATTGGGGCGCGAAATAATCTTAGTCAGACCTGCACAAAACCGTACGAATTTTGTTTTCGGCGGGCGGTGGAGGGTGTCGCAAGTTGTTCGAGGCGCGCCACTCCCCCTCGCCATTCCGCTGTTTTCGTGTTACCGTACCTGATCTCGTAGAGCCCTGAATGAGAGACCGCCTGGATACTGAGCTGACTGGACCCGTCATCGACCCGACCAACGAAGAAGCAACTTCGGTGGAGTTTGTCAACCCCGATGGCTGGACGATCGAGGATGCGATCGAGACCTATAACATCGACCGCTGGGGCCTTGGCTATTTTACGGTCAACCACGCCGGAAATATCTCTGTGTGTCCTGCCCGTGATAACGGCGCATGCATCGACATCATGGAAGTGATCGAGGATGCGACCGAGCAGGGGCTTCGCTTCCCACTCGTGTTGCGTTTTCAGGATCTGCTTCGCGACCGCGTCAAGACGCTCAACATGGCGTTCATCGATGCGATCAAGGAGATGAACTACAAGGGCGAGTACCGCGGAGTATTCCCGATCAAGGTGAATCAGCTTCGCGAGGTCGTCGAAGAGATCGAAGATGCGGGCCGAGAGTACAACTACGGACTCGAAGCAGGATCAAAGCCTGAGCTCTTCGCTGCGCTTGCGACGCACATGAATCCCGATTCGCTCATCATCTGCAACGGCTACAAGGATACAGCATTCATCCGCACCGCGCTGATCGGCAATAAGCTCGGCAAGAAGGTCATCATGATCGCCGAGAAGTTTGAAGAGGTCAAGGCGATCATCGAGACAGCGCGCGAGGCTGGCGTCAAGCCGATGATCGGCGTGCGCATTCGCCTCGCAGCGAAGAGCACGGGTATTTGGGCAACGTCCGGTGGCGAGTCGGCAAAGTTCGGTCTATCGACGATGGATCTCATCGAAGCGATCGCTTATCTCAAGGCCGAAGACTCGCTCGATTGCATCAAGCTTATTCACTTCCACATTGGAAGTCAGATCCCCGACATCCTCTCGATCAAGCGAGCAACGCGCGAAGCAGCGCGCTATTATGCGAAGCTGAAGAAGATGGGATTAGATGCGGTCGAGTATCTCGATGTCGGCGGCGGACTTGGCGTCGATTACGATGGCTCGCGTACGAGCTTCCACTCTTCAACGAACTACACAGTCGAAGAATACGCGGCGGACACCGTCTTCAACATCATGGATATCTGTGATGAAGAAGGCGTCGAGCATCCGCACATCGTCTCCGAGTCTGGACGTGCTATCGTAGCTCATCACTCGATCCTCGTTGTGCAGGTATTCGGTACGATCGAAAAGACAAAAGCGCAATACGATCTTCGCGTCGATCCGAAGGACCACAAGTGGGTGCATCAGCTTCTTGACATCAAGAACCGTATGCACGAGAACCCGCGCGAAGCGCTCCATGACGTGCTGCAGATCAAGGACGATTCGCAGAACGCGTTCGATCTCGGTATTCTCGACATCCCGACCAAGGCGAAGATCGAGACCTTCTACTGGCATATCGTCGAAGAGATCACCGAGATCTACAAGAAGCGCGCGCAGGATCCGGAGGTCGAGGAAGAGGTACCCGAGGAGATCTTGGATCTCATCCCCCATCTTGCCGATCAATATCTCTGCAACTTCTCGGTTTTCCAGAGCCTGCTCGATCACTGGGCGCTCGGGCAGATCTTCCCGATCATGCCGATCCACCGCTTGAACGAGGCGCCGATCATTCAGGGTACGCTGGTCGATATCACGTGCGACTCCGACGGCAAGGTGAGTAAGTTCGCGGACATCAAGGATGTTCGCAAGGCGCTGCCGATGCATCCGCTAAAAGAAGGCGAGCCTTACTATCTCGGTTTCTTCATGACAGGTGCTTATCAGGACATTATGGGCGATCTGCACAACCTGTTCGGGCGTGTCAATGAGGCACACGTTTTCCTTGATCCGGATGAAGAGGACGGCTTTTACATCGAGGAAACTATTGAGGGCAATTCTATTGCTCATGTACTAGAGCTTACGCAGTATCATACGAAAGAGCTCGGACGCCGAATGAAGGTCCAATTCGACGAGGCGATCAAGTCCGACAGACTTCGCCCCAACGAAGGCATGAGGCTCCTTAACGATTACGAGCGTGGTCTGCTCGATCATACATACCTTACGTTCAACAAATGATCCGATCACTGAAGATCGCTTCCCTCGTTCTGTTCGCGCTTGTCTTTGCTACCTCTTCTGCCCAAGCGCAAAAGATGAAGCAGCATACGAGGCCTGCAGCTACGATGGAATCCAGTGCGCCTGCTTCCAAGACGGTCAAGAAGACCAAAGGCGAATCCATTGAGAAGTGGACACGCGTGGGCATCAAGAAATACAAGTTCAGCTTTGCCCATCCTGAAGATTGGGTCGTTGAGCAGATGGAGCATCCAGATCCAGACGTTCTGATCCCTGATTCAACCGTCAATCTCGACGTGAATGACTTCAACGCACTTGAAGTCAATCGTGAAGGATTCGAGACCGGCGCGCCATACATTCTTGTCTATGCAGTGCCGAAGTACGAGCAGTCATTCAATGAGTACTACTCGCGTCTGCAAAGCGACCTCGGGTTCACCGGCGCGAATTTCCTGGGTGCTGATTCGACCGGTACGTTCAAAGGCTGCCCGATGTATGACGTGACCTATGAGGTCCAGCAGTACCAGGCGAAGGTCCGCACGATCGTGATCTATGCGAACGGCATGCGCTACGGCGCGATGTACACCGCGCTGGAAGATGGCAAAGGCAGCGCATTCCGCAAGCACATGCCCCGGTTCGAGCGCTTGCTCG
>JBKJTP010000248.1:0-9335 GCA_046590195.1 Kapaibacterium sp. (SeqCode) | reverse complement strand
AAACGTACGATCGAAATGGTCAGAAACTTCCGGGAATTATCGCTTGGCTCTTACGCGAAAGTAAGTCAGCCATGACTGAGTATCGAACCGATACCTTGAGCTCACGCAACGTATTGGGGCTTCTATACTCGGACGATCCAGCGTACCAAAATGAGGTGATCCTCATTGGTGGACATTACGATCACGAAGGGACTAGGTTTATCAAACGCCATGATTCGATACGCACCGATATCTATTTCGGCGCAGATGACAATGCTAGCGGGACCTCCGCAGTGTTGGAGTTGGCTCGCTATTTTACCAGGAACAGAGCCTTGCTAAAGCGGAGTATGCTGTTCATGGCATACGGAGCAGAAGAAGAAGGGCTTTTTGGTAGCGCTGCCTTCACAAGTGATTCAGCCTTTCCTGCCGAGAACTTCCATGCAATGATCAATCTCGACATGATCGGTCGCTTGCGAGATACGTTGACGATGACTGGAGTTGGCACTTCACCACAGTGGGACACATTGATCAAGCAATCGATCGTGTCTCCACCAGTCACAATGCGGTTAGTCCAAAAACCTGAGACCAGGACCGATATGATCTCGTTTCATGCTCGACGAATTCCCACGATATCGTTTTTCACTGGCTATCACGAAGATTATCACCAGCCTACCGATACCCCGGAAAAGCTGAATAAAGAAGGCTTACTCTGGATCACCGAGCGGATCGCCGACCTTGCGTGGGCATTACATCGCACACCAAAAAAGCTTCCGATGATACCTCACCCTTGAGGGCGAGCATAGCATCTCTCAGTCGAGTGAAACAAATCCGCTTTCTCTACGCTTAACAATAGTCCATGACAGCTTTTAGCGCATATCATTCATTCACGGGATCGGCAACGATCAATTTGACCAAGCAGATTAATCAGCTTGATCCGGATGCACGTATGCGCACATTAAGGCCCATGTCATAACACAATCGTTACGCAGGTTTTGAAGAGCGCAGAGTCGGACAGACACTGCGCTCTTCTTTTTTACACACATCCAACCGAATGAACAATACAACGTAATATGATACAGACTGCTGCAACTCAGAACGAAGAAGAGATAGATCTTTACATAGGCACCGCTGAACTCTACGACCATGTGGGCCCATACCGCACGCGTGGCGACGTGGAGTTCTACGTCGATATGGCAAAGCAAGCGAAGGGCCGCGTGCTCGAGATCGGCTGCGGCACTGGCCGCGTGCTGATCCCAACCGCTGAAGCGGGCATCGATATCACAGGCCTCGATAATTCGCAGTCGATGCTGAATATACTTCGCCAAAATCTATCTCAAGCGCCCAAGCAAGTGCAGGACAGCGTGCATCTTGAGGTGGGTGACATGCGCAGCTTCGATCTCGGTGAGCAGTTCGATCTTATCACGATACCGTTTCGTCCGTTCCAACACATGATGACCGTGGATGACCAGATGGCCTGTCTGCGTACGGTACGCAAGCACCTGAAGCCCAATGGCAAGTTTGTGTTTGATGTGTTCAATCCGTCGATACCTGGACTTGCAGATCCTTCGACGCTCGCGGGCGCGCAAGCGGAGCCAGAAGTCACAATGCCTGACGGTCGCCGCTTTATTCGCACACACCGATTCGTGAAGCGCGACTACATTAATCAGATCAACGATCTCGAGCTTGTGCACGATATCGTTGCGCCCGATGGCACACACACGCAAGCGGTGTTCGCATTCCAAATGCGCTACATCTTCCGCTTCGAGCTCGAGCACCTTCTCATTCGCTGCGGGTTTCGGATCGAGTCGCTGTACTCAGGATTCGATAAGCTTGCGTATGGTGAGCGATACCCGGGTGAACTGGTTGTTGTGGCGGTGAAAGCATAGACTTACGCTGCCCTTACTTCGTAGGGCCACTTGGCAAAGTGGCCGAAATGCGGGTTGCATGCTGCGTTAGTTACCGCGCTTCTTCGTGAGAAGAATGCATGCGACGGCTTTCGTCCCACGCACATCCTCATCAGTTGCTCGAAACATCACATCCCGCTGTTCGGCCACTTTGCCAAGTGGCCCTACGGGGATTAGGGAAGCGGGACGTTTTGTGGCAACGGCCCCAGCCCCAAAAAGCCTCGTTGCTCATCGATCGTCAGCGATTGCTTCAGCTCTCGCAGTCTTCCAATGAAGCGGTCTTCGCTCTCGGGAATGACGTTGTCATGCTCGATCGTGATATCGACGCCGAATTCTTTGGCGAGCGATCGCGATAAAGCGCGGGCGATCTTGCTCAACGAGTAATCGACCACATCGCGCATGAACACGTAGTAGCTCGTCTCTGCACTCGAGAGATTCACCGCTTCGACGTCACCGAGCACGATCTTTGGTACTTTGAATGCTTCGCGGATGCCATCGCGGAGATCCTTCTTTGATTGCGCAAAGTCGAGTTCTTTTGCAGTTGAACTGAGCACCTGTACTTCACCGCCTTCGCCGAGGATGCCGATCTTGCCAGCGTTGAGCGGCGAACCGTACTTCGTGTCCCAGTTAGCTCGCAGTTCATTGATCTGGTCTTTTGTTAGCATCACACCTTGCGGAAACTTCAGCACAGCGCGTGGTACAGAATCGTTATCGAAGAACCGCTGCTGGAACATGCGTATCGCAGTGTCGGCTTTTGCTGTGTCAAGGATATCGGAGAGGATCGCGTGTCCGTAGAATGGAGCGGTGCGAATATCTGCGCGGCGAATGTGGATGACGTCGCGTGCAGGGATACGTGTGTCAGACGGCATGAAGCGATAGTATGCTGGCATCTCATCGTCACCTTTCTCGATCTGGAATCCGAGCGACGCGATCGGCCAAAGCTCGATCACCTCGTCGCGCATGTTACGCACCTTGAGCAACAACGCGTTTCCCGTTGCATCGAGCCACTGCGTTGTGAGTTCGAGCAGATCGGAGAAGTCGAAGATTGGATTCGGCGATTGCAACACGCGCTCGATCGCGTGCGACGATGGTAGCATGATCTTCGTCATTGTGCCCGCAGGCGAGCGCATGAGCTGGTAGGCATGGAAGCGTCCGCGGCCGATCGCTTCGCTGCGCGCATGCATGCACGAGCTGACGGTCTCGCGTATGAAGTTGATGTTCGTGCGCGGAGAGTCGGCAGTGTTATAGAGCATCCGCGAGAAACCGGTGTCGATGCCCGAAGAGAGTATTGATGCCGTTGCCGGTTTCGATTTGCTGATGGAGAGGGAGTAAGGACCGAGGGAGAAATGCATCGGGTAATTAGGAATTAAGAAATAAGAATTCAGAAGTGGGGGAGGGGATGGAGTGATTTGGCAGCGGCGGGCGTATCTATAGGACATCTGTTTAGCCTATGAAGCTCTTCCTAGTTGTTTCTTGCTTCGCCTTGCTGCTTGCTTCTTGTACAAGCGAGCGTTCGGCTTCGCGCAGTTCACTTCACTCCAACGATACCATTCCAGGCTTTACACTTCCTGCGATGGACCACGAGGATTAGATAAAGAAGCCTATTCGATAAAGTCCAGGTTGCTTGTGCCACCGATCATCGTGCACACAGCATTCGTTGCGAGATAGAATTTCTCAGCACTAAGCACTCAGCACTCAGCACTTCCACTCTTCCCCACGTGGCGCAGGATTTGCTCATTAGCAAAGGGTCTGATCGAGCGTTGTTGTGTCGGACGAAGTGCGCTGCATGAATTCTTCGGCTCTTGTACAGAATTCATCTAGTTTCACTTGACTTTGCTCGATCAAATTCGTATATAGTATCAGGTTACTTCACACCGTTCGCGACCGCTAGCTCAGCTGTATCCATTCGACTGACAACTCATCAGAGTCTCAGCCGTATTGACACAATTGGAGTCCTACCTTACGCGAGCACTGAACACGTTGTCCACCGCCGAGCGAGGTGCAATGCCCCGCCGGTCAAGAATAGGAGGATCGAATGAGGGCTTACAAAGTGATACCACCTCGCGCGTATGCGCCTGTCGCTTATCTCAGCGGTATGGATACCGCAAAGCCACTTGATGCTGCACTGGAGGAATTCCAGACGACCTACGGCTTCAAGAAGGATAGCACCATCCGCGATCTACGTAAGCGCAATGAGGCACAAGTGAACCTTGCACGCGATGCAAGTTACCTTGGGCTTGAGCACAATCCACTGTATCACGATCTGTCGCTTGTGTTCGTCGATTGGGCAAAGAAGCGGTTTGGATACACAACGATAGATCCGAACGATGCAGCGAGTGATGCGGAAGACTTCAGATTTCCGTATTAGAGCAGAGAAGAGAAGCGTCAGGGACATGAGCACGAATTGCCGATTGGAAGATCGACCGTTTGTGCTTTTTTGTTGATGCTTTGTGGATCGCCTTGAGGACAGACGGGCGTCTGTCCCCATTGCGTTAAGGGAGGAGAGGAGTTGTTGTACAAAATTTCAGCTTTCGCTGTGTCGCCCTTGCAGGGCTTGGACAAAGTTGACTTTGCTCTTTCCAGGGCTTACGCCCTTCGCTAAACATCTGTCGCCCTTCGGGCTAAAGACTCAGCACTCAGCACTCAGCACTCACTTCTGATACATCAGCGACTTATCGAAGCCAGCAAGATGGATCACGATGCCGCCGCTTTGCGCCTGCTGCTTCAGCGGCTCCAGGCTTACGGTAACATCCTGCGTTAGCAATGCCTCGCACATGTCGCCATGCGCATCATGCGAGAGCAGCACGTTGATCTGTGGTGGCATTGATTTCATCATCGCGCCATTAGTGATGACCTTAAAATCGTGCGCTTTGCAGCCGCCGCTAAATGCGACGAGCATCGTGAGGCTATCCCCAATAACACTTGCATCGCGGATCATTACGGCATCCATCGGATACTTCGCAGTATTCTGATCGATGATCAGCACCTTCGCTGATGCGGTCGTTGTGTTGCTCGATCCGCTCGATTGATTATCGAGAACTGAGCATGCGGTGAGTGTGCTGCCCAGCAGCACACCGAGTAATGTGAGATATGTAAAGAGCTGTTTCATATGCGGAGTGTAGTGGATAGCCTTCTGCTGTAGATCGTGTTTTGCTTGAGATATCCCGCTGCTCTAAATACACACGAGATCGCCGTTTGTTACAGGCAAAAAGTCATGTTAATCCAGGAAAAAGTCATGACTATATGGGAGCGAAGTCATGCAAATAGCATCGGAGAATGCTCGTTCAAACGAAGAGCGTAGCGTGCGAGGCAGGTGGCGTCTGCCTTATCCGGGCTTCGGCCGAGTCGCCTCTTCAGATCCTCTTTACTCTCGAGCAAGTATTTCTGCTTGATTGTTCGCAGCCTTACGGCAGTCAGCTCCTGCAGCAACTCGCGGTCATCAAGCAGCCGGATCTTCTCTCGGCGAAGCTCTTCTTCGATGAGGAAGTAGAGTTCGGTGCGCACATTCAGCATCTGCTTATCACGGATGTAGTTGCGCGGGGATGCGCCGAAGTTGACGGCGTGCACGGGCACGCCCATTTCCTTCAACCGATCGACAACACCACCACCGATGCCTGTATCATCGACAGCGATGATGTTCCAACCCTCATGACAAAGCTGCTTGATCCGGTTCGCAACGCGCATCAGATCCTTGCCGCGCACACATTCGAACGGGAGTTGTTTGTTACCATCGAAGAAAGCGATGATCGTGCTGTCCTCACCGGATCTTGCGACATCAACGCCGATCGCTTTCTTTCCTGACTTGCAGTCAGCGGTATAAGACGCGGTAACAAGCTCTTTGAGGATGAATCCTTCGCCGCCATCTTCCGGCCACTCGCCACAAATGCGACTTGCAACGATCGAGGTTTTGCGATACCACGCATCTTGCCACGGAACGAAGAGCGCCGATGGATCGGTGATGTTAGCGGGAGTTTCGATCTTGTAGCTCCATGATATCAAACGGTCATCGATCCACTGCCGTGTGACAGCACCTGGAATGATGTCACGGCCTTCGATGACATTTGGATGATCGAACGCGCTGATGGTGATCAGATGCCAGTCGCCCTTCGCTTCTGCATCGAATGGGAAGCTATCGGTCGAGATCGGATTGTAGATCAGGATCATCTGCGCATCATCAGCAGTGGCATTGCCCCAGAGTGCATCGATGATCTCGCGATCGACGCCGGTGGCTTCATCAACTGCGATAAGCATGTGGGGCGCATGGAAGCCTTGAGCGTTCTCCGGGATGGAGGGCGAGATGCCTAGTGCGAAATGCTTATCGTCAAGCTTGATGCTGGTCGTTGAGATCTGCTCTGCGTCGAAGAGACCAGAGATGCGCGCCTGCTTGCGTATCTCACCCCAGAGTGTGCGGCGGACCTGTGTCCAGCTCGATGCGGTGGTCAGTACGAGCGAATCGGGGAAAGCGTGCAGCTTCCAATTGCAAAGCGCCGCGATCGTCGTCGTCTTGCCTGCACCGTTGCAGCTTCGGACCAATATCTTTCGCTTGCCGCTTTTTACTGCTTCGATGATCTCTGTGATCTTCTGCCATGGCGTGATCTGTAGTTGCTTCTCTGCGAATTCGTGTGGGCATTGCATTGATCGGGTTTGGGTATCGGGTATCGGGTTTGGGGTATCGGGTATCGGGTGAGTAGCGCGTGCACCCGTAGGGCCACTTGGCAAAGTGGCCGCGAAGCGGGAGACGCTGTTACAGTCTTGTTCGTTGTTTGTGCGTGCGACGTAAGCATTCGTCTCACGCAAGAAGGCTCTAGTAGGCTGAAAGATCTATGTCCGCTTCTCGGCCACTTTGCCAAGTGGCCCTACAGGGAATGCCGCTAGCCCCGCTCCTCCAACGGCTGCTGCTGCAGCGTATCGATGAGGAGATCGGTCGTTAGATGATATGCGTACTCTCGGTCTTCCCAGAACTCGTCGAGGTATTCGCCGACATACGACTCGAGTTGCTCGATGTAGAAGGCAGTCTCTTTGATGAAGTTTGAGAGGAAGAGAAGCTGCTCGGGCGTGAGCTCGCCCGCGATGTGCGGCTCGATGCTTCTTCGCGAGAGTTGAGATGCTGACAGGAATGGAGGCAAAGAGCTTACGCTTGTCATCGGAGATGTTGCTACGGTTGTCATAGTAGTGATACTTATTAAAGGCGTGATGTATGAGCGATGCAGACATAGCACGGCCTGCCATCGCGCGTTGATGGGACGTTGAATAGGTGGATTGTGATCGTGGGATCTCCGCTACTCTGTGAGAGAGCAGCTTGCAGCGGGCCGACGTATTGGCGAGGGGTGGATCAGTACCGGTGAGTACGATCCCTGTCGGGTGCTGCGATGTACGCGCGAGAGAAAACGGTTGGGTGTTGGGTTAGGTCATTGTTGTCTCCTTACATTTTATTCTTGTCATCCTGAGCGAAGCCGATTCATATCGATCGCAAGGCGATCGAGTGACGAGCGCCGAGTCGAAGGATCTCCCTGCATGTCGGATAGGGCCAGGGAGATCCGTCGACTACGCCGCTGCAGTGATTGATCGCAACGCGATCGATCACTGCGGTCTGCTCCGCGAAGGATGACACACTTCTAAAGTTTGCAAAGCGATCCCTATCTGCATGTTGCAGAGCATTTGAGATCAGGTTGAAAAATCGTGCTTAGTCCGGGAAGGACAAGCTTTTGATCTTATTCTTGATATCGACCAGCTTATAGAGCCGTCCGGAAGGGAAGATGGTCTCGGATAGATTGCCGTCGATCCGCACGCGGATCTCGGCACCCGTATCGAGTAACTTCTGCACCTCTTCGCCGGCTGCGCCAAAGCCAAAGCGGATACGCATGGTTGATTGTCCGGAGTGCTCCGTAACGATCACGTATTTCTCAGCTTTCACAGGATTAATGGGGTTGATGACCAGCATGCTTCACCTGAACGAGGTTGCGCATGCGAAATGAACAAGAGTGCTACATGTCTTAGCATACACTACCCGACGTGATGTATTGCGTGTGCTGTAGCCAAAGGAACAGAGACCATTCAGAGTCGCAGAGGTGACCGCTATACCAGTACATGATTGCCGTGAGTGATCGTCTCTGTACTTAGGAAGTGTGACAAAAACTCGATCTGCTTTCTAAGTGACTCGAGCATACGAACTGTTCCCTTGCCGATCAAGGGGGATACCCGGGAGCACCTCGTACGCACTAACAAGCGATCAAGTATCTGACCGGAATAGGTACCCATGCGGGTGGCCCTTACAGGCAGGTGATCGCTAATTGTCATGCAAATATACGAAATAAAAAGTCAAAAGTCAAGGGGTCAAGGCATAAAATATCATGTTTTAGGTAAAAAGTTATCCACATTGGCTAAATCTGCCTAAATTAGCAGATTCTAGTATGCGTGAACTAGGCATTTATATGCCGAGGAAAGGCTGAGCTTGTGACGAAAAAGGAGAATTATTCTGAGAAGCTAGTACGTTCATGAAAATGCGCCTACCGGACAGCCACATAAGCGCATTCAACAAACCCCACAAACAGTCGTGAGCAAGGCACCTTCAAAAGCTCAGAGGAGCGAGGTAAAGACATCGCCCGACCGACCCGCAACTCGGCGGTCGAGAGTCCTTCCGCAGTCGGTAGACGAAAGCACGATCAAAGCTACATTCTATCTGACGAAGGATACGGTCAATGGCCTGGAAGAAGCTTGGCTGCATCTTCGTAAGTCGTCGGATGCAGCGCAACGCGGCGCGATCACAAAGTCATTGATCGTCCGACTCGCCCTTGAGATTGCACTGGAAGAGATCACAGCAAAGGGAACAGCGAGCCAGCTCGTCAAACGGCTGGACAAGCGCTGGACATGATCAGCGATGAGCGCACCCGCGACAATACGGGTGGAGCAGCGCCGGCAGTCCGTGTTCGCGTGACCGCGGGTCCCGACGATGCAGTCGTTGGAAGGATCGGCTATCTTTTTGACTTTAACTCGCGCGAGTACAAGAGCTACATCGTAACCGTGGCCGAGACCGAGGTGCGTCGCTTGCACTTGCATGACGGCTACGAGTACCAGGTCGAAGAGATCTGATCAATAAAAATGTAGCGGCATGCTTTAGCCTGCCGCATAAGAAAGGCGCGGATATCCGCGCCTTTTTTCGTAAACACCAAATGTGTGCGGCCTATTTGACCACGCTTGCCGTCTTGATCTGTGAGCCATCGCCAAGTTGCTTGATGTACTCGATCAACGGCTGATACTCTTCTTCCGCGATCACACCTTCCCAGCTCGGCATCTTGGATCCCGGGACGAGCTTGCTCGGATTTCTGACGAATGCCGCGAGCAATGAATCGCTCGGATACTTCGCGAAGGCCTGACGGAGGTCGCAGTTGCCGAAGCCATTATCGCCGTGGCATGATTGACAGGAGTACTTCTCGTAGATCTTGTGGCCCTCGC
>JBKJTP010000183.1:0-6727 GCA_046590195.1 Kapaibacterium sp. (SeqCode) | reverse complement strand
GAAACGTCAAAAGGCAAGCAATACAGGCGCAGCGGCGTCTGCAATGCAGATGGCAGCAATGCGACTAGTTTATTGAATATTGGCTCGGGCGCCAGCACTACTGTCTACTATTACGGTACGCCGAGTTGGTCAGGCAACGGAGGATCATTCTCCTACATTGAGAGCGATGCAACACGCAGCGTCAGCTACCTAAAGACAAGTTCGATTTCTGTGGTCAACGGCAAGCCTGTTGCAGGGAATGCTACGACACTTAAGACGATGAGCATCGCCTCAGATAACGCCGCGATCGGCGGTGGCATCTGGTCTCCATCAGCTAGTGAGATCGCTTATTCGGTCCAGAATCGCTCAACATCCTTTACGAGTCGCTTCTCGGAGGTTCGTGTCATGTCGAGCAATGGTGGCAGCGATGAATTGCTTTATACGTCCGACACCGGCAAGTCCATTTTTTGGATGAGCTACAGTCCAGATGGCTCAAAGATCGCCTTCGTTGAATGGACGATCTCTTCAACTAATACGGTTCTTGAAGACGTGATAAAGATCATCGACCGAACTACTGGCGTGATCGAGCAGGAGATCAATACGCATGAGAATAACTCACAAACCATCGAAGTCGAGTGGTCAAGAAATGGTGCGAACCAACTGAGCTACTTTAATATCGGCATCGGAACGTACATCTACGATCTAAGCAGCAACACGAAGACAAAGTTGAACAACGGCCGATCAGCTACGTGGTCACCAAACAACGATCGTATGGCATATGCTTACGGCGGCGACGTGTACACCGTCAACCTTAGCACGAATGTCAGCACGCTGATCGGCGACAACGTTAACCGAGTTGGCCTAAGCTGGAAGCGTTGATTTTTTGCACAAACTCGTGAAGATTGGCATCCCCGGCTAACGTGTTGCCCAAGCGCTGAGAAGTTTCGGATCTCAGCCCGTTCTAAATCCTACCCCTGTTCTAAAAGACCCCGGCCCTCGGGGTCTTTTTCTTGGTTAAAGATCTTTTTCTTGTTTACAAGATCGAAAGAATTTTGTGAGCAAGAAGTCTTCTTTGCCATCTACGGTATGAGTCTTCTCGCACAAGCTGAAGCATGTGCTACACTTTGAACCCACCTACTTCACTAAATGAATAGGTGCTTCTTTGATGAATTCTGCATGGATTTATCCTAAAGCACTTGACATTCCAGTTTTTATTTCGTATATTTGTACTATGCGGATCGGGCACCCGGTTCGCGTTCCTACCTGTCTGCCCTCGACAAGCGGACATCATCCTCGCATAGACCATCGCTACTGCGCTTAGACGGCGTAGGGCGTCCTGCCACGCATTCCAATTAGAATCACTACTATGAATAAGAACCATCCTCTCGCAGTCCTAAGCCATGCACGTATCGATCTTTTCACCCGCGGCCGCCAAGCGAATACCATTCGCGACTCGTTCATCCTGCTGAAGCAATCCGTCCGGCAACTGCCAGTTGGCGATGGTGTGCTCTACATCAATACGCTTACGACCGCTGATGTCGTGATCGATGTTGCCGAAAAGCTTTCGAAGCGCTACAACAGAGAGATCAGCACATTCTCAGGTCCATCGAAATTGATCATGGAGCGCCTGGAGATGATCGGTCAGATGATCAGCGTGAAGCGGATCAAACTCGTGATCCTCAACTCGTTCGAGTTCGCCGCGATCTACTCTCGCCAGCGGAATCGCCTTGCGGTTTGGCTCCGCGAAATGCGCGACGAGCACGGTATCCGTATCGTTGTCTACTCATCGCACGCCTCGCAATCGATCGGTGCGCATGGTGTGCTCTCCGGACTTGCAGAGCGCGTGCAGGACGTTGGAGCTTGGCAATATGAGTCAGATGATTCGCTCACAACGCAGGAGAGCCCGCTGCTGGCCGCACAGGAATTCAGCAAAATGCTGGAACACGAAACCGATGAGACAAGCGAAGAAACATTCTGGGTCGACCGTCCGATGGTGCATGACTTCGTCGACTTCAGCAAAAAGTTGATGCACTCGGCGTTGAAAAATAACGACTTAAGTGCTGTTGCAACACGGGAGGAAGAAGTTGAAGTGATCGATGAAGAGGAGTTGGAGTACGCATAATCTTTTGTCCCCCCGCATGTCATCTCGAGCGAAGCCCAACGAATGAGCGCAGCGAAATGAGTTGGGCGAAGTCGAGAGATCGGGTCGGGATCAGCAGTAATTTTGTCTATGGAGAAGGCTGGCTACGTATATATCATGAGTTGTCGTCGAAGAACGACCCTCTACATCGGGGTGACCTCGGATCTGGAGAGAAGGGTAGCGGAACATCGAACTCACGCAATTTCTGGCTTCACCAAGGATTACAACTTAGAAGCACTTGTGTACTACGAGCATTATCCATCGATAGTCGATGCCATCAGCCGAGAGAAACAGTTGAAGAAGTGGAGCAGATCGAAGAAGGATATACTGATCACGAAGCTAAATCCATCACTTCGAGATCTGGGAGCAGACCTGGCCTGACCTCAGTTCGTAGTCGTCCACACCCGATCTCTCGACTCCGCTCCGTTCGGCTTCGCTACGCTCGCCTCACTGCGCTTCGCTCGAGATGACTCGTAAGGGAGTTCGCCGGGCGAATCGTCGTCCCCAAACTCCACCCCAAAACCTCATCCCATTTTCTTCGTAAATTTGCAGGAATTCGCAGAGTTCTGTTCATTATATCCTCCAATAAAGCCGTAGCTTTCACATGGCTTACATTCCAAACCGTGCCCCGGTAGGCGCCTGGACCCGTATTCTAAGCAAATACCGCCTCCATTCAGGCTCCTGGGCCTTTATCTTCCACCGCATCAGCGGGCTGGCCCTGACATTTTACCTCTTCATGCACATCTGGGCCCTCTCTTCACTGAAGCATGGACGTGCTGCCTTCACGGCAGAAATGGATCTGTTCACGACCTTCCCATTCAAGGTCCTCGAATGGGTGCTAGGATTTGCAGTGATGTTCCACGCGCTCAACGGTGCTCGTATCGCACTCGTCGATCTGGCTGATGGCGCACGGTATCACAAGAAGATACTCATTGCGGTCTATATCGTCGCCTTCATCCTCGTCGTCCTGATGGGCGTCCTGATCTTCCAGGAAGAACTCGGAATACACGTCGGCTAAACCCTAACCCAAACTTCTACTAACAACATGTCACAAGAAGGACCACAGCAGGGTGCAAGCCACATGAGAAGCTACACCCGATCACGTAAGTCAGGTGCACCGAGTTGGATGCTGCAACGCATCACCGGTATCGCACTGATCATCCTGACGATCGGCCACTACCTCTGGATGCATTACAATCCAGCCAGCGGCCACGATTTCTCTCATACAGCAGAACGCTTGAAGCAGCCAGTGTTCGTCGGGATGTACATACTCTTCGTTGTCATCGGTATGTACCATGGCATCCAGGGCGTATGGAATATCATCCGCGATTTCAAGCTACGTAAGTCCATCACCTGGACGCTCTACGGCATCATGGTAACTCTCGCGATCATCTTCGTCGGCATCGGTATCAATACCGTGCTCACGTTCGATCCGAACATGCCTTAATCTCGCCACACCCAAGTTTATTAGATTCAATGGTTCATAAATACGACGTTATTATCGTAGGTGCAGGCGGAGCAGGACTTCGTGCAGCTGTCGAAATACCAACGAACTTCTCCTGTGCAGTTCTGACCAAGGTCCATCCGTTACGCTCGCACACCGGTGCTGCGCAAGGCGGAGTCTGTGCAGCACTCGGTAATCTCGAAGAGGATAATCCGGAGTGGCATGCATTCGATACCGTGAAGGGATCGGATTATCTCGGCGATCAGGATGCGATCGAAGTAATGTGCAACGATGCGCCACGAGCCATCATCGAACTCGAGCACATGGGAATGCCATTCTCGAGAACGAAAGAAGGCAAGATCGCACAGCGTCCGTTCGGCGGACATACCAGACCTCTCGAAAGAGATGATCCGGACTCGAAGCGAGTACCAGTCAAGCGCGCATGTTACTCGGCCGATCGTACTGGCCACGTCATGCTGCATACGCTTTATGAGAATTGCATCAAGAACAAGGTCAATTTCTACAGCGAGTTTTTCGTAACGGAGTTGCTCATCGAAGATGGCGTTTGTTCAGGAGTTGTCGCGATCGAGATCCTGACAGGCGAAGTCCATACCTTCCATGCGAAGGCTGTGATGTTCGCAACAGGCGGCGACGGACGTATCTGGCGCATCACGTCGAACGCACACGTCGGTACAGGTGACGGCTTCATGCTCAGCTACAACGCTGGCATTCCACTCGAGGATATGGAGTTCATGCAATTCCACCCAACGGGATTGTGGAAGCTTGGTATTTTGGTATCAGAAGCGGCACGTGGCGAAGGCGGAATATTGCGCAATAAGCACAACGAGCGTTTCATGGAGCGCTACGCTCCGACGGTAAAAGATCTTGCTCCACGCGATATGGTCTCCCGTGCGATCATTCAAGAGATCAACGAAGGCCGTGGCATCGAAGGATCGGATGGCACAAGCTATGTCCATCTCGATCTGACGCATCTTGATCCTCGCATCATCAACGAGAAGCTTCCAGAGATCACAGGCTTCGCGAGAACATATCTCGGAGTTGAACCGACGACCGAAGGTGTGCCGATCCAGCCTACAGCGCACTACGCGATGGGTGGTATCCCGACGGACATCGACGGACGAGTGCTCTCGGATAATAAGGGGACGATCGTCCAGGGCTTCTATGCTGCTGGCGAATGCGCTTGTGTATCAGTTCATGGCGCCAATCGTTTAGGTACGAATTCATTGCTCGATCTTATCGTCTTCGGACGCCGCGGCGGCAAGGCCATCGCTGAGTATCTCAAGTCAGGTGCAAAAGAGCCCAAGCTCAAGGCAGGTGCTGGAGAGAAGACGAAGGCGCAGGTCGAACAGATCAAGGCAAGAACTGGCGGCGAAAAGGCCGTCGAGATCCGCACCGAGCTGCAGCAGATCATGATGGACAATTGTGGTATCTTCCGCAATGGCGAAGGTTTGCTGAAGGCGAAGGCGAAGATCCAGGAGTTGAAGCAGCGCTCACGTCAGGCAGTCATCGACGACAAGGGTAATCAATTCAACACTGATGTACTCGAAGCGATCGAGCTTGAGAATCTTGTCGATACAGCGGAAGTGGTTGTCGAGTGTGCATTGAACCGTCAGGAGTCACGCGGAGCTCACTCACGTGAGGATTTCCCAGATCGTAACGATGCTGAATGGTTGAAGCATACGATGGCTTATCAGAAGTCTGACGGCAGCACTGAGATCGGCTACAAGGATGTGGTGCTCGGCAAGTACAAGCCGAAGGCCCGCGTTTATTAAACTGCACTTGAAGAATCTTCGACAACTTGCTTTCGGGATCGCGATCATCACAACGATGATCAGCACCAGCAAGGCTCAGCATACCGCGAGCGAGATCGGAGTTTCCTTCGCAAAGTCCGGACAAGGTAAAGTAGAAAAAAGAAGCCTCGAAAATCGAGGCTTTTTTCAGGATGCTTTTATCTATCACTTGCGAGCGCAAGTCTCGACCAACGGTATCCAGAATTTCTCTATCTTCCTCGAAGGTGTTTCAGAAACACGCGAATACGACGCGCAGGAAGATATCAATGGCGCCGCCGAGAATGCTTATCACAAAGTATCCGTAGCTCAAACAACATTCGGCATCGAGACAATGCGCAACCTTATCAGCACCGGTGGCTTCCGAGTCGGTGTTGGACTCGGGTTGGGATTTGGATTCGGAATTCCCTCAAGAGAGCTCACCATTCTCAGGACAGGAGAGAAGCGCAATGAAGATTCAGCATCACCATGGCTATCGCTACTTCTCACTGCAACCGCCAGAGCGCGATACACCGTCTATCGTCAGGATAACATTGATGTTGGTATAACGCTTGCCGGAAGATACTGGGGCTTTCCAGCAATAGGTCCGAGCAGTTCAGAAGTAACAGGCTACAACGGGCCGGACTTTAGAACCTTACACCAACTGGGGTACCTCGCAGGAGTATCGGTCGGATTCTAATCCAAAGGCACAACACAGGCCTTCCGATCCTGATTGTAATAATTGCAATCCTGACAATGCGATAGCTTCCTCTCCAGCAACTTCAATTCCGGTATCCTCTCGTCAGTACGAATACCATCGATGATGCTCAGGAAAGAACTCTCCACTTCATTGAACGAATCAAGATCGTAAACCTTCTGATTCATCACACCAAGCTGAGTATAGAAGACCGTCGACTTGATCTGCTTCGCTTTCGGATACAGCTTCTTGATCAGGCTAGCATAATAGCCAAGCTGAAAATCATACTGGTTCTGCTTTGCATCCCGCCTTCGACTATCCGTCTTGTAATCCAGCAAATGCCACGAGCCATCAGGCTCCGCAAAGAGACGATCAATAATACCGTACAGCGAATTTTGATGATCGAGCTGCGATTGAACTGGAAGCTCAGTGAAGAATGTACCGCAACTCAAGACGAACTTGCCGAAGTCTGACGAGATAAAGTTCGAAACGTCACGAATAGCTCGATCACGAAGCGGCTTCGATTCCTCCTCGCGAGAGATGTTCAACGAAGTGATTACGCCTTCGAATCGCTTATCGAAACGCTCCACATCAAGGAGACCATTGTGCACCAGATCACCCACCTGCTCCAGCATCGCATGGATCACCTGACCAGCCATCGCACCACGGACCTTCTCGCT
>JBKJTP010000138.1:0-2964 GCA_046590195.1 Kapaibacterium sp. (SeqCode) | reverse complement strand
CAATCTCAAGCAAATCAACAAGCGGACGCTCATCATCGGAGACGAGTGACCGCGGCAAGACCGGCTCATCGATGGGTGCAGGTCGTTCAGTAAGCGATCCATCAAAGAGTTCATCGTCGGGCCGTTCAGGTTCGGGATCGTCCTCTTCGGGTTCAGGTAGCAGCCGTTCAGGCTCATCAACTGGATCAGGTAGCAGCCGCTCTGGCTCAAGCAACTCGGGCAGCTCTGGATCAAAGAGCTCGGGCTCAAGTAACGGTAGCCACAGTGGCAAGAGCCGAAGTGGTAGCGACAGCAATGCATCTTAAGTGATCTCACTGATCCTTAAGTAAGCCAAGCTTAAATTGAAACAGCCGGTGAAAGAAGCGAGAGCTTCGATCATCGGCTGTTCTACGTTTAGCCTGAAGGACTAAAGCACCTTCAAGTTAGCGAATTTCAGCATAAGACTTTTGCGTCCGAACTTCGGGAAATCGACCATAGCTTTGGCTTTGTCTCCTCGTCCCGCAACTTCGATCACACGGCCTTCGCCAAAAGTATTGTGAATAACTCGTGTGCCTTTGCGGATCGAGTCTCCCTCGATCTGCGAGTAATCCGAGGACGATGTCGAATCGCTATCCGAGAAATACGACGTGCGAGTTGTTGCTGCGCGCTTCGGCTTAAAGGTCCGGCCGTTGAGAGTAGAGGAGCCATTCAGCAGATGCGTGAATGTGGTGTCGCGCTCAGCATATGCTTCACGTGGACGGGGCTTTGTGCCATAGCTCGTCACAAGCTCGGTCGCACCCGACTTCTCGATCTCTGCGATGAAACGAGATGGCATCTGGCGAGAGACCTCACCAAAGCGGATACGAGATTGCGCATAGAGGATGAAGCACTTGCGCATGCCACGCGTAATACCAACATACATCAGTCGGCGCTCTTCCTCGATCTCGTCTTTTTCCTGGCCAGCAATAGCGCTAGGGCATAGGCCCTCCTCAAGTCCGGCGATGAATACGACTGGGAATTCGAGTCCCTTCGCTGCGTGAAGCGTCATCAAGGTGACGGCGTTCTTGTTACCATCGATCTGATCTGCGTCGCTGACGAGTGATACTTCTTCAAGGAACGTCTCGAGCGAAGCGTCAGGCTTTTCAGCAAAGAATTCTGTTACGCCGCTCAGGAATTCCTGGATGTTCTCGTACCGAGCCATCGATTCCATCGTGTTCTCGAGTTTGAGCTCAGCGAGGATGCGAGTCTCATCGATCATTGCGCGAAGCAACTCGTTCGGTGACATCGCACTCTTGAGATTCGAATACTTCTGAATGAGCGCAGTGAACTCTCGAATCTTGATCAGTGCACGAGATTGCAGTCCGGAGACCAACTCCACGTTCAGCAGTGCCTGGAAGAGGCTCTGCTCCGTCTCTATCGCATAAGACGAGAGACGATCGAGCGTCGTCGCACCGATGCCGCGAGCGGGATAGTTGATCACGCGAAGCAAGCTCTCACGGTCGTGCGGATTAACGAGCAATCGTACATATCCCAGCACATCCTTGATTTCCTTGCGGCGATAGAAGGCCGTGCCGCCTACGATCGAGTACGCATAGCCTTGACGACGCAGTGCATCTTCGATCGCTCGCGATTGTGCATTCGTACGGTAGAGGATCGCGAAGTGACGGAGATCGAGACGCGATTTACGTATCTCATCTTCGATCGAGCGCACGATGTACGATGCTTCATCGCGCTCGTCGGTCGATTCGACGATCTTAACAAGATCACCAGGTGGATTCTCTGTAAAAAGCGTCTTCGGGATCTGGCCCTTGTTGTTCTTAATGAGCTCATCGGCCGCTGCAAGAATGTTCGCGGTTGAGCGATAATTCTGTTCAAGACGAAAGACCTGCGCGTTCGGGTAGTCGTTTTGAAAATCTAGGATGTTTTTGATATCGGCACCGCGGAATCCGTAGATCGACTGTGCGTCATCACCAACAACCGTGAGATTCTTCAGCTTCGCCGCAAGATGCTTGATGATCGCGTACTGCGCACGGTTGGTATCCTGATACTCATCGACGAGGATGAACTTGAACTTGTTGTGGTACTGCTCGAGAATATCGTTGTTGCGCGAGAAGAGATCGATCGTGCGAAGGAGCAGATCGTCGAAGTCCATCGCATTTGATGCGCGCAATGCAGCGACGTACTTCGGGTAGACCTCAGATACCTTCTTCGAGAACGGATCATACGCCATGTTTGCGTAGGCATCCGGCATGATCATCTGGTTCTTGGCGCTGGAGATGCGGCTGCGGATAGCGGTCGGGTTGAATTGATCGCGCGAGATGCCGAGCGCATTCATCACCTGCTTTATGGCAGAGAGGCTGTCATCCGAATCGTAGATCGTGAAGCTGCTTGTGTAGCCAAGTGCAGTCGCGTGCTTGCGAAGGATGCGCGAGAAGATGCTGTGAAAGGTACCCATCCAGAGATCCTTCGCCTGTTCGGGACCGACGAGCTGACCGATACGATCCTTCATCTCTTTCGCAGCCTTGTTCGTGAAGGTCAGCGAAAGTATTTCCCATGGACGAACACCCGTCTCCATGAGATAAGCAATGCGGTGCGCGAGTACGCGTGTTTTACCGGAGCCTGCTCCGGCGATGATCATGGTCGGTCCGTTCGCATTACGGACAGCTTCAAGCTGCGCGGGATTCAGTCCCACGAGAAGATTCGACATATGAGGCGATTCTACAAAAAACGAAGAAGAGAAAACAATGGCCTCAGCCGCGTGGGAAAGAAGACTTGCCGGAGGAGGGGACCCTCTCAGCAGCGTTCGCGGTGGAGACAGGAATAATGTAAGGCTTTGGGAGTGATCAAAGCTGCTCGTACGAAAATGATCGATCGAAAGTGACCATTCGCGCGCGGCTTTGTGCAATCAACACAAGACTTGCGTTTTACAAAGCGAATTCGTGCGAGAGTAGTTTATCACATTCGCACGTGTTGCGCAATTTATTC
>JBKJTP010000023.1:0-4948 GCA_046590195.1 Kapaibacterium sp. (SeqCode) | reverse complement strand
GGTGACAAGTGACTCGTTCAGCGAATCGACTTCAAGTGTGCCACCAATCTTCGTGGTCTCGATTGCGTGACCTTCTACGAGAACGCATTTGCGATGGCCAGAACGATCAAGGTGTCGAATCCGCCCGGCTTCCAATCGTATCGCTCCTACCTTGCTCAGCTTCGTTATCGCGGAGGTGACGTTGATGGCTTCGCATCGCGTCTGCACTACTCCAGCGATTACTTCTTTGATAATGTAAAGAAGGGTACGATGCTGAACGTGACGCAAGAAGTTGGTGGCGCACTTGCGAAACGAGATAGCCGCCGCATCGACTTTATGTCAACGCATCCGAATGCCTACAAACAGCTCAAGGCCAACGCAGATCAACTTGAGAAGATCAAGATGATCGAGGAGGACATGCATTTGCGTGGTGGATATTTCTATATCCCGAAGGCAGCGGTTGCAAAGATCGAGAAGAGTATCCAGAATGGCGACTTCATCGGTATCACAACGAGCATCAATGGGCTCGACATGTCACATACGGGCATCGCAGTTCGCGGCGATGACGGAGTGCTGCGCTTCATGCACGCAAGCAGCGCCTTGAACAAAGTGGTGATCAGCGAAGGCTCGCTCAGCGACTACCTCGCGACGAATGGGAAACAAACGGGCATTGTTGTAATGCGTCCGTTAGATGTAGCAACGAACTAAGAGCGACAGGTCTAGATGGTAACGAAGGAAGAAGTACTGCACGTCGCGAAGCTCGCAAAGCTCGAGTTCAACGAAGAGGAGCTCAATACGCTCACGACCGAGCTCAACTCGGTCATTGGCTATGTCGATCTTCTCAAAGAGGTGAACGTCGATGGCATTGAGCCGCTCGAGAATCTCAACGAGAAGATGGAAGAGAACGCGATGCGAGCAGATGTTGAGCAGCCGTCGCTTGAAGTTGCTCGTGCGCTCCAGAACGCACCGAAATCAGGAGACAATTACTTCCTCGTGCCGAAGGTACTTCAGCAGGAAGTGAAGCAATACGTCGAGCAGGATATCGTAGGCGACGAAGAGGAAGAGCTGTTATGATCACGTTGCAAACCTGCGTGATGTGCGAGCTACTTCGCAGCACCAGCTCAAGCTAAACCGCGAATCCTAGCCCGCAGGGCGGCAGCCGTTTAGCGAAGGGCGCCAGCCCTGGCAGAAAAAATGGCTATAAACTCAAAGCCCTGAAAGGGCGACACATTTCTGTCGCCCTTTCAAGGCTTGATGATTTTTATTGACGAATTGTACCAGGGCTTACGCCTTCGCCAAACATCTGTCGCGCTAAGCGCTTATGCTCAGCACCACAAATGCGAATCGATCTTCTTCTCCCACCGAGTGATCGCGAGATCGAGCTCGTCGCGCGTCATTGCAAGCAGTGAAGTTGGCAGATGCGAGACCCACTCCGCTTCAAGTTCATCGAGCGACTTACCGAAGACCAGCTTGAAGGTGTCGACACATAGATCGCTATCGCATTTAGAGAGCTCCACCACTCTCTCATCGCTGTACGTATCACCGAGATAAAGGAAGAACGCGCCGTTGAGAACTTGGCGCTCTAGGACAGTGCATGATGCCGGTGCTTCCCAGCATTCATGCAATGAGCGTACACGTCCGTTCTTCATCAGCTCGTGTACTATGATGTCAGGTTCGATACCGAAGAATGGGAAAGTATCTGGCTGCGGTGCTAGTCGATGATTCAGGAATACCGCAAATGCATCTTCCATCAATGCCCACGACTGACAGTCCTCGTAATTCTTCGCAAAGCGCGACATCCGCATTGCATGCGTCAGATGCGCGATGATCTGTGCATGAAGTGGCTGATACGGGAGTCGTGTAAGATAGAGCGTCTTTTCTTCTACGTTAAGATGACTCGATAGCCTTCTACCCAGCAGCATCTGCGAGCGGGCATCGACGAGATACATCTCAAGTCGATCGGCAAATGCTTCATTCGTTTGGCTGAAGATCGAGCTATATGATTGCTCGAGCAGCTTCATCACGCCATCGATCTCGCGGCGCTCGAAGCGATCGAGTTCGTAGTTGAGATTGAAATGCGGCGTCGAGCAGTTGTTCCAGGCTAAGGAAGAACGTAACTCGCGATCGACAAGAGCTGATGTAGTCTGCATAGATGGGATGCGCAGTGTGTCGCCGGTCGTAGCGGGTCGTGCGAGCTTCTCAGCAAGAATGCTGAACTCGCGCGCGGATGATCGGTCATCCAAAGATGATCTGTCAGCCAAGGATGAACGATCATCCGTCTTCGTCGCGGCAAAGGTATGATAGTTTGAAGCCATTGGAAGGTCAAACTGAATAAGACAACAAGTATGTAAGAGCGCCCCTGGGAAGGGCCTCGATTCGGTGAATGACTTTGAGGTCGGCTAGGACGTACGTAGGTCGGGTGCATAATACACAATTAAAATCGAAAAAGCAAGTCTGCCATAGTCTTTTTTAAAGATTTCTCGAAGTTTTCCTTCATATTGATGAGCAGGGGCAGTAAATTGGGGAATAGTGGTGGATAGAGTAAGAGGTTTGGCTGTTCTCATTCGGTAAGTAAAGTATTAGGACCCAAGAGGATTTGAAGCGCGAGGTCACATTCAAGCACGGCAAACTGGAGCTCTTCGGGCGTACGCTCGATGAGCTGAAGGTGCTTCTCAAAGAGGAATTTCCCGGTGTCCCAGGCTTCCGGGCCGAGCAGCTTTACCGATGGATGTATACCCGCCGGGCGTCGTCATTTTCTGAGATGACCGATCTGCCAAAGGCATTCATCGCGCAACTCGAGTCGAAGAGTTATCTCCCGCAGATCAAGATGCTGCATGAATCCATCAGCGAGGACGGCACGCGCAAATTCTTGTTCGAGCTTGAAGATGGCAAGGACATCGAGACTGTCCTCATACCAAGTGAGATGCGCGATGACAAAGGCGAAGCCCGGCGCAAGACGATCTGCGTCTCGACACAAGTTGGCTGTCCACTCGATTGTAAGTTCTGCGCAACGGCATCGCTCAAGCTAAAGCGCAATCTCACGGCAGGAGAGATACTACTGCAGATCTTTGAAGTCGAACGCCGAACCGGTGAGCGTATCACCAACATGGTCTACATGGGCATGGGTGAGCCAATGCTCAATTACGATAATGTTGTGCGTTCGCTCCGCATCATCACCGATCCAGAGAGTGAGATGATCGGCAAACGCCGCATTACGGTCTCGACGAGCGGCTTGCCTGAGGAGATCCGCAAGTTCGCGCATGAAGGGCTGAATGTGAAGTTAGCACTTTCGCTGCATGCAACAACGAATGATCTGCGTACGCGGCTCATGCCGATCAACAAGAAGTATCAGCTCGAAGAAGTGCTCTCTGCGATGGAAGAGTACTACCGCGAGACGCGCATCCCTATCACCTACGAGTATATCTTGTTTGAGGGATTGAACGATACGCCTGCCGATGCAAAGCGGATTGCGCGTATCACGCGGCGCATGCCGAGCAAGGTGAATGTGATCCCATTCCACAAGATCGACTTCACCGATCCCCAAGGCATCTCGGCAACGCTCAAGCCCGCAGAGCCCGCAGCATTCGAAGCATTTATTAAAGAGCTGCAAGCGAATGGCGCACAGGTGATGGTGCGGTCAAGTTCAGGACAAGACATTGAAGCAGCATGCGGACAGCTCGCGCTCTCGAAGCTCGGAGAGCTGCTGAACACGAAGCCCGACGGCACTGACGCAAGGCCGATAGAGCCACCGCCAGTCCAGATCGACCTATGAGCGAGCATATCACGCTCTACGAACCGGATGAGATGATCATCATGTGCAAGCCAGAGATCACGCTTGCTGAGCTGGATGATACGCTGAGGCAGAATGGGCAATGGATCGCAATGCTTTTGCCAGATGAGCGCGATGATGCAACCTTGGGTGAAGCAATGATCCGTAACGCATATCATTCACGTGCTCGCTTTGGCTCACCACTCGCTACGTCCGTTCTCGGCGGCACATTCGTCACAAAGAATGGCCATCAATTCAAGTCTGGCAGCCGTGTCGTCAAATCGGTTGCTGGTTATGACACACATCGCGCTTATGTCGGGAGTGCGGGCAAGCTCTTCGATGCGATCGAACTGACGCTAAAAGTGATGCCCCGTCCGAAGCAATTCATCCGGTTCACAACAGCGCTCGAGTTGCGGCCACTAATGATGCAGCGGAAGCCATTGATCCTGGAGGATTGTGACGACAAACTTGTCCTCGAGTTTGCGGGTGAAACTGAGGACATCGCAGAGGATCGAGATTGGCTTGCAAGCTATGAGCATCAGGAGATCGGTGATTGGGGCCAACTGATAAGAGGCATATCTCGGGCGCGTGACCTGGAGATCCGATCAAAACCCTTAGACCCGATCGCGTCGCAGCTCCTCGGCCAACTTCAGCGCAACATCACCGCATAGATGGCAGAACCGGTACAGATCTCGATGCCTGCCTCTCGCGATGCCTTCGTCGATGAGAAGAAGCTGCTAGCTTGCATTCATTGCGGATTGTGCTTGCCGGCCTGCCCAACGCATATCATCTCCGGACACGAGATGCCAAGCCCACGTGGCAGACTTTATCTCATGCGTGCTGTCGATGAGGGACGGCTAGAGGCATCAAGCGAGACCTTCGCCGAACACGAGTGGTCGTGCCTGGTATGCCGCGCATGCGAGACGGCTTGTCCATCAGGGGTAGAGTTTGGGTATCTCATGGAGCAGACCCGCGAACGCCTCAACACTATTCATCAGCCACCTGCGATCAAGCGCTTCATCTACACGAAGCTACTTTCAAGCAAGCCGTTGCTTCGCACGTTGCATTGGGCTTCGACAATCGCTTCCCGGATTGGCATAGGCGCCGCAAGCCGTGCGCTCGGTCCGTCGGTGCAAAAGCTCTTTCCGCGTTCAGGCTCGGCGATGAGGCTGTTTCCGAAAGATCTTGCAGCGCCTCGCA
>JBKJTP010000289.1:0-3562 GCA_046590195.1 Kapaibacterium sp. (SeqCode) | reverse complement strand
GGGACTGGGAGAAGTACAATTGACGCTTGCTGTACTCGATCGAGATGTCTTTCGTCAAAAGCTTGACGGGGCGTGCAAGAGCGATCGCGTTCATCGAGTACAGCAAGCGTCAATTGTACTTCTCCCAGTCCCCTATTGTCGTTCAGGCATTACAGGCAGGAGCCCGTGAGCACATCACGCAGGAAGATCTAGTGGAGATGTTCGGCGCACTGCTGGACGCAAAGCTCGCAATGAGCGAAGGCCGCATTGCTCCAGATTTGGAGTTGCCTGATACAGCGGGAGTTATGCGGAAGCTCTCGGACCTTAAAGGCAAAGTTGTCCTGATCGACTTTTGGGGCACCTGGTGTCAGCCATGCATTCGTGAGTTGCCGCATCTCGAGACGCTTGCAAAGGCTTATGAGGGCTTGGACTTTACAATCCTTGGCGTCGCACTTGAAACGAAGAAGGTGCGCCAATGGCAGAAGTTCGTTCGCGAGCGCGCGGTGAAAGGTGTTCAGATCTATGCGGAATCGCAAGCTGCCAATGAGCAGCTTCAGCCTTACAACATCAACTCTGTACCTCGATATGTGTTGCTCGATCGCGAAGGCAAGATCATCAGCGGCAATGCACCACGACCATCGAACGCGAAGTTGCGTGAGATGATCGACAAAGCACTTAAGTCTAACTAAGAGCGGCCTTTAACCTATCGATCGATGGGATCGGTGTCGGATCCACTTCGGTAAGCATGGCAAGATAGAAGCTGATCCAATCGCCGAGTACGATAAGGCTGAACATGCGGGATAATCTATCGCCACCTGTCGCCTGGGCGGTATGTACGTTCACACCTTTATCACGCAAGATCTCTGAGAGAACTTCAAAGCGCTTTTGCACGCGCGGATGCTCGTCTTCCGGACTGCGTAACATGATCGCTGTGAAATGCTGCATGAGGTCATGCGGATGCTGCCAGCCGTTGATCTCGTTGTGATTCATCTCTGGCAGGACACTCCCGAAAGCGAAGTGCTTGGCGTTCTCTTGCAATTGCCCGCGCCAGCGCACGTTGACGCTACCAAGAACATCCGAAGCAGAATAGATCACAGGTACAGCATGCAAAAGCGTTCTTGCCAGCGCAAGTGCCTCGTTATCATTTGCAAGCGACTGATACTTTGAAGCAAGTTCTGAGCAATGCGTTGCCGCGTTATCGATCCTCGCATCTTCTCCCTGAGTGAGGCCCGCCTGCTGCAAGATCATTAACACACTGACGAAGGAATACGCAAGCGCTGCACGCGGCTGAAAACCTTGCGGCAATACAATTGATACTAGCCCTCGCGCCTTTGCTTCCTCAAGTAACTTCCCTCCTGCTGTGATGCAGACTGGTGGCACTCCGCGCTGAACAGCCTGATCGAACAATGCGAGAGACTCTTCGGTGTTACCCGAATAACTAGAGATGATAACGAGTGTATTCTTCGTGGCTGAAGCGGGGAGAGCATAGCCACGCACGATCTCGAACGGGATCGTGAGATCATTGCCAAGATAAGAGCGGACGATATCGCCACCGATCGCAGAGCCACCGAGTCCGCCAAGGATAATATTGCTGTACTCACGCTGTAAGCTCGAGTTCGCAAGTCCTTCTTTGGCTCGGTTCAGACCGTCGCGCAGATGGTCAGGCATCGCTGCGATCGTTGCGCGCATGTCCGAAGCATCCAGCCTACGGATCATTTCTTCTGTTAGCTGACGGGAGAAGCTCATGGTGTTGGCTGTTGTAGTTGTGCGCGCATTTGCTCGAGCTGTTGGAAGAAGTTGTCTGTAGCGAGCGCGAAGTCGCGCTCCTTTAGCAGGAGATCATCATACGATGAACGCGATGCCGGCTTTAACAATAGCGCCGCATCGTAGTACTGTTTTGCAAGCGCAATGTTACCCTCGACCGCCAACTTCGAGGCTGTCATTGCCAATGGCACCGCCTGAAGCCGTCGTGTATTATCAGGATAGTATCCACGCTTATTGTAGTCGCTCGATGTATTCTTAATCTTCGGCGCGCTGGTCACTTGTGGCATGCTGTTCAACGCAAACGCAACACCTCGTGCTTCGGGCTGCACACCAGGGGCGAACAACTCATCGCGCTCTTCCATCACTTCTGATGTCACGAAGATCGGCCGATCTTGATTGCGCTCTATGAGTGCAGCAGTAAATGCTTGATACGCAGGGCCGATCGCGCGTTGATCGAACGGCTCATCACGATCGAACTTCACAAGGTGCTGCAGGAAGGCATCCATCTCTGGTTCGACACGCCTCATTACGTCAGGAGCGCGCTGCTTCAAGTGCGCGAAATACCACGGGCGATCGCGCATCAGGTGCTTGTCGATCACTAGCACATCTGGACGCAGGCCTTCTACTAGTTGATAATACAGTGCCCCGCTTACCCAAAAATCCCACTGAGTCGAGAAGATGATAGCATTCTGAGGAAGATTGGTTAGAACATTGCGAGTGTAATCCTCGACCAAATAGTTGCCGCTCTCGTCTGCCTCAGCGTAGTTCGTTGTAATCTCAATACCGATGACTGTTGCGCCAATGAGACTCAAGGCAGTCAGTTGCTTGACCCTGCCCCCTGCTATGAATTGCCTAACGACCCAGTCAACACCTAGCGCTGCCATCACGGCGATCCCGAGATATGAAAGCAAAAAGTACGACTGGATATCATTGATGTCGTAGTTAATAGCGTAAAGCAAGCAACCGAAAAACAACAGCAAGAAGAAGACGAGGAGATTGACGCGATGCTTCGTGCCTCTCGCGACCAGCGCTGGTATTCCCGTTAGCGCAAGAATAATTACAGGCAGTGAGAATTGCCCAGAGAGGCCACTCCAGAACATAGACCAATTGTCGCCAGCGTTATTGCCGGTGAACATCCAGATCTTGTACTGTCCGCCAGTAACGTGCTTCAAGAACTGCGTCCAGTCAGACGGATCACCCCAGTTCAGAATAGGGTTGCTTGCAGCCCGAAACGGTAGATAAAGATAGACCAGCAATGCAGCACCGAACGGTATAGCAAGCTTCCCGATCCTGGCAAACGCTGAGCTATTGAATCCATATCGCGCAAAGAATGCATACAGCATTCCTGGCGCGAGTAAAATGGATGTTAGATGATTGGTAAAGGCAAGCCCGAGCGTGATTGCAAACAGCAACGCATCTTTCTTCTCAGTGCCTTCTCCTTTGCGAAGCATTCGCAAAAAGAAGCACAGTGCAAGTGTGATGAGCCCGATATGCAGTGCGTAGACTTCGAGGCTCGTCCCCTGCTGCCACCATGTCAGGTTAAAGGCGGCGATGAGACCGCCGATCAGTCCTATCAGCGAGCCATAATTCTCTCGCCTTTCAACAACCACTGGCAACTCCTGCTTCTTCTTCCCCTTCTGATTATCGACTTTCGGTGCCTTGACTGTCCACCAGTTGTCGGTGATCTCCTGGATCAACAGCACAACCGCTCCGGCAGCTGCTGCTGTGAAGAGTGCAGTCATGATATTCATCTTCAGGATGACTGAAGCTGGTATCGGTAGATTGGAGAATAACCAACCAACGAGTGTGAAGAGCGGAT
>JBKJTP010000195.1:0-6888 GCA_046590195.1 Kapaibacterium sp. (SeqCode) | reverse complement strand
AGTCCTGATCGCTGACACTCTCTTCTCTCGATCATGTCCTTTTACGACCTCCCCTTACTCAACTCAGTGCTGAACGGCACCTGCGCAATCCTCCTGATCATTGCTCGCAGCAAGATCAAGCAGAACAAGCGCGACGAGCATAAGAAGCTGATGATCGCTGCGTTTACAGTTAGCTGTATTTTTCTGATCAGTTATCTGATCTATCATTATCAGGTTGGAAGCGTAGGCTTTAAGGGCGAAGGCTGGTCAAGGCCTTTCTACTTTACGATCCTGATCTCGCATACTATACTTGCAGCGGCAGTACCCGTGCTAGCCATTCTGAGTCTTCGTCGTGGACTGAAGTCGCAGTTCGCGTTGCATCGTAAGATCTCACGCTATACGTATCCTATCTGGCTGTACGTTTCAGTGACCGGCGTGATGATCTATCTCATGCTCTATCACATCTGGCCTTCGCGAATCTAGCACAACGGCTAAGCGCTAACGCACCTTCCGATACGCGCCTGCGTAGAGCGCCGCCCACCAGCGCCTTTCAAAGAACGGCAGAATGCCTTCTGGCATATTGAACGCAGAGTTATAATATAGCTCGGCGATCTTTTCATATCCGAGTGAGATCATCAGTTGATCGAACTGCTTCGGGGTGATCTTCCAACGAAGGTGTGCTAGATAATCTCCACGACGGCCAAACAGCTTGCCTCGTGTCAAGTTGCGGAGACCGTAAACCATCGACTCCATTCGTCGTACCACACCATTTGGATTTGGAATGCTGGCAACAAGCAGCCCATTCACATTGGTCGATGTGGCAAATGCTCGCAAGAGTGTGTTCACTTGATCTACGTATTCCAACACGCTCAGCGCGAAGATCGCATCAAACCGGGATGCTGTGACTTGAGTCAGATCATTGGTGAACGTGATGGTGCCAGTGCTAAGCTCCCGAGCGCTCTTTAGCATCTGCTCTGAAATATCAAGCCCTAGCACCTCGATACCGCTAGCAGCGAGATAACGCGAGAAGATGCCGCTGCCGCAACCATAATCAAGTGCACGCTTGATGTGGTGCTTGGAGATCAACGGCTGAATGAATCGTGTCAGGAGTTCATATCTTCTTGCAAAGCGAGGATCTCGTTTGTAGAGATCGTCCCACTCTGCTGAACGCTTATCGAAGTATGTGGCAGTGCTGGTCGTCATCATTGGACAGGATCGGAGTGCCGGCGAAGCAAGAGATCGAGCCGCTTGATCCGCTCTGTGTGAAAGAGATGCTCGGCGTAGAACTGCTCTGAATCCATCGTGACAGCATTCGCCTGCAATTGCTTCAGATGCGCTTTAGATTCAGCGAACAATAATCTGAAGATCGCATCAGAGGCCTGATTGCGAGCGCGTTCGATCGTCTCGTCATCAGGAGATGCATCAGTCTCCATTGCCGATTCCACTAGCAACCGTTGCATGGTAGCCTGAGATGCATAAAGCGCGAGCAACTCTGAAAGTTCATTTGACTCCCGCTGCCTGACGCGCTCAAGGATCGTCGCGATAAGTGTTCTTGAGAGTGGCTCATTGATCTGGTCGAGGTCGAAGCCTTCATTCCAGATCACTTCTGCAACAACTGCTGGAGCGGTTAGCAACGCCTTAAGCAATGTGAGAATATAACGTTGCTGAGCATCGACCGTGATCGGTTCGATCAAAGCGGTGGCCTCCTGTTGCTCTTGTCGTTCGCGGCGATCACGGCGCGTCTCAGCTGTCGGCGTCGTGAGCTCACCATAGAGGGATTCTAGTCCGATGCGAAATCGCTGCGATAGTGCATCGGTGAATGTCACCTGTTTGATGCGATCGGGTATCTGCCGAATTGAATCCATGATCGATCGCACCGCCGCTGCGCGCTTCGTAGGATCTTGAAATGCTCCTGCCTCATCGAACCATCGAGCTTTAGCTTCGATGAAGGATTCAGCTGTTGCAAGTCTATCGCGGAATGCTCGTGCATCATTCTTCTGAATGTAGCTATCGGGATCTTCGCCCTTGGGAAGCACCACGACATAGACATCGAACCCTGCGCGGAGTGCAAGATCGATACCTTTGCTGGCCGCTGCGCGCCCTGCAGTATCAGCATCGAATACAAGATAGATCGCCTTTGTGTAGCGCGATAGCAGTGCAAGTTGCTGCTTCGTTAGCGCTGTGCCGGATGCGGCAACTACGTTCTCGATGCCTGCCTGATGGAGCGACATCACATCAAGATAGCCCTCAACCAAAATAGCTTGATCAAGTTTACGGATCGCATCTTTCGATTGATACAACCCGTAGAGTACTTCAGACTTATGATAGATCGAGCTATCAGGCGAGTTAATGTACTTCGCTAGCTCTTGCTTCTTTTGATGCTCAGTATAGATGCGTCCACCAAAGCCAATAATCCTACCAGTTGGTGAGAATACCGGAAAGATGATACGGCCTTTGAATCGCTCGAAGTGGTCTCGGCCCTGAGATCTCGCAACTACGCCACCTTTTTCGAGATATTCGACGCCATAGCCCTTGTTCTGAATTGCTCTGACAAGCGCACCGGGAGAATCAGGCGCGTAACCAATACCAAACTTCTTCAGAACATCTTCGCCTAGCCCACGTCGGTGCATGTACTTGAGCGGCTCATCTCCGATCGTAGAACGCAGCGCTCGGTAATACCAACCAGCAACTGCGCGTATCGCGCCATGGATCTTCTCCGATTCCGATTGCGCAGCTTTCTCTTCCTCGGTAGCGTCTTCGAGTTTGATGTTTGCTTTCTCAGCTAACTTGACTGCTGCTTCAGGAAACGTTAGGGTTTCTCGCTCCATGAGGTAGGTAAAGGCGTCGCCGCCTTTACCGCAGCCAAAGCACTTGAATATGCCTTTGTCATCGCGAACGTTGAAGGATGGCGTCTTCTCATTGTGGAAAGGACAAAGCCCGATCCAGTTGGCACCGCGCTTTTTGAGATTGACAGTCTCGCCAATGAGGTCGACAATGTTCGTCGCCTGTCGTATCAGTTCGATCTGTTCATCAGTAATCCGCACAGAGATAGTACCGGCTTAAGGCGTGCCTGGAGGGACAGGGATCAGGATCGTCACCTCCTGCGCTTCGTCGTTGTAGAGTGTCTTGTAGCTTCCAATTGGGATTTCGGCAGGACCGTTCTTGAGCGTTCCATCGAGTTCAAATCTTGACTCATGACATGGGCAGAGGAAGCAGGAATTCTCCGCGTCATATCCGACATCGCAGCCCTTGTGTGTGCATTTGATATCGACTGTGATGAATACCCCTCTGGATCTACGGACGACCAGCAGATCCTTCTCGAGATCATCTATCTGGAAGTGGTAGATGCCGCCGACATTTTCTAGCTCCGGTGTATCGATCAGGAGGATAGGGATCTCTCGGATCTCAGTATTGGCTCCAGCGCGAGAAATAGCATTTGCCGAAGGGATTTTCGTGAGATCCACAACGGTGGTGCCGATGAGCAGTCCGAGTCCGGACTTACAAGTATTCTCGAGAAATTTCCTACGATCCATGGGGTTCAGAGCGTGTCGATTGTGGCAGTTGAAGAGCGGCATATAGTACACCGCAGATGGTTGAAACACTCCTATCTCTCACTGCACCGCTTTAGGACATCAAACCAATAATTATTCATATTGTAACTTGACCGGGCTTAAACCCGTGGAAGCATAAACAGGCACATACGTCCCGGTGGGGCTGTTTTCTACTGAGCCACATTTCTTGGTGCAAGTTGGATTGCTTGTTGCAGTGTGCGCCTCCAACGCGCCGACATGGCTGCCTATTGGAGCGCATCCCCTCCTGCGTCATCAGAGTACGACGACCAACCCCATTTACTATATGATGTCTTATATACAACGTTTCCGTGCATTATTTGCGCTGTCATTACTATCTTTGCTGATTACGACACCGCTGATGGCTCAGACGCCACCAAACCTTGGTACGACTGCAACTTATGGCGCATTTAGCGGCGAAGGTGCGATCGAGAATACCGGCCTGACCGTCATCCAGGGTGACGTCGGAACGAACGCCGGGGCCTTTACTGGCTTCCCTCCTGGACTCTACACCGGTGCAAAGCACGTCGCCGATCCTGCTGCACTCGTTGCTAAGAACGACCTCATCAACGCCTACAACCTGGCAAACCTGATCCCTTGTGACACTGCAATCGGTGTTACGATGGGCAATGGCCAGGTCTTCACGCCTCGCACCTATTGCTCTGGGGCCCAGTCCACGATTGACGGTGCTATCATTTTCGACGCTAAGGGCGACGGAAATGCTGTGTTCGTTGTCAAGATCGGCGGCGCATTGAATGCGGCTGCCAATACCCAGATCAATCTGGTCAACGGAGCGTCGGCTGCTAATATCTACTGGATCGTTGACGGTGCGGTTAGCATCCTTGATAACTCCACTTTCTACGGTACGATCATCGCTGATGGAGCGATCCACCTCTATGGCGGATCGACGATCACCGGCAGATTGCTTGCCGTTGTCGGTGCTGTAACCATGGCTTCGAATCTGATCAACGTCCCTACTGCTACTCCACCATCTAGCCTCACGGTTGTTCGTCCGAATGCCGGTGATTCCATCATGGCTGGTACACAGAACTACGAGATCGTCTGGACTGCCACCAACATCACGAATATCAAGAAGCTTGAGTATTCGATCGACGGCGGACTGAACTGGATCCTGATCGACAACATCGATTCTACTTCGAGCCACTATGCTTGGGACGTCCCGATGGTCGCTTCCAACAACGTCGTCATCCGCGTTACTGACAACAATGGCGTCACCGATAACAGCGGCGTCTTTACGATCTACGACGGTACGGTTACCCCGAGCCTCATCGTGGTCCGTCCGGGACTCAACGAGGTCATCATTGGCGGAACTCAGAATTACCAGATCACTTGGTCCGGCAATGGCATCGACAACATCAAGTCCTTCGAGTATTCGTTGGATGCTGGTGCGACATGGAGATCGATCGGTTCGATGAATGCCGACATCATGACATACCCTTGGAATGTACCGGATTCTGCTACGACTCGTGGCTTGGTACGTATCACTGATAAGAATGGATTGACCGGCACCAGCGGCCTCTTTACGATCCTCTCCAGCACCGTTCCGGCTTTGGTCGTGACGAGCCCAATGAGCGGTGAGCGCGTCGTTCGTGGCACGCAGAACTACCAGATCACCTGGACCGGCGTTGGCCTTGCAGCTAACAAGACGATCGAGTATTCGACCGACAACGGCGCTACTTGGATCCTGATCGCTAATGTCAACAGCGATGCGATGAGCTACGGTTGGAATGTGCCTGATGCTGTGGCATCTGCTGTCATCATCCGTATCACTGACGGTGCTAACGTTACCGGTACCAGCGGCGTCTTCTCTATCGTTGAGCCTGGCGTTGATGGATCGATCAATTCGTTGACCTTGACAGGCCTGACGAATAACAACATCGGCAACGGTCAGAACCTCAACATCGCCTGGACATTTACTCCAGACATCGGACCGATGATGATGATCGAGTTCACCACGGATGGCGGCCTTAATTGGAATGCGATCCAAACGGTGAACGTCAACGAGACGACCAGCGTCAACTGGACGACTCCGATGACCGGCAACTACCCTGTTGTTCAGATCCGAATCACCAGCACCAAGGGCATGACAAGAACATCTGAGCCTTTCTCGATCGGCGCGACCAATTCGGTCAGCAGCTTGTCGGCTTTGGGTTATGCATTGTCCAACTACCCGAATCCTGTCAGCGACATGACGACGATCAGCTTTACGCTGCCAGTTGCAGGTTCTGTCATGATCCTGATCACTGATGCTACTGGCCGCGAGTTGATGAGACTTGCACCACAGGCTTCTTCGATCGGTACTCAGACGATGCAGTTCGATGCTAGCCAGTTGCCAAGCGGTAACTACTACTACAGCTTGCTCGTCGATGGTCAGATGATGACCCGCCGAATGAATGTTGTGAGATAGTACTTCAACAGCAAAGTATTCTCTAAGCGCCTCCGGATTTATCCGGGGGCGTTTTTGTATTTTAGAGAAGTTGTGATCCGTCATCAATTGTTCATCGCCATGAGAATAGCCCTGTCTGTTTGCCTCGTCATGTGTCTGAGTTCTGCATCCGTTGCCCAGACAATCGACGGCTGTCCCGTCTTCCCTGCCGATAATCCGTGGAATCTTGACATCTCCAGTTATCCGGTTCATGAGATGTCCGGAACCTGGATCTCGAAGATCAACGAGGGCCAATCCGCTGCTCGTCAGAGACTGCATCCCGATTGGGGTTCGCCGCGTGAGTACGGCATTCCGTTCATGGTCGTTGATAACTCGACGCCAAGAGTCGAAGTGATCTTCACCGATTATGGCGATGAGAGCGATCCGGGTCCGATGCCCATCCCGACAAATGCTCCGGTCGAGGGCGGCGATGATGCGACCGGCGATCGGCATGTCCTGATCATCAACAAGGATGAATGCAAGCTGTATGAGCTGTTCAATGCGAAGAAGCATCAGAATGATAACGGCTGGGATGCGAGCTGCGCTGCGATCTTTGATCTGACAAAGAACGAGTATCGCACGGATGGCTGGACATCCGCGGATGCCGCCGGACTTCCGATCTTCCCTGGATTGGTCCGATACGATGAGGTCAAGGCCGGAGAGATAAAGCATGCTTTGCGTTTCACTGTACCGAAGACCCAGCGAGCCTATATCCATCCTGCAAGACATTACGCCTCGTCCTTGACCGATCCGGCCTACATGCCGATGGGAGTTCGATTCAGACTCAAGACGGACTACGATATTTCCGGATTCAGCAACGATGCGAAGGTCATTCTGACGGCGTTGAAGAAGTACGGAATGATGCTGGCAGATAACGGATCCAACTGGTTCATC
>JBKJTP010000194.1:0-25401 GCA_046590195.1 Kapaibacterium sp. (SeqCode) | reverse complement strand
ATACTCATCACCTGCATCGCCGCTGCGAACATAGCCGAGCTTGATGAATGGATCGAAGTAGCTGTACTGCTTGGCCTGGTGGAGCTCTTCACGTTGGTTTACGTCTTCGCTGCGAGGAGTGCCAACGGTTACGGCATTGATGCGATGTGTACCGCCGCCAACCTGAACATATGCACCCCTCAGCATGGTCTCTGGCAAGCGATAGCTCACATAGCCATGGGTAGAAAGGCCGATGTAGAAAAGGCTGTCACGATCTCTCGCAAGACCGATAGCGTCAGGACGTCCGGCCGAGATATAGCGCTGCGCTCTAGCTTGCGGAGGGAAACTGTTCAGGTTTGGTGTGAACGCATTGAAGAGCTCTGCACCGAAGTGAAGCTTACCAGATTGCTCCTCAAGAAGACCGAGATCCTGCTCGATCTGTGCCCCGAAAGCTTGCGTGCCCATAAGCTTACGCTCCTTGACGTTGAACCCACCAGAAATGTTGAATGGGCTGATACCAGATTCTTTCAGTGGCCACTCAAGTCCGAGCTTGAAATCTGTTGTTCCACGGCGAAGCAGACCATACGTACCCATTGTACCAGGAAGCCAGAATGGATATCCTAGATAGTCATTGCCGACCTTCAATGCAAAGCCAAAGCCCGACTTGAAGATGATGCTTCCGCCGAAGAGAGAGGCGTCAATCGCGACGAATTGGACTCGTTCCTGGACTGGAGCAGACGATACGAGAGTATGCTCATAGTCTCGGGAGGCAATTGATGCGTACAAATTTTCACCGAGGAGGCGCTTGATATTAGCTTCTCCATACACGCCCACCGATTCAATAACTAGGCGGAGCAGTTGACGCTCGCCCGCATTGTTCATCTGAGACTGTAACTCGTCGAGATCAGACGGTGGCTTTTGAGTGACCGTAAGCTCTGCAACTGAATTTGGTGAGATGTTACGACCCTGCTTACGAAGCGCAGAGATGACACGTGATCGAATGCTGCGGTCAGTAATGATCCACTGGATCAGCTCATTCTGGCGAGCGGTATCGATGGATTCCAGGGCGCCAAGGATCCGAGAGAGCGCTTCATTTTCCAATCGGAGCAACCGAAGGGAATCCGCATAATTCGTTTGAGGATTCTGGCCTGGATTCTGACCAGGCTGGGCTACCGCGGTCTGCGTGATTCCACAGAAGAGAAGAGCAGCCACAACACCAAGGGTCTTCTGGTATAAAGACATTGCTGTCATTGAAAATGTGATTTTGTGCGTCATGCTAAGGACTGTTCTCTTCTATTAAAAATACAGACGTGGGGTGATGAAGAAGAACCCTGATGGCTCGTATGGCTTCGGATCACGAACAAGTGGAGCTGTGTAGCTCATGTCGAGGCGCAACGTGTTATTGATGATCTCAACCCATCCACCAAATGTAAAGAGATGATCGTACTGGAAGTTCAATCCGAATTTGTTCGCGCGATGGTTGACGTACTGCAAGGTCACGCGAGGAGTCACAGGTGTGGAGACCCGCTCGAGATCCTGCGTCTTACCCACCATATCGCTGCTGAACTGCGTGTTACGAAGATCAGCATCGCCATTCTTGTTATTCAAACCAGGATTGAACCGATCGTCAAAATCGCTCTCGCGAGGGATGAACGAACGCTGCACAATGTGCACCCCAATACCGGCACCAAACTGCAAAAAGTTGGCTGGATCAAGCTGAAGGATGATCGGGATCATCAAATTTCCAATGATCGAAGTGCGATAGAACGTTCGATTGCCTGGGATTACCTTCCCGCCCTCATAATCAGGATTAGCAAGATTCAGCGGTACGTCACCACCATTATAGATAATGCTTGCGTTCGACCCCTGCGAAGGGACGATCGTCGCACTGAATGCAAGTGGCATATTGAATGCACTAAAGAAGTCAATGCCAGCAAAATAGGCGTCGACCGATCCACCCCATCCACCCGAGATTCGGCGCTTAGGGAAAAGAAGGAATTCTTCGTTGCCGAGCGAGCCGCTTGGGAATGCAAGACCGAGCTTTACATTGCTCTCACTACCGATGAGGTTACGCATAACGTAACTGAACTTGCCCATTCCGCTAGAAGTGAATGGCAGCCCGACCTCAGGATTGCCTAGGGTTACCTCAAGTGCACTGTTTGCTGCAAGGTTAACCATTAGACGATCCGCCCCGATCTCTACTAGCTTCTCGTATTTGAACGCACGACTATTGAAATACTGATCTGGCAATGCTGCCGTCTGATCTGCATCGAGCGTAATCTCAAGATCTTCCACTGTTGAGTCAGGAATGAATTCTTCGTCCGCAGACGACGGAAGGCCAAGGACTCTGCGCTGCTCGTCAATGATCTGAGCCTTGCTATAGAATCCAGTGAACATCTTATTATAGATGTAGCGCATGTAGCTGGACTTTACCAACTGTACACCACTCGGAAGAATATCGCCAGGCAGTTCGACGAGATCGCCCTGAACTGTGCTGATCGCTTCCTTCAGTGCAGGTACCCGCTGCATAAGGCGAACAACGTCTTTTCCCTTGATACCTATATATAGATCTTCCGACGAACGGCGCGACCCGCCGCCGAACACACCGAACGGATCGTCGCCACCATCTGAACCAGCAGAAGTGTCAACATCCGCCTGTCTGCGGCCCTTGAAGGTAATATGGAAAGGCTCGAACTTGTCCTCGCCAGCAGGTGCGACGAAGACGAGCATGTCGCTTACGTCAATCTTATTCAGCGCGCGCTCACCGAATGGCTGACTACGAACAATCGTCTCGATCTGCTTAAAGAGGTCTGGATCCGTGATGCGCCAGGCATTGACGTTGGTGTAGGAGTAAGCCATACCCCTATCATCGGCATCGCGCGGAAGCGACCGGTACATCTTATCATTACGCTGTTGAAGCGCTTTGAGTGAGTCTGCAATGGGCTGGGCACTTGCCGCACCTGCTTGCAGAAGAAGGACCAGAAGGAGAGCCTTCAGTCTCATCATCGGGATTAACGTATTAGTGAGTGAACGCATCAAAAATCAAGATAGGCACTGGGCACATTGCGTGCCCAGCGTGAAAAAGATTTAGAACTTATTTGTACTACCGCCGCGAGGAGTTCCACGCGCTCCGCCCTTCTGTTGCTGTTTAGGGAAAATGCGCAATTCCATGCTGCTACTTTGACCCGTCTTAGTGTCCGTAATGGTCACCGGTACAACTTTACCTGACTTCTCCTTTACAGAATTGGCTTTCTGGGTCATGCGAACAGTAAAGTCAAAACCCTTTCCACCATCCTTCTTCGCAACAGCATCAAGATACCCATCCGATGTAACCGAAAGGTCATTCGACGGGATCTCGACGTAGAAGTTCGGTTGAATACCCATCGCTGCCTTAAACGGCACTGGCTCACCAGCATCAGCTTCGACTGATGGGTTCACCCTCATCGGAGGCAACTGGAGCTTCATCGTTGTGTCTTTCAGGATCGTCCATTCGCGCATGTATGGCGAGCGGAAAGAAATCTTGGTCTGAAGCGATTTACCTTCATCAGCCATGAACATGAGCTGCTCCTTCGGGATAGTGACCGATGGCTCCGAAGTCTCGATCAGCCTTTCGCCGCCCTTGAACACTTCGATCTTGTACGTGCCGTTTAGATCAGTGTGCTTACCGTTGATAACGAATGGCACTCCGGTATATGCTTGATTTCTCGGCGGTCCGAAGATAACACCCGTCGGTGCGAGCGGCTTGACGCTTACACTGAAAGTGTTCGTCGCGATATCCTTGGCACCTCCATTACGCCCAGCATTGCCCTTAAGACGGACAGTGTAGGTCTGACCTGCTGCTTCTGGCCCAGGCTCCCATATCCAAACGTAGTTAGTGTCGATCTTCTCGATACGACCAGGTCCTTCTGCGAGTTCGATCTTTACATTCTTCGACTCGGCGCCTTCGATCTTGATCGGGTTAGGCAAACCAAGCGATGGGAATGCTGCGAAGTCGTTCTCCTGCGGGAAGATGGCGAGCTGATCGAAAACCGTTGCTTCCTTCTTCTTTACGTTGACGACAAACTCGTTCGAACCGATATTCGAGGTGAAGTTCTCATACTGGCCCGTCAGCAACGAATCGATATATCCACGAAGGCCAACGTTCTCGCTGATACCATCGCGGACGTCGCGAAGCTGCTTTACCGTCAGCTTGACCGCACCGATCTTTACCGTATCGTCAGGCGAAGCATTCTGGGACACACCGACGATCTGGTTCGTCTTAGCATCGAAGCGAAGCTTGTATTCGCCTTCACCGTACTCCGGCTTGAAGATGTATTTGAAGATGTAATCTTGTCCGGCGCGTGTACGAGGATAGAGCGTGCTATCGAGCGCGATGTTAACCACCTTGACCTCTTGCTCATTGCGGAGCAAGTGCAGGTCGAGATTCTTAACAGAATCGCGCACAGGGTCAGCAACACGGACGCGAACGAGAAACTCACGGCCTTCGGTCTCCTTCTCATCGCCCAAGATCATGCTCTGATTCGAGGTCGAGCTGACCGAAGTCGCTGAACCGCGCATCGAGTTAATGATGGTTTCGGCAATAAGCTGGATCTGCTTATTACGCTCCTCGAGGGCCTTCTTCTCCTTTTTGAGATTGTGCTCGGCCTCATCGCGCTCAACGATGATGATCAGGAGCTCAAGAAGCACTGCAAGGTAAAGGATAAAGTAGACTTTACCGGCGCTTTTAGACATAGGTTACGTCGTTACTGCTGATTACGAGAACTGATTATTAAAGTCGGGTGCCTGCACGTCAGATTAAACTTGGGGTCAAAACCACAGGGCAACAGCTGACGCAGCAATGCAAAAGAAACTATCAAAGGACACACACTTTGAAGGAGTGAGGAGTTGGATCAGCAGCCGTCTGCTATCGAGCTGAGGGTCACTTGTATGCTACCAGCATCCGTTCGACCATCTTGGCCATGACATCGTATTCGATGTTCACTTTGGTCCCGGGACTGAGATCGTGGAAATTCGTGACCTTATGTGTGTGAGGAATGATGGCGACCTTAAACCGATCGTCTTCTACCTCAGCAACGGTCAGGCTGACGCCATTGACGGCTATCGACCCTACCCGCACCACATACTGCCTGAATTCCCGAGGCAGCTCGAACCAGTATTCCCAGCTTCCGCCGAGATCCCTGATCTCCAGGACCTTCGACGTGCCGTCGATATGCCCCTGGACGAGATGCCCCCCGAGACGGGTGCCTAATGTGACGGCCCGCTCCAGATTCAACGCTTCACCGATTTTCAAAGAACCCAGTGTCGTTTTTTGAAGAGTCTCGCTAACCGCATTGACTTCAAAAGTAGGCGAATCGACAAGCACCGCCGTTTGGCAGCACCCGTTGACCGATACTGAATCGTCGATTTTGAGGTCAGAAAAGACTTCCTCTGCCTTAATTACTAGACGCAGAGAACTTCCTTCTTCCCTTCGGTCAACGAGTGTGCCGAGTTCTTCTATTAAGCCGGTGAACATCTGAGCAGTTGTGCGATAGCAGCGCGGTGGTAAGTAGTGGGGAGAGTAATTGCGGTCTGTCCGCGCTATCCTGCAAAAATACGGACGATCGAGCGTGAAGTAACCGATAGCTCGTTAGCAACCAAAGCCTACACTGGTGTGTCATTAGGGCGATGAAAAAACTCCTCCCAATGACCGCCTTAGGTCTGACCGCGTTTGGTCGCGCGATCGCAAGCATTGCTGTTACAATTTCACTCACTATCCCGTCACTGGCTTTGGCCTCGGGTGGCGGTCAGTGCTCGCACTCGGATGGCTCGAGCCGCCGGATGCTTCAGCTTCCGGACGTCCATGAGCGCCGCCCGTATGACGTCCTCAGCTACGACCTGACTCTTGATTGGCGCAGACCCTTCGTTGAAAAGCGCTCGATCTATTCCGGCATTCAGGAGATGCGGATCAAGGTCACCGAGCCAACCAACGTCATCGTGATCGATGCGTCGATCATTCGGATGGACTCTGCATGGGTCGATGGGCAGCGGTTCGACATTTCGCCGAACAGCGTAAATGACCAATTTCGGTTCAATTTCGCCAATTCGCTTGCGGCCGGTCACGAATTTACACTCAAGATGGCCTTCACTCGGTATCTGCCGATGGAGAAGGGGGCCTACTTTTATCCGAAAGATCTCTTCGTGGGCTTGGGCCAGGTCGGTGACTCCGTCTTTGTTGAGGAGGATCTAATTTACACACAGTCTGAGCCCTTCGACGCTCAGTTCTGGATGCCCTGCATGAATCTGCCGTACGACAAGTCAGACTCCAGGATCAGCATCCGCGTCCCGCCTGGGATCCTTGGCATCTCGAATGGAATTCTTGAGTCTACGGATTCACACATCGATGGCTCAAAGACTTTCCGCTGGCGGAGCGACAAGCCTATCGCCAGCTACCTCATGGTCGCCAACGCTAGCAGATTCGTCGAGTGGGATGAGAAGTACGCTCGCCCTAGCAACCCATCGGATTCGGTCCGTGCCATCTATTATGCCTGGCTTGAGGACTACCAGAACACTAAGACCGATGGCAGTGAGTACAATCCAAGACACGCCTACCGCAACACCACCCGTATCCTGAGCGAGTTCTCGAAGCGCTTCGGTGAGTATCCCTTCGCCCAGTACGGCCAGGTGCCGGTCCAGCCATATGGCTTTGGCGGCATGGAGCACCAAGGCATGACGACCGTCAATCGTCGATGGCTTCGCGGCTTTGATGAATCTGGCATCGCGCACGAGATCGGGCACCAGTGGTTCGGTGACAAGGTGACCTGCGAGACCTGGGATGACCTTTGGCTCAACGAAGGCTTTGCGACCTACACCGAGGCGATCTGGGCAGAGATCGACCGTGGGCCTGAAGCCTACTTCGATGTGGTGCGGGGTTCCGCTGCTTACTACTTCGAGCGTGGCCTTCAGACTGCCAGCATCTTCGGGCCGCCGGCGCTCGAGGCTTTTGGTCAGCAGTATGCCCCGCTCATCTATGGCAAGGCGAGCGCAGTCATTCATTCGTTGCGTCGCTATGTCAATAACGACACGCTCTTTTTTAATGCCATTCGAGATTACACCGATGCGTTCGCATACGGTCACATCTCGACCCTGAAGTTTGAACAGTTCATGTCGGCCCGACTTGGCGGGTTGGATCTGAACCAGTTCTTCGAGCAGTGGATCTATGGCGCAGGTACTCCGCACTATGCGATCAAGTGGAATTACTCGTCGGATGCACTTCGATTCGAGATCGAGCAGCAGCAGGATGTCGATGTGTTCGAATCACCGTTGCGCTTCTTTATTCGGAATGCAGATGGGACCGATGATACGCTCGTTGTCTTCAACGATCAACGCGTGCAGTATTATGCAATGCCTGTCGGTAAAGAGATCTTGAATTTCGAGCTCGACCCGGACTTCGCTGTGCTCTCGACGCATGATATCGAGCGTGACGAGACGATGTCCGTAGCAGCCGCGACTCCAACGCGCACTAGTTTCTCCGTGCATACAGGGAAGTTGAGCGTCAGCAATAGCACGCCGATCACTGGCAAGGTCCAGGTTCTTGATGTTATCGGACGCACTGTGCATGTGCAGGATCTCGTTGGTCAGCAATCCACGATGATCGACGTCAGTGGCCTCTTCGCAGGGTCATATTTTGTGACTCTGGATTCTGAGGGCAAGCGGGAGACCTTTAGGTTTCAGAGATAACGATCGGTGAGTCGGTCGTTGTCAGGTTCTGAAGGACTCGCTCGTCCTTCAGTGACTGTGTTAATCAGATCGATACACCCCCCCTCGTGTCCAAAATTTTCTTCTTGCTGTTCTTGCTGCTGCCGCTCCATCTCGCGGCGCAGTCGACGCTTTCAGGCACCATCCGCGAGCGACGCACCGGCGAAGTTATCATCGGCGCATCAGTCGTACTCACCCCCGACTCCGCAACAGGCGCCAAAGCACGTGGTGCTGTCTCGAATAAGTACGGCTTCTATTCGCTCCCTCGACTCTCCTCGGGCACTTACAAGCTTCGAGTAAAAGCGCTTGGTTATCGCACGATCGATAGTATCATCAGTATCGCTGATGCTAACATCAAACTGGATCTCGAACTCTATCAGGAAGATGTTCGAGGCCAGGATGTCGTGGTTGAGGCGGATAGAGATGCGTCACCAACACGTAGCATCTCATCGATCACAGTACCTGCCGAGATCGTCCAGCAACTCCCCTCTCTTGGTGGCGAGCAGGATCTCTTCCGCGTTCTGCAGTTACTGCCAGGTGTGAAGGCTGCATCAGAGATCTCCAGTGGGCTCTATGTGCGCGGCGGATCGCCCGATCAGAATCTCAATCTACTCGATGGCGTCATCGTCTATAACCCTTCGCATCTTGGTGGATTCCTGAGCACGTTCAATGCAGATGCGCTTCAGGATATTCGGTTGATCAAGGGTGCCTTCCCGGCAGAGTATGGCGGTAGGCTTTCGAGTGTGCTCGACATTACGATGAAGGAGGGTTCGAAGGAGAAGATCGGCGGTACAGCAGGTATTGGACTGATCACTTCACGCGTTACGCTTGAGGGTCCGATCTCGGACAAGAGCACGTTCATGATCTCTGGCCGACGCATGTATCTTGATGCGATGGTGTGGCTTTCAGACATGCTCGTTAAGGATGATCCGAATAACAACTACGAGATCCCGAACTACTACTTCTACGATCTCAAAGGAAAAACGAATTACATTCTCGGTGACTACGACCGAGTGTATCTTAGCGGATACTTTGGCCGCGATGTTTTTCTCTACCCGCTGAGCGAAGATAACGAAGTCAGTTCAGACGTAAGCTGGGGTAACAGCACGGCCAATCTTCGATGGACGCATATCTTCTCGCCAGAGCTCTTCACGAACTTCAGCGGTATCTACACGCGCTATGATTTCACCGCGCTCGTCGAGGACACTGACACAAATTATGAAGGCGGCGACTTCAAGTCGATCTCTGGCATCACTGATCTGATGCTTCGTGGCGAAGCGCAGTACTTCCCTAGCGAAGAGCACACGATCAAGACAGGTCTCGAGATCACAAACCATCGCTTCCGCGCTGATGCAACAGTAGACTTCGACGAGTTCGGACAGATCGACCAGACGCCAACGATCCATCGCTCACTTGATGTCTCGCTCTATGCGCAAGACGAATGGAAATACGGTGCGAACTGGGCTGGCAACTTCGGCGCGCGATTATACTGGTTCGAGCAGGGCAACTACTTCCGCGCAGAGCCTAGACTCTCGCTATCGTATGCGATCGATGGCAACATGAAGGCGAAGGCCGCATACTCAATGGGCAATCAGTTCTTGCACATGGTAGTACGCAATGATATTGCGCTGCCGACGGATGTCTGGTTTCCGTCAACGGAAACAGTGAAGCCTGGTGAAGCAACGCAGTATGTTCTTGGACTTGAGACGTATCTCTTCGATAAAGAGTATGTTCTCTCTGCCGAAGCCTACTACAAGAGCATGAATAACTTGTACGAGTACAAGGACACAGCCACGCTCTCGCTCTCAGTACCGCTTGAAGGATCATTTGCGCGAGGCTCCGGCGAAGCCTATGGCTTTGAGCTTTTTCTAAACAAGCGCATCGGTAGCTTTACGGGCTGGCTTGGATACACGCTCTCCTGGACCCACCGCACATTCGAAGAACTAAATCGCGGCAAGACGTTCTATCCCCGCTACGATCGCAGGCATGATCTCTCCGCGGTACTCACCTATCGCATCGGCGAATCATGGGAGTTTTCGGCGTCATGGGTGTATGGGACAGGGCAGGCGTATACTGTGCCTTCGGGGCAATATGAGTTTCCGCGCTCTGATATTCATGATGACTTTTTCTTCGATGGCAATCAAGAGCTTGACTACACCGAGCGCAATGGCTATCGCATCCCAGCCTTCCATAAGCTCGATCTGAACTTCACGCATTCCTTTGAGATGTGGAGCTTGCCTTGGAAATTCCATATCAACATCTACAACGCGTACAATCGCAAGAACACATTTGCTCAGTCCGTAGATCGGAAGTACTCAGGCTATGATGAAAGCAGTGGACAAAGCAAATATGAGTACAAAATCCATCGGTTCTCGCTTTTCCCTATCATACCGACATTCGGTCTAAGCTGCACATTCTAATGAGAACTCCACTTCATAGATTCGCTCTCCTTCTCTTGGTGCTGGCAGGGTTATCGATCTCGTCCTGTGAAGAGATCCTTGATGCAGAGGGTTTGCCTTATGAGGAGAAGCTTGTGATACATGGCATCCTCTTCGCTGACAGCACGACAAATACGGTTCAAATCACAAGGACACTCCCCCTGAATATTCCATTCGATAGCAATGAAGCATATTTGGCGAATGCGGTTGCGAGCATTTCAGGCGGTGGTTTCTCATATCCGCTAGTGTACATTGGATACGGCGGCAAGTATCGTCCCGTGGGCCTCATTCCGCAAAGGGGAATGTCATACACCCTAAGTGTGGTCTGGGGGAAGAAGCATGCGACAGCAACAACTATTATCCCAGAGGCAGGTACAATCGACTCTGCATGGACGCAGGAGTTCAAAGACCCCGATTACGGCTGGACCTATCAGAATCTCTACGCCAATGTTAAAGTACCAGAGGGCTATTCAGTACGCTTTGGGTACTGGAGATACGGCTATGACCCGTTGGGTGGAGATTGGGAAACTAGTAATTTAAATTATGGTGTCTACTCAGATCGGTCCGCAGATGAATTCGGAACAGTACTCATGCGGTCAACTATCGCCGTACCGAATGGTAATGACCACGAATACACTCTACTTGCACGTGCCTATTTCTTCGCTCCGGGATACTATGAGTATTTCGAATCCAGGAATGCAGATGTGGACGTAAATCTTGGCAATCCGGCCCTGGTGAAGTGGAATGTGCAAGGAGATGCAATCGGCATTTTCTTCGGGTGCACAGTAGTAGAGAGGAAAGTAAGATGAAGAAGGCCGCTGATATCAGCGGCCTTCTTGCGTTCTTACTCTTATCCCTCTTTGTCCGGCGATCGTAACGGGCTAAACGAAGGGCTGATGCCGAAGCTCTCGGATCGTTGGCGCGTACGATGCATCGTGAATGCCCAGTACAGACAGGCCGCACCGACGATCAACTCGAGCAACCCACTTCCGATAAATACCGGCACAGACCCATATTGCTCTGCTAGCGGAGTGCCGAGTGCGATCGATAGCACGATGAGCGGCCCATGCATCGCTGTGTTGAGTGCGAAGACTCGTCCACGAAGATGCTCGGGTGCCTCGGTCGCAACGGCTGCGGTGATCGCTGCATGGAATGCAGTGCCGACAAAGCCGAACAGACCGAAGAAGATCATCGTCGGTACAAGCGTAGTCTGGATCGCAAAGAAGATCACAAGCACACCATCGATCACTGCGAGCCATGCGAGATTGCGTTTGCCACGCAGCGTCTTCAGATCGAACGGCTTGTTCTCCTTCTTCAGTGATGCAAGTGCAGCACCACCTAACAGGCCACCAACACCGACTGCAGAGAAGAGCCAGCCAGCTTCGGTTGGTCCGCCACCTAGCACTTCTTTCACGAAGATGTAGATGAGCGGAAATTGCACGCCGATGACGAGCGTGAACACGCCGAACATCACAAAGAGATAGCTAAGGCCAGGACTTTCTTTTACCAACCGGAATCCGCCCAGCAGTTCTTCCTTTATGCTGCTGCGCTTGCCATCTCGCTTTGTCTCCACGGCATCGAGATCGGACACCATGTAGGCGCTTCCGAGAAAGCTGACAGCGTTGATGAGGAATGCATAGGTGAAGCCAACTGTACCTGCAAGCAATCCACCAATGGCAGGACCGCAGATCATCACGACTGACATCAGGCTCTGACGCAAGCCATTTGCCTGGGTGATCTCACCTTCAGGTACGTAGTTCGGCTCAAGTGCCTGACGCGATGGCTCGAAGAGCACCGTGAATGCGGCAGACATGAACGCTGTCGTATAGAAGATCCAGAGCGATGGGTAGAGTGCGGCGATGAGAAAGAAGATCGCGCGTGCAATATCTGCCCAGAACATCAGCTTCCGTCTATCGAAGCGATCGACCATCAGCGAGACCAATGGCGCTGCGATGATCGGGGGCAACATCTCCGCCATTGTGAGCATACCAACAGCCATCACACCACTGCTCGTAGTCGAGCTCGCATGCGTTACTGCTGCGAGAAAAGCGATGTAGCCGATACGATCGCCCATAGCGGAGATCGCGCCACCGATAAGCAATCGGCGGTACGAACGATGAGCTGTGAGCCTCGTAAGCTGTGAGTAATATGTCTTTAGCGTTTGCATTGCGGTGGCACGAAGTGTTCTCTACGGCACATCATAGCTGAGGTTTCCATCAAAATGTTAGTGTGGGAGATATGGCATGGTAATGGAGAATATATATTATAGACCGCACGAAGCTCCTCGGAAGTAGCTACAGGAAGTGCCGAGAGACTTTGGAACATAGATGCTCAGAACTTAGGCGATAGCGAGAGGATAAGTCCGAAAGGACACTGCGGTTGGAGAGATCAGTCATGGCAAGGATCCTGGGGTCCACGTCTATGACGGAGTTAGATAGAGGCACAGGCGGCCTTCGGGGCGCCTGTGCTTTTTTTTGTGCGTCATCCTGAGCGACGCTATCCTCCAGGGTCAATGCATCGCATTGATACTTTCAGGAGACTCGGCTCAGGATGACAGAGTGGAGTGAGTAACTCCGTATCTTTGCATCATGTCTACAGCTATAATTATCCCTGCGCGCTACTACTCCCAGCGCTTGCCGCAAAAACCTCTGGCTCTCATTAATGGCATTTCGCTTATCCAGCGAGTCTATACGCAATGCGTCAAGGCTGAATGTGCAGAGGTTTTCGTGACCACCGATCACGAGGACATACTCAACCATGTTCGAGGTTTTGGCGGTCAGTGCATATTGACGAGCCCGGCTATTCCATCCGGCACCGACCGCGTCGCAGCCGCGGCACGTGAGCTGCCTGGAGAATATGACATTGTGATCAACGTGCAAGGCGATGAGCCGCTTGTTCCGCCAGAAGTCATCCGTTCGCTGGCCGAAGTGATGAGCGATCGCTCGATCAACGCCGCGACGCCGATCACACCGCTTCGTGATCTCCGCGAGCTTACCGATCCCAACATTGTAAAGGTCGTGCTCGACAGCGAGAACAATGGTATTTACTTCTCCCGGCAACTCATCCCATTCAATCGCGATCGGCAGAAGGAAGAGCCAGCGACCTGGATGACCGATTATCCCTATAAGAAGCACATCGGGCTTTACGCTTATCAACGTGAGGTACTTGAGCAGTTCGCATCTCTTGGAGAAAGCCAGTTAGAGCGTATCGAGCGATTGGAGCAATTGCGTTTACTGCATGCTGGCATTTCGATCCGTTGCATTGAGGTAGAGTATGAGAGCATAGCTGTCGATGTAGCTGAAGACATCAAGCGCGTTGAAGATATTTTGAACAGAGCATGACGGTTACTGAAGCACGCAAGCAATTTCCACATACGTGGACCGATACGGTCTACCTGAATCATGCAGCTGTTTCTCCGATCAGCTTCGCCGTTCGCGAGGGTGTTGGGAAGTATCTCGAGAAGCGGGCGCTTAAAGGCATCGAGCCTTATCCCTGGGCAATGAAGATGATGCTGGAGACGAAGATCCTGCTAGGTGGATTGATCAATGCACACGCTGAGGACATCGCTTTCGTCCTTAATACGAGCGATGGACTCAACATCCTTGCAACCGGTCTCGATTGGAAAGCTGGCGATCACATCATCCTAAATGCTGTCGAATTCCCGGCAAACCTCTATCCCTTTCTCAATCTTAAGCGATTCGGTGTCGATGTAGAGATCTTGCAATCGGAGGATCAGATGATCACACCAGAGCAGATCAAAGCTGCGATCAGGCCCGAGACAAAGCTTGTCTCCGTCAGCTCAGTGCAGTTCATGACCGGGCAGAAGCTCGATGTGAATGCTATCGGCAAGATCTGTAGTGAGCATGATATTCTCTTTGCGGTGGATGCGATCCAGGCGTTGCCGCATGCACGGTTCGATGTTGTCGCGGATAATATTGACTTTGTCTCATGCGGCTCACACAAGTGGCTGATGTCGCCGGAAGGCACTGCGTGGGTTTATGCTAGCCAGCGTGCGCTTGCGCGCATTAACCAGTGCTCTCTTGGCTGGACCTCTGTCACTAATCCGTTCGATTTCGCCGCGCTTGATCCAACTCGCTTGCGTCCCGATGCAGGACGCTTTGAGAACGGCACGCTGAATTATGTCGGGATGAGCGGACTAAAGGCTTCACTCGAAGTTTTCAATTCGTTTGGACTTGAGCAGATGACTCGCAATGTGCTCGATCTCTCGGGCTATCTTCATGACCGTTTGTCATTGCGAGGTATCAACGTCATCACGCCGAAAGCGGAAGCGTTGCGTGCAGGCATCGTGACGTTTGAGTTCGAGAATGCCGATGCGGTACACGAGCGATTGCTGAAGCAGGATGTCGTGATCTCGCTACGCGTTGGGAAGCTTCGTGTCTCGCCCCATTTCTACAATACCGAGGAGGAGTTGCGCAAGTTTATGATCGCGCTGCTCGACTAGCCAATGCGCTGGCGGCGATGGAGATACTCCGCTAATGCGCGATCGAATGGCGTTGTTGTCTCGAGCAGGAGATAATCCATCCCCTCGGCGGTCATACGCGCTTTGAAGTTCTCGATGAACTCGGTCATCGCCTTTTTGTAGGTTGCTTGCATCTGATATGGCTGCGTGCGCATTTTGTCGCCGGTCTCCATATCGAAGATCGTTGCATCGCTGGCTGCGAGATCGAATGAGAGCTCGACGGGATCCAGCACCTGGAACGCCAGTACCTCGTGGCCCATGTGGCGGAATAGCTTCAGAGATGCCATGGTCTCATCCGGGTCATCGAGGAAATCGCTGATCACGATGATAAGTCCTTTGCGGTTCACGCGCTCTGCGACGCGACGCAATGCGGTCTTTGTGGCTGTCTTGTTTGATGGCTCGGCGTTCGTCAGTGCCTTGAGCATCTCGGTCAAATACGTCCGCTTGAGCCGCGCTGGCATGAACGTTCGCAACTGCTCATCGAAGATCGCGAGACCGACACCATCCTGCTGACGCATCAACAGATACGACAACGCGGCAGAAAGCAGCGTCGCGTACCGATACTTCGTCACTATCTTCTTCGCATCCGATGTGTAGTTCATCGACTTCGATGCATCGACGACGATATACGCCTTCAGATTCGTTTCTTCTTCGAACTGCTTGACGTAGTGGCGGTCCGTACGGGCGAAGAGCTTCCAATCGATGTTGCGGATCGCATCCCCTGGATTGTACGGGCGGTGCTGCGCAAACTCCACAGAGAAGCCGTGATACGGCGACTTATGAAGCCCGGTGATAAAACCTTCGACAACAAATTTGGCGACGAGCTCAAGACTCCCGAGGCTCGAGGCAACCTCGGGCTTTAAGTACTCGGTGATGTCTAGCTGTCCTGCCATAATTGTTTACGCTGTCATTCTCATTTCTTCCATCACATCCTGTATTGCAGCGATAGCTTCTTCATTCTGTTCGCGCGTACCGATGGATAGTCGAACGCACTCCGGCAGCATAAATCCTACCAGATGTCGTGTGATCACACCATGACGCTCCAGGTTCTCAGTGACCTGCTTCGCGATCTCTGCCGATTCGAAGATCATGCAGAAGAAATTCGCAAATGTATCGATGAAGCGGATCTCGAGATCACTCAACGCTTTCCCGATCTGCTGTTTACCTTGACGGTTGACCTCGATCGTCTGTTTCAGAAAATCTGCATCATCGAGAGCGGCGATGCCCGCTATCTGCGCGAGCGTGTTCGGTTCGAATGGAAGCTTTACTTTGAGCGCCGGAAGGATAAGCTCTGCGGGGCCTGTGCCAAAGCCGATGCGTATGCCCGCGAGGCCGTGCGACTTTGAGAACGTGCGAAAGGTAATGAGGTTGGGGCGGATATCGGTAAGATAACTTGGATATTCCGCTGCGTCGTCGATCGCAAAATCATAATATGCCTCATCGTGAATGATCAGCACGTCTTTCGGTACACGGGCATAGAAGCGCTCGAAATCCTCTCGCGAAAAATAGGAGCCTGTCGGATTATTCGGATTTGCTAGATAGATCATCCGCGTCCTCTCAGTGATCAAATCGAGCATCGCATCGAGATCATACTCGTAGTCCCTCAGCGGTGCAAGACGCATTTCAACATTCAGTGTCCGAGCGATAACATAGAAGCCAACGAACGTACCTGCGCTTGTCACAACTTCGTCGCCCGGCTCAAGGAATGTGCGCATGACGGTGTCCATCACCCCTTCGCTTCCGGCGCCAGCGATGACCTGATCGATGTCAAGACGGTAGTGTGCAGCTAGAACTTCGCGAAGACTCTTGCCGCCATTTGGGTAGGACGCTACATCATGAACTGATGCCATCATCGCTTCGATCGCTTTCGGCGATGCACCGAGCGGATTCTCATTCGAGGCCAGCTTGATCGCCCGCGAGAGTCCGTACTGTTTCAGGACCTCGGGTATTGGTCGGCCTGCCTTATAGGCCTCTAATTTCTGGATATGATGAGGGATGCGGACCATGCTGGGCTTCGTAAAGAACAATGCGTTACTGCTTGGGAGGATCGGCAGCAAAAACGGGTATTCTGTGACGCTAATTCCATCACTCGATTACTGCCCGATCTGGGCCTCAATGGTGGCTTTCAACCCATCGGCGAACATGACCGGCTTGAACTCAATGATCTGCCAATCGGCCACCTGATTTAGGTAAAAGGGGTCGGACTGGATCATCGCCTCCACGTCCTCCCTCTCCTGCGCCTGGGCCCAGAGGACTCCGGCAGTTCTCGGGACGAACGGACCCGACATCAGCAGCCGCCCCTGTGCATACTGCGTCTTGAGGTATTCGCGGTGAGCGGGAGTGTGCTCCTCGACCGTCTCGATCGGGACCTTGTAGGTAATAATAATGAGGAAGTTCTTCATTTATCTTTGTGTTGCCTTTCAGTATCCGAGTCTGGATGAGATCGGATGTTCCGGTAATTCTTCGCCCGAGCGGCATGCACACTCTCGCAGCCACTCTCACTCACTGATCTAAATCGCATCATGAGATCAAACATAACGAGAAGTTTTGGAATACTGTGCGCGCTACTCCTGCTTCAGCTCACGTCGGCCGGATGCAAACGTGGCGGCGATGAGCAGCTTTCGACGACCAACCGCGTCGTCGAGCATGTCCTATCCGACATGCAGGGATTGAACCCATTCAACACGACTGGCGCAAACGAAACCTACATCGAAGAGATGATCTTCGAGCGTTTGCTCCGCATTGATCCGGCAACGATGGAATACAGCATTCCATGGCTAGCAGAATCATTGCCGATCGAATCGGCAGATCACATGCAGTTCGATTTCTCGATCCGCAAGGATGTGAAGTTTGCAGATGGCACACCACTAACCGGCCACGATGTGATCTTCAGCTTAAAGGCATTGAAGAACCCGTTCAATATCGAGTCCGCTCAAAAGCGTGTTTATGTCGATAATATTCACAGCGCAGAGCTCATCGATGGGGATCCGTACAAAGTGCGCTTCACATTGTGGAAGCCGTACTTCCTCGTCAAGCAAGCTGCGTTCGGCGATGTGCTTTACATCATTCCGAAGCATCTCTACGATCCACAGGGCTTGACCGATAAGTACTCATGGGATGACATCGGTGCGATCGTCGAGAAGGGCAACGCTGAAGAACTTGACAGCGCAAAGCTCGCGAACACAAGGGCGAATCCAGCTATGGCCCAGTTTGCAGAGTGGTTTGTGAAGCCAGAACTGACACGCGATCCGAAGTACATTCAAGGCACTGGTCCCTACATGCTCGAGTCGTGGACAACGAATGACAACCTTCGCTTGAAACGGAATCCGAGCTATGTCAATCATTGGGGCGAGATCGGTGAAGCGCATCCTGATAACCTGATCTACAAAGTGATCAGCGATTGGAATGCTAGCATGACCGCGCTGAAGTCAAGAAATATCGATCTCATGGGCTTTATTCCGCCGTCCAACTTCATTCAGCTTGATACCACCAAGATCAAGGGCATTGCGAAGTCGAGCATCTCGCTCCCTGCATTCGCCGTGATCGGGTGGAATCAGAAGAACCCGCTTTTCGCTGATGCGAAGGTGCGCTGGGCGCTTGCACACTTGATCGATCGCCCAACGATCATCAAGACCGTATTGCATGGTCTTGCTCGCGTTACACAGACGCCGGTTCATTATGAGAAGAAGGAACACAATGCTGATCTTCCAGAGATCAAGTATGATCCAGCACTAGCAATGGCAATGCTTGATTCACTGGGCTGGAAAGATCATGATGGCGATGGCGTGCGCGATAAGAAGATCAATGGCACCACGGTACCGTTCAGATTCACCTTCCTTGTGAACTCTGGTAACGAGACACGAAAGCAGATCCTGCTCATCATTGCGGAGTCCTTCCGCAAGGCCGGCATGGTTGCGGATGTGCAGACGATCGAGTGGGCAGTGTTCCTCGATCGCTTGCGCGATCAGAAGTTCGATGCTCGTTATGGCTCCTGGCAGCAGGATCCGTTCGAGTCGGATAACATGCAGCTTTATCATTCATCGCAGGCGAAGAATCGTGGCTCGAACTACGATGCTTACATGAGCCCTCGAGCAGATAAGCTTCTTGAGGATATCCGTTCAGAGATGGATGACACGAAGCGTATCGCAATGCAGAAGGAATTGCAGAAGGTGTTCTACGAAGAGCAGGCAAATACCTTCTTATGGGTACCGGACAATCCTGTCGGCTGGGTCAATCGCTTTGACAATATCACGTGGCATTCTGTCCGTCCTGGCTTCAACATGGCTCACTGGAAGATCCGAGGTGCTACGCCTTCGGCCAAGCCACTCGCAGCCGGATACTAGAAACCGTTGGAAGAAAGAGAAAGGGCAGCCATTGGCTGCCCTTTCTTGCTTTAAAGATCTATTGCTCTAGTTTATAGATGTTTGAGCCTGGTGAGACTGGCTTTGGCTCGATCATAGGCTTGGAGTTCCTCATATAGTATCGCGTGCCGTTCATGATGTAGCTATCGGCTTCTGAGCGATTGTCCAGCAAGATGTCTTTAGGGACACTACCGTATCCGGTGATCCCACCGTCCGAGTTCACTCTGATCGAGTCGAAGTTGTAACTCTTCAACTTACTTGCAATTGAATCGCTCGTCAACTGAAGCGCGCGAATCTGATCACGAAGTTTGTTCGGGTCAGTGTAGTGCAATGCGTCAGGAGCCTCGCTACTCTGCGCGTTCACGTCACTGATCATGGAAAGACCGCCTGTAAGGACCAGGAAGATAGAGCTTTTCATAATGACGAATGGGTTGATACGCTGAGTTCAACCCAACTCTAAGTCGAAAATTCCCGGTTCGTCCCAACCTGATCTACTCTACATCAGAACTACACTTTATGGCTGAACAAGCTTCTTCATCTCAGCCATGACCGCATCGATCTCATCCATCGTGTTGTAGAAGTGCGGCGCTATACGCATTCCGAACGGTGGGCGGTAATCGACGGTGAAGCGTCGCTTGATCAGTTCATCGCACACCTGTTGGGTGGTGAGCTTCGATGTCGAGTTCTTCCCTACGGGATCGATCGTTAGTGCACCCGCCCGCTTGTGTGCTTCGCGAGGCGAGTTTACCGTGAAGCCATATTCGTCTGCGCGATCGATGATACGCTGGGTCATCAGTAGAGACTTCTCTCGGATCTTGTCAACGCCGATCTCCCCGATCATCTTGAGCGCTGGACGCGCAGTGTGCAAGCACGGCACCTGAATGCTCGACGTGAGGAAGCGATGCATCCCTGGATCCCAGGTGACGTCGGGCATGATAAAATCAAATGGAGCTTTGTCGGACAACCATCCCCGTATCGCCGGCTCGAGCTTCTGCTGCAAATCCTTGCGTACATACATGAATGCCGCGCCAGGTCCGCCGCACAACCATTTAAGAACGCCAGTGCAGAGAATATCTACGTTGAGCGCCTTCACATCGATTGGTACGACTCCTGCTGCCTGATAGCTATCGACCATGACGATCGCGCCTTTGCTGTGCGCGTGATCGATGATCGTCTTGATATCCTGTATCGCACCGGAGCGGAAATAGACATGCGAGATCGGTACGATCATGGTCTCTTCGTCGATCGCCTCGCATATCTTCGCGGGATCGACCCAGATACCATCATCCGACTTGACGAGGTGCACTTTTGCACCATACTTCTGCCAACCGTGCCACACGTAGCTGATCGTCGGGAAGTGCAGATCGGTGAAGACGACTTTGTTACGCTTACCGGTGAAGTCGAGCGCGCTGGCGATAAGACCAGAAGCAACGGTAAGATTGTGAATGAGCGTCACATCACTTGCATCGGCATTAATGATCTTGCCGAGCAAGCCACTTACTTCATCGACGAATGGAAACCACTCGTGCCAGGCTTCTACGCCTTCTGTCTGCCATAGCTTTGTGTACGCCATGAGTTCGTTCTCAACTTCCTTTGGCATTGCACCGAGGGAGTTCGAGATCATGTAGTTCGCTGTTTCAAGAATAGGAAACTGTTTGCGGTATTGTGCGGCGAGTGGATCCATCGATCTGAAAAGAATCAGTAGGAGGCTTAGAGCCTAGTTATTCGTGAGAGCGGCTGCGAGTTCAGGAAAGCATCGCTGCTCGTTCATCGACTTCGAGAGATACTCTGCCCAGTTCGTCTCACCAGTCCCGCGCGGTGCGCGTGCAAGATGTTTCGCTGCTGCACGGAGATGATGCTGCTTCCAGCCGACTATCGCCTGATCGAGTTCGAGCAGACTTGCCGCAAGCGACAGAAGCTCAGGATCATTCTTCAGCTTGCCATAGACATCTGACGTATCACCAAGTCTAGCACGAAGTACAGCATCAAATGCGATACGAAGTGAATACGGCTGGCGATTGCGATAGAGTTCGTTGAGATGCTTAAGGTGCTTCTCCTTGAAGAGGGTGAGCGTAAGCGTCGGCTCGTCGGTCGTCATGTGACGCGCGGCGCGCTCCCAATAGAATGTCGCTTGATCTGCGGCGTTCTTGTGCACATCTGCTAGCTCTGCTGCCGGACGCGACTCGCGGCCGCCTGATGTCTTGCGTGCATCGCGCTCAAGTCCTGCAAGGATCTCGATCGCTCTAAACTGCGATGACTGGAATCCGCTGGATGTACCGAATGCCTTACGGAATTCGAGAAAGTCATCACTCGACAATCCATCGAGCATCACACTGAAGCTTGTTGAGACGATGCCGAAGTACCGATTGATGCGGCCTACGGCATCGCCCGCAGTATCCAGATCGGGCTGTTCTGCAATGAGCGATCGTATCGCGCGCTGCATTTCATGGAGTGATAATCTAAACCAGAGCTCCGTCTGCTGGTGATAGACCTTGAATATCAGCTCATCGTGGAAATCTGTAAGCGTGGACTGCAGCGAGAGAAGCGTATCCGTCTCGATGTAATCATCGTAGGTGATCTCTTTCTTAACAACGAGAGAGGAAAGCTCATCGATGCTTCTAATGCCAAAGCGCTCAATGATCTTGCCAAGCACTTGCTGCTCTTCGGCTGTTAACTCTCTATTTGCCACTTCTTCTTTTGCTTCTTGCATTCTTATTGTGCTTTCGCATTGCGGATCGCCAGCTCCAACTGCTCCGGTAATTGGGAGCCGATCATTAGCTTCCAAAGTGATCCTTGCTTATCTCGCATCTCTAGTTGCACACCCTCGCTGCCGCGCATATTTAGCGCACGATTCTGCTTCGACCCTTTGATACCCCAGCCACCATATTCGCCGACAGGCTGATAGGTTCTTACATGTTGGCTGAGAACATCCCCTAGCTTGTAGCTGAATTTGATCAACGGCAGCAAGCCAAAGGACACGAGTAGCTTCTCTCTGGTCACCGTTGTTTGCATTGATGCGAACAACAGCAAGATGATGATGAACACGAACACCATAAACAAGACGATCGGCGGTACTCCTTTGACAAAGAACATCAGCAGCGGAATACCAAGTCCACCTAGCAGTACGACGACAAGCACCCACGTCATCATGAACTGCCGCTCGAAGAATAGCACCTCCTGCTTCACTCCGTAACGATCCTCTTCTTAGTAAACACGAACAGAAAGCTCCTTGACGACATTGCGGATGATCTTAAGCCCCATATCAAGTTCGTCCTTTGTGATATTGAGCGCCGGACGGAAGCGGATCGAACGATCGCCGCATCCGATCAGGATCAGTCCAGCATCCATGCACTTCTGCTTGAGCAGATCGCGCATCTGCGCTTCGCACAGGCTAAACGCGCACATCAGTCCGCGTCCTCGGGCGCCGTATACCATCTCGGGGAATTCTTGCTCTAGCTGCTGAAGCTGGCTCAGGAGATACTCACCCATCTCGCGAGAATTCTCCACAAGCTGATCTTCCTCTATGATCTGGAGATAGCGCTCGAAGCGTACCATGTCAACCAAGTTGCCTCCCCACGTGGAGTTTAGTCTACTCGACTTATGGAAGACGTTGTGCTGGATCTCATCGACGCGCTTCGATGACAGAAAGCCGCAAACCTGCGTCTTCTTTCCGAAGCTGATCATGTCAGGATTGACGAAATGCTGGTGCGCCCACATCTTGCCTGTTAGTCCGATGCCAGTCTGCACTTCATCGAAAATGAGAAGTGCGTCGTTTTCGTCGGCGAGTTGACGGAGGGACTCGAAAAATGTTTGGCTGAAGTGATGATCGCCACCCTCGGCCTGGATCGGCTCGATGATGATCGCTGCAATGTCATCCTTGTTTGCAGCGAATGCTGCTTTCATTTCTGCTACGGCCTTTGCCTCATCCTTCTTTGCACGCTCGAGATTCGTCTCGTTGAGCGGATAGTGCAAGTATGGCGTATCGATGCGTGGCCAGTTCTTGAACTTCGGGAAGTAGAGCGTCTTGTTTGGGTCGGTGTTCGTCAGCGACATCGTGTATCCCGTTCGCCCATGGAACGCATACTTGAAATGCATCACGAGGTGACCCTTCTCCTCGGTGTAACCCTTCTCAAAATTCTTGCGGACTTTCCAGTCGAATGCTGTCTTCAGTGCATTCTCAACTCCCAGAGCACCACCTTCAATGAGGAACAGATAGGGGAGATAGTCAGGGATCGCAACACGTGAGAAAGTCTCAACGAATTCAGCCATCTCGACCGTGTAGGCATCCGAGCTTGATGGCTTATTGATCGCCGTGCGTAGGAGCTTCTCGGTGAAGTCCGGATCAAACATCTTCGGATGGTTTAGGCCGATCGGGCTTGAGGCGAAGAAAGTAAAGAAATCGAGGTACTTCTTTCCCGTGCGAGAATCGACGAGCCAGGAGCCCTTCGACTCTATGAGGTCGAAAATGATGTTAAAACCATCGACCAGCATATGCTTGCCGAGCGCCTCATGCACCTTGTCGGGCGAAACGCGCACAGCGGCTTTACCGGAGACTTTGTGCTGCCCATTGTCAGCCCCATTCTTCGTGAGTTCAGGGGAGGATTGCTTCTTTTGAGTGGTGTCTGACATAGGCAAGTTGCTTGAGAGAGGACAGATCTAAGTCCAGGGCAGTAGAACAAAGAACCCCTGATAATTCGTTTTCCGCAAAACCTTTCACCTCGATACCCTCACACACTATGAGTTCGCCCTCTCTGAAAACATCCTACACGTGCCCAGCCAAAATCAATATTGGACTGGAAGTACTATTTAAGCGCCCGGATGGCTATCACGAACTGAACACCATCTTTGCCAAAGTCGGAGCACCGAGCGATGTCATCGAGGTGAGCGCCGCCTCAGAGTTCACACTCACTTGCAGCGACCGTCAACTCGCTACCGATGGATCGAATCTGATCATGAAAGCCGTAAACGCATTCGGCGCAGCTGCAGGAATATCCGAAGTGCCAGCGCTCCACCTTCACCTGAAGAAACAGATCCCCACAGGCGCAGGGCTTGGGGGTGGGTCCAGCGATGCAGCGCAGGCGATCCATATTTGCAACGATCATTTTGGTCAGATTCTACCTTTGCCCGAACTCATGGAGATCGCAAGTTGGGTTGGTGCAGACGTTCCGTTCTTTGTCTCGGGCTACCTTGCCGCGATCGCCGGGGGCATTGGTGAGCGACTAGAGGAATTCGAGATAAAGCACAAGTACGGACTTTTGATCGTAAAACCCGAGGCTATCTCGGTCCCAACCGCACAGGCCTATTCACGCTTGAAAGTTGCTAAGAAGGTTGGCACAGACATCCACGACGCTATCAGCACGCATCGCTGGGACATGATCGCGAATGATTTTGAGCAAGTGATCATCGAGGACAATCCACAACTGGCTAAGATCAAATCGACAATGCAAGAACAAGGTGCATTCTTCGCATCCATGAGTGGCAGCGGCTCGGCGATCTACGGATTGTTCGATAGCAAGCTTCATGCAGAGAATGCAGCAAAGGCGTTCTCGTTGCAGGAGCTGCCGTGTTGGGCCTCGACGCTTGGCTGAGTTGTTAGAAGCGCAATCTCATTCTGGCTTCCATCTCCATACCGAGAGAGCCATCGGGCAGTGTTCGCTGACGCGAGCCACCCTCGATACGTAGCGCATTGTTATGGTCGTGCGTGAGGAGGACTGCGTCGATCGCTGAGAGCACATGATTGAGAAAGATACCCCAGACGAAGGTCTGTGCGATCTCGTACTGCCGATTCATGTTATCCCGCATGACCGCATGACGAAATGAGAGCGGCGAGCTTGTGAGCTCGTTGCCATCTGCGTCTTTCCATCCTCTTGCAAACTGATTGTACTTTGAGATCAATTCATAGTACTGCTGATCACCAAAATCTGGCAACCGATGAGTAAAGTACTCTGTCTGCAGACTGTTCAGGGTGTCCTCAGCATTTCGGATCTGATCGAAGTTGCTCGGGTCGGTGATGATATCATTGACCTTTCTTTGCTTGAGCAATTCATTTAGGTGTGCAGCATAAAGCTCTGGTCGCCAGTTCTCGTGGGCAAATGCGTGGAATGCAGCAGTGGAGTCATCGCCTCGATTCGTGTACGAGATGTTACCATACCATAGTCCAGCTTCAAGAAGCGTGAAGATCGCACCGCGCCAGATCTGTTCTCCAACGTAATACTCACCGAGTCCTGGCAGTATCAGCGATAATGCTGCCGCAAGATAGGGGCTCTTTCTTCCTGGTGCATCGACAGCCGAAGCAAGTCCGAGTGGGATCTCCTCACTCTGCGCTAGCCTCTCGTCGAAAAACTTGTATGACCCAAGAAGCTGGTTCTGCTCGATGGGAAGGGCCGAACGCACGAACTGCGCCTGCACA
>JBKJTP010000262.1:0-9110 GCA_046590195.1 Kapaibacterium sp. (SeqCode) | reverse complement strand
CGCGCTTCTTTTACCTTCACCACATTATGGCCATCCACTTGCGCGGATGACTTCAGTGATGCAATATACAACACTGGAATGAAGTAGGACAAAATAAGACGATTATGCGCCGCTCGCATGTCGCACCAACGCGCCTGAATGAATAGGGTCGTAGACAGATTCTGTTGCTCCTGGAAATCTCCCACGAATCAGTATCTCTTCCCAACTGTTTTGTCGTGTGTCTTGAAGATTCCGGATGTGATTGGGATTGCGCTCAATCCACACTTTATGCACAAGGATAAAATCAAGCATCTTACCTAGTGACTTCCAATCCTCCTCCTCAATCTTCGCCCATAAGGGTTTTGGCTTTGACCACGAAGGATTTTCATAACGATTCTTCAGAGCGAGTAACTGTGACATCGCTTCCTTGAATTGCCGCATCACAATGATAAGTGGTGCGCTTCGGCAAATACGATATGCTCGTAGATGCGGATCGCGTATTGAGGTATCCGTGGCTAATCTGTCCTCAAGCTTGTAAATACCCTTCGACATGTCGAACGCTCCTTTTAATGCTTTATCTGCAAAGAGCTTAAGAAGTCTTATAAGATTGTCACGTTCAAGATCACGCATCTGAATGGTCTTGTCAATCTTCTCATCGGTATCGTATAGGCATAAGAAATTCTCGAAGAATGCTTTCCTAACCGTTTCATACGCGAGCGGCTTGCTCTTAGACCGGGCAGAGACCTTCTCGACGTACTCAAAGAATTGGCCTGACTCCGATCCCATGGTTGAAAGCACTCTAAATTTAAGATACCCCTTGAAGTGACGCTTCATTTCATCTCGCTCTTCCTTTCCAAGGGTTCTTAGAAAACTGCTTTCGGAGGCAGCGTTTCGATCAGAATCCGCAACGTAGCTTTCAAAAGCGTGATTGAATATATCGTATCCAACCTTATCTTCAATAACCGCTGGAAAGTGGATTTGTGCAAGTTTTGTGTGCGCACCGAAATTGGTCTTGCGCAACATTTTGAGATCCGGGTTGATGAAAACTCTTAGGTAAAGAAACCGATGACCAAGGAAGATCTGAGCAGCAGCTTTATGCTGACCGTCAAACACAAGCACCTTACCTTTACCCATCTGGTCAAGCGTGAGATGAGCAAGGCTCGGTAAAAGTTGCGGATTACCTCTGTAGAATTCTTCGATGAAGCCATCTAGATCCACAATCGATCGAGGATTCATTTCAGCATCATGAAACACATATTCGGCAGGGATCAGGCCGACGAATGATTTAACTTTTAGATTATTTGGATCCGTTTGCACGGGTATCCGCGTCGCTATCTGAGACCCACTTGCCTTCCAATTTGTCTGGAAGTATTCAATGCCATTCTCATCTTTCTCGATGCTGCCTTCGGTTTCGTGAGATGCCCCCTTAGCTCGGTCTAAAGCGACACCAAGGTTAAAGGTCTCATCGGATTTTCCTGAGTTAGCGTGCAGGCTCCGAGCTTCCTGAAAACCCGTCAAATAACGCTGTAGATCAAGATCTCTATTACTTTTTGACCGATTACAACTTGCGTGTGTAAGTCCCCAATTATTTTTTCCGTCAATTCCTCCTAGGTCTGTGGCCTTAATGTGATCTACATCGACCGGTTCGGTCAAGCTAATTGTTTTGCCACAAATGTAACAACGCTTATCCTGATAGTTAAAGAGCTCCGTAACAACCGCTTCTCTGTCGGTCGGCTTTAAGCCTTCATATGATTTAGCACCCATGGAAAATTATGGCTCGATGATAAAAGTGATAAAAACTACTGTTCCTGTCCGTTCTCAAGCAACGACTCACACGACTCCTAGTTTGAATGCCCCCAGTTCTCTTCAGGAGTGTCAGCAGTAAAACGCCGAAGCCCTAGACGCTCGATCTCCTCCTCTGTGAAGATCGGGCCTTCCATCGTCTCGTCAACTATGAACGCAGCCATGCGCTCATCGTACTTGATCCGCTTCTTGTATTCTTCTTGCGACTCCTCCTCGGGAGCCACGCTGTTCTTGTTAGCCATATTAAAAAGGTGATGATGAGTTATCAAAGCGGCTACAAGCCCTTAACGACCCCTGCCAATGGATCTTCTCGACTTGCGGCTTGTTGAGTATCGGCGATGGGCTAGGCAAATATAAGCAAACTTTTGACGCTGCCATCACCAGGCGCGGGGACCGCGCCGCTACAGGGGATGAGAATCTCGTTTGCTTCGCTTTCACCCCCGGGCTGAGGCCGAGGGGCTACCGACGTTTCGCTCCTTCGGAGCTGGGGATGGGGACTCTTCGCTTCGCTTCGTCGCGACAAGCTAAAGCATGTCTCTACACGTCTTCCATGTTGAGGATCACATTGCCGATCTTTTGGCCGGAGGCGACGTAGGTGTAGGCTTGGGCGATGTCATCGAGTGTGTATGTACGGTCGATGAGCGGTGTGAACTTGCCGCGCTCTACAAGATCTTTTACGTGTTCCATGCTGCGCTTGATGTTCACGGGCAACGGAAAGTGTACGCGCTGCTTGCTGCGCATCGTCATGATCGCAAGAAACGGATTCTGTATCTTTGGGCCGAACTCTGACGAGCTATAACTTCCGCGCTCCTTCAGCAATAGCTTGCACTTGCCGAACGTGCTCTTCCCTACTGCATCGAGTACGTGATCGTATGTGCCGTGCCTTGAGGCATCTTGCGTGAAGTCGTGCGTGAGATAATCGATCACTTCATCGGCGCCGAGTGCGCGTATGCGCTCCAAGTGCGGCGTCGCGCATACGGCAGTGACCTCAATGTCTTTCGCCTTCAGGAATTGCAGTGCCGCCGATCCGATCGCGCCGGTTGCGCCATTGAGCATTACGCGCTGTCCAGTCTCTACGCCGACAGTGCGGATGAAGTTGTATGCGTAGTGCGCTGCTTCGAGACTCGCAACGGCTTCCGCGAAGCTTTGCTTTGACGGAATGCGCATGATCGCTTTGTCCACGCCGATGGAGAGATATTCCGCTTGCGACGCGAGTCCTTCGTCGTGGAATCCGCAGAGCCTCTCGCCAACTGCGAAGTTCGTTACGTCCTTGCCGATGGCTTCGATGGTGCCGGCGAAGTCGGTGCCGGGGATGGGGAGCTTTGGGCGCGTGAGTCCAGTGAAGAGTCTGATGATGTGCGGCTTACCTGTGAGCACGCCGCAATCGGTGCGGTTTACGGTCGTGGCGTGTACGCGCACGAGTATCTCGTTGGACTTCGGCGTCGGCTTCTCAACATGCTCGACACGGACTTCTCCCACCGGGCAATATTCTCTTCTGATCGCAGCTTTCATTTTCATAGCACAAATATACGGGATGAGAAGTGTGGTAGTAGGCTTTAGCCTTCTACACTAACCCTGGGGTGTAGAAGGCTGAAGCCTACTACCACACCATTTAGACCCGAACACTTGTCTCATGGGTTTGGGATGAACAGTTTGTAACTATCCGCGAAGCGTGGCGTAGCGATGTTGGTGTCCATGTCCGTTCACTAATCTTGTTGTGATATGAAGTTGATACTAAGCCTCTCCGCATCTTTTGGTCTTTGTGCGCTCATGGGATGTAGCACGCCCGAGCATGTGAGCGACAATCATATGAGTCAGATCGAGAGTTATCGCAAGATGGATCTGCCGCGTCCGCATTCGGAGGCTGTGCCTCAGCGGTATGTCGATCCGATCTTTCATTTCTCTTACGAGAAGCCGGACGTGAAGATCGAGGATTTCCACTCAGCGTGGAAGATGACGAAGACGACTTCCTCCGCATCGCATGGCGTGTTCGTGCTTCGGGCGAATGAGATCGATCGCGATCTGGTGCATGCCGGTATCTTCACGAATATTGCAGGTGAGACGAATGATCCAGCCGGACGGCTCGAGCAGTTCAAGCGCGGGTTCGGCTCGAACCTGATCTCGTATGAGCAGGTGATGATCGATGGACATCCTGCTGCGATCGCGCAATACCGCGTCGTCAATCCGATCGATACGTACACGATGTATCAGGCGCTGATCCCGGACTCGAACCGCTCGCTCAGCATCATCGGCTTTGCTCCGGAACAGGAATTCTCAGCCTATAAGACTGCCTTCCGCCAGACGATCATGAGCACGAAGGTCGGGGCGATGCCGAAGCAGATCAGGGAGAATGGAGATGGGTGTTGAGTACCTGCTCCACCCGACCCGATTGCTTCGAGGATGTCTATTAAAACGTCGAAAAGACCTGCTAGGTCTTTTCTGCTATGGACTATTTTCTCCTCGCAATGACGGTATAAACGACAAAAGGCGCCCATAGGGGCGCCTTTTGCATTTGAGTAATTCGGTTGCTTAGTTGAGCAATGCCTGAAGACGATAGAATGCGTCCTTGGCCAATGTGTAGTTCGGCTCGATCGTCAGCGACTGCTTGTACTGATCGAGTGCTTCGAACCACTCGCCCTTGCGTTCGAGAATGCGGCCGTAGTTGTAGTGCGGGAAGTGCGGTGTCGCATAGCGGCGTGCCTTCATCGCGAGCTCAAGATACGGTACGGCAGTCTCTAGCTCACCCTGCTGGATGAGATATGCGCCAATATCGTTGTATGGGTTGCCGAACTCAGGATCGATCTCGATCGCATGGCGGCATTCCTCGATAGCCTTGGTGTAATCGCCAAGGAAGCTATATGCCCAGCCCAGGAATGTGTGGGCCTCGGCTGTAGGCAGGAGATCTAGAGAAGCTTTGTAGTTCTCGATGGCCTCGTTCAGGTGACCGGACATTTGAAGACGATACGCCTTCTGCAGGAATTCCTGTGCCTGTTCCTTGATCTGATCCTCACTATGTTCGCTGTACTGTGCCATGCTAGTTAGGAGATATTACGTAGACGGATAATGCTTGGATAATGGTCTCAGATAGCTGAATTCCTGTTAGAGAATTCGTCGATAATTTCTTATAATAACCTATAGTCTCAAATCTGTGCCAATCCAACTTAGCTGAGCCGCAGTGCTTACTTTGCCACGCGGTTTCGCAGGAATCTGTAAGTTCGTAAGTCGTGTAAACTCAGCGAGATACAGTTTCTTCGGGTAGTAAGCTATCTTTTTAAAGACACTTAGCTATCCCAACAGGTTACAAGTGCGGATGACTTGATCCCCTACCCCCAAGTTAACAGGCTCTCACCCGTTGTCTTAAAGACCATCTACTTCTATTACAGCGTTATCGCCTAGTCAGATGTGACATGACAATTCCGCCGCTTACTGCCACATTCAGCGACTCCCCCGCGCCCTGCTTCGGGATGTAAAGCTTGGCATCAGAGAGCTCCAGCAGCTCCTTCCTGACTCCCCTCGCTTCGCTGCCCAGGATCATCGCGATCGGCCCCTTCGCCGGGTAGCTGAAGAGATCGTCAGAATTTCTCTCCAGGCTTGTAGATATCACAGTGAAATTTTCACGCTTGAGCTCTCGGACGATCTTGGCCACATCCTTCGTCGCGATGAGATTGGTTGAGAACACAGCGCCTTGCGTCCCCCTGATGACCTTCGGGTTGAACGGGTCAGCAGAGCCTTGCCCAAGCACCACCGTTGTGACACCAAACCACGCAGCCGTGCGGATGAGCGTGCCGACGTTGCCAGGATCCTGCACCTCATCTAAGACAAGGACGAATTGCTCGCCCCTGACCTGACGTGCCGCAGGAATATCAACGAGCGTGAAGATGCCCTGCGGAGCCTCCGTCTCTGAGACCCGCTCAGCTTGCTTTGCAGAAAGCCGGTATTCGATGGCCCCAGCATTAACTGCTTTGAGGATAAGCTGCGCATGCTGATGCCACGAAGCCTCGGTGTGCGCGATCAGCGAGATCTTCGCTTTGTGCTTCAGCGCCTCCTCGAGCAAATGCGGACCTTCGATGACGAAGCGGCCTTCTTCTGTTCGGGTGGCAGAGCTACGTGCGAGCTCGCGAAGCAAATTGACGAGTGCTTGCGAAATTTGTTCAGGCATATTCGCCAAAGACTTGCCTCATGGCGTCCGAGATCTCGCCGAGCGTTGCGCTCGACTCAACGGCTGTGATGATATGCGGCATTAGGTTCTCACCATCCTTGGCGGCTTGTGAGACGCGAGCGATCGAGCTTGTTGCTTCCGCAATATCGCGCGATGCACGAAGCTGCTTTACTCGCGCTGCCTGGTCGGCTTCAAGCTTTGGATCGATCTTCAGTGTATCCGGCACATGCGTCTCTTCGGTCACAAATTGATTGACGCCGACAACGATCTCCTGTTTCGTCTCCACTTTCTTCTGCCACTCGTATGCGCTTCGCGCAATACGCTCCTGATAAAAGCTTTGCTCGATCGCGTTGACAGCACCGCCCAATCCATCGATCTGCGCGATCAGCTCTTTGCTGCGTTCGATGATCTCACTTGTCAAACTCTCCACGTAATAACTTCCAGCAAGCGGATCAACTGTATCCGCAATGCCTGACTCATACGCAATGACCTGCTGCGTGCGGAGAGCGGTGCGAGCTGATTGCTCTGTCGGAAGCGCGAGCGCTTCGTCCTTGCCGTTGGTGTGCAGCGACTGTGTGCCACCGAGCACCGCGGCCATGGCCTCGATGGTGGTGCGGACGATGTTGTTCTCGATCTGCTGTGCGGTCAGCGTAGAGCCCGCAGTCTGCGAGTGAAAGCGAAGCTTCTGCGAATCCGCTTTCTTCGCACCAAACCGATCGCGCATGATCTCAGCCCAAAGTGTGCGTGCGGCTCTGAACTTCGCGATCTCTTCGAAGAAATTCGAATGCGCGTTGAAGAAGAATGAGAGTCGCGGCGCGAAGTCATCGATGTCGAGTCCAGCCTTCAGCGCTGCATCGACATAAGCGATGCCATTCGATAACGTGAATGCTACTTCTTCAACCGCAGTCGATCCTGCCTCACGAATATGATAGCCAGAGATCGAGATCGTGTTCCAGCTTGGCAATTCCTTCGCGCACCATGCAAATATATCGGTGACGATGCGCATCGATTGCGTTGGCGGATAAATGTATGTGCCGCGCGCTGCATACTCTTTCAGGATGTCATTCTGTATCGTGCCAGAGATCTTCGCAAGATCGGCTCCTTGCTTCTTTGCTTTCGCGACATATAGCGCGAGTAGGATCGACGCGGTCGCGTTGATCGTCATGGAGGTCGAGATGTTCTTCATCTCGATGCCCTCGAACAGGATATCAAAGTCAGCGAGCGAGTCGATCGCGACGCCTACTCTGCCGACTTCTCCGGCTGCCATCGCATGATCGCTATCGTAACCGATCTGCGTCGGCAGATCGAAAGCGATCGAGAGTCCGGTCGTGCCGCTGTTCAGCAGATACTTATAGCGCTCGTTCGATTCTTTCGCGTTACCGAATCCTGCGTACTGGCGCATTGTCCAGAACCGCGAGCGGTACATTTCGGGATAGACACCTCGGGTGAACGGGTACTCGCCCGCATCTGCCGAGACGGTGCTTGCGGGTGCTTTATCGTAGAGACGGTTGACTGGGATCTCGGAGGACGTCTGGAATCCCTGCTTTCGTAGCTTTTGCGACATCAAAGATGATTGGTGATGTGCAAAAATACGGATTATAGAACGAGTAAGGATGAACCTTCAGAAAGCATCGACGGCGCATTCTCCGTACGGCCACTTGGCAAAGTGGCCGTACGGGAGATGAGCTACAAGCCTCTAAATCTCGGCTTCGTCTGCGTCAACGCAAGAAGCGAGATCAAACCCAGTGCAGCTATCGTCCAGACCGAGGAGCCACTCCAGCTAAAGCCTTCGGAGGATGCTTCTGATGAGCCTGGAATGAGAAGTGCAACGATGAGAAATACAACACCAAGCGCGACGAGCGTCCATGGCAGACGAGATGCGCTTACGCGAGAGGCAACAGGTGACAGTTCTTCTTCGGCGATAACCGACATCAGCTCGCGCGTGAAATCTGCGTGCGGCACGCGCACGCCGAGCTTCATCGCTGCTTTGATCTCACGATCGAGCAGGCTCTGATTGTCCTGATGCTGGTTAGTTGTTGACATACTCTCTCAGGCTAACATCGTTTCTCAGCTTCTCTCTCCCGCGAAAGAGATGTGTTTTGATCGTGCCGTTCGGCATTCCTGTCACTTCGCCGATCTCCTCTAGTGAAAGCTCTTGAAGGTAATAAAGTGTCAGCACAGTTTGCTGCGCTTGAGGCAGGCGCTCGATGCTCTGCAATATGACTTGAGTCGTTTCTTTTGAACTGGTGATCGTGTCCTCGCCAATCGCTGCATGTTCATCGAGTTCGACATGGTCATCGGTTTTGCTCTCCGTCTTACGCTTCGTGAGCGCCGCGTTATAGAGTATGCGATAGAACCAGGTTTTGAAGCTCGAGTTGAATGTGAACGTGTGCGCGGATCGCCAGACGCGGAGAAAGGCATCCTGCAACGCTTCTTCGGCGAGCATCTCGTCGGATAGCACGCGCAGCGCGAGCGTCATGCCCATGGCTTTGTGCCGGTCAACGAGACCACGAAAGGCGTGCTGATCACGCACAGTGATCACACGCCGCATGAGGTCTTCATCGGTCTCGGTTTGCAGGGCCATTCGGAGGGTTAGACCAGCGCGTGGGGGAAGAGGTTTCAGCCAAGCGCTAATTCTGTAGGCGCAGGCTTTAGCCAGCGTGCTGCGCTTGGGGATGCTTTCGATACTCGCTTCGAGCACACGCTGCGGGTCATGTCATCCGAGCGTAGTCGACGGACCTCTCGGCTGAGATAACGGTGGCTAGAGGCAAGAGTTTCTCGGCCGGGAGGTCCCTCGACTCCGTGCTCGCTTCGCTTCGCACTTCGCTCGGGATGACTAGCCCCAACTATTCAGACATGAGCTAGCTTCACAGGCGGCCCTAGTTTCAGCACGCTGGCTAAAGCCTGCGCCTACCGGAGTTGTGACAATTTCTGCCACACCTGAAACCGCGCCCCCTCCCCCGTGGTCTAACCCACATAACGACTCACACATCTTATGCACGATTTTTTTGAAGCCCTCATTCCTATTACGTTCTTCACCGCCATCGGCATTGTCTTTTCCCGTTATTTCCAATATCGCCATCAGGAGAATATGGCGATGATCGAGCGCGGCATGGCGGTCGCGCCGAGGAAGTCAGAGAAGCGCGCAAGCAGCACACGTTTTCTCACA
>JBKJTP010000135.1:0-3419 GCA_046590195.1 Kapaibacterium sp. (SeqCode) | reverse complement strand
CTGCATCAGCTCCGATGGCTTCATGCTAGCGGCGTTCGATGGTATCGAACCCGGCATCGATGAGCGTGATGCAAAGAACTGCAGCATTGCCTCTGATGGCTGAATGATGCAACTTGGCAAGGTCCAGGGGGTCTCCCGAATGTAATCGATACGGAAAGACGAAAGCAGCACCTGCAACGTCATCCCCATCCTGTCAACCAGCGACCGCAATGACTCAACGAATTTCTTCGGGTCACGAGATGAATACTCCTTGATCTCAAGATTGAGATAGATCTTGCCGCGCGTCAACTCGAGTACACTGATGAGCGGTGTCGGGACGAAGTGATCACCGTTGTGATCACGATAGTTGCCATCGACCAGCTCCTTGAGAGTCAGAGTGTGAAGCGCAGCATGTTTGCCCCCAGGTGAATGCAAAATCTCATCATGATAGCAGATAAAGACCTCGTCAGCAGTCTGCTGCACATCGATCTCGATCATGTCGGCGCCTGTATCCATCGCCTCGGCGATCGCCTTCAGGCTATTCTCCGTCGCGCCTTTTGATGTGTCGCCGCGATGCGCCACGATCATCGGTCGCAGATGAAACGGATATTCATTCAGCGGACCAAGGCCCGCAGGTGTGGATCGAAATGCCGGAGACGCTTCTGGGGCAGTAGTACTCAATGAATCTTGTAAGATGTAGGGGCAATGCTTCAGGACCGAAAGAACAAGGCTTTTGAGCCGCGAAGAAATTCCTCCGTGCTCATTGCATTCTTGCCTTCGCGCTGCAATTCCAGGATCTCGAGCGGCGCAGTTAATGTGCCAACAAGGAGCCGTTTATTGTCGAGTACAAGAAATTCTCCAGGCGGAAGCGGGTCTGCTGCATCCTGGGCTATCGTGGTGCGCAAGATCTTAAGCTTGACACCCGTAGAAGTAACGGTGGTTGCGGCCGGATAGGTCGAAAGCCCACGTATGAAGTTGTGTACTCTTTCTGCTGGTAGCGAGAATTCGATGACGCAATCCTGCGCGAAGATCTTCGGCGCTGACGATGCCTCAGTGTCTGACTGCGGCTGCGGCGATATCGAGCCTGCAGCTAAGCCACGGATCGTACGCAGCCCGATGCCAGCGCCTATCGCCATCAGCCTATCATGCAGCTCTGATGCCGTCTCGTTTTCGCCGATGACGCAGCGCTCCTGGAACAGCATGTTTCCTGTATCGACCTTGTCATCAAGCAGGAAAGTGGTGATGCCCGTCACTGTCTCTCCTCTCATGATCGCCCAGTTGATCGGCGCAGCGCCACGATACTTCGGCAAGAGCGAAGCGTGAATATTGAACGAACCGAGTCTGGGCAACGTGAAGATCTCTCGCGGCAGGATCTTGTATGCAACGACGCAGAAGATATCGGCATTGAACGCAGCGAGTTGAGCTGGAAGCTCATGATCCCGAAGTTTGAGTGGCGTCACGACGGGGATGTTGTGTGCCTCAGCTACATGCTTCACAGCGGACGATCGCATCTTCAGCCCTCTCCCCTGCGGCTTATCCGGTGTTGTGACGACGCCGACCACGTTCACCCCATTCGCGAGATAATGCTCAAGAATTTGCGAAGCAAATTCGGGGGTACCGAAGAAGAGGACTGTTGGCGAGGTGTTTGGCATCGATGCAAAAATACGAGGCGTTGCAGCCAGGATTACGGATGACTACTTCGCAAGAACCATCTTGCGAGTGATCGTCGAGTTCGCGGTCTTTACCTTGTAAAAGTAAATGCCACCCGGCCAGTTCGAGGCATCGAGCACGAACTTATGACGTCCGGCATCAAGGCGGCCGTTTGCGATCGTCATGATCTCGCGGCCGATAATGTCATAGACGGCGAGGCGCACCGTAGCAGGCTTCGTCAGCCTGAATGCGAGCGTCGTCGTAGGATTGAATGGATTCGGATCGTTCTGCTCGACGAAGACATCCTTCGTGTCGCCATATTCCAGCTTGATCGGCTCCGAGTAGTGTAGATCGTCGTTCGCCGTCACGACTGCAACACGATAATAGAGATCGATATCGCCTTTGAGACGAGGCAGATCTTCGGTCACGGAATAACTTGCCCGCGAGATCAAGCTCTGCCCTCGCTTCGGCTTCTGGATCGACTTCTTCGCATCAGCACCGATCACCTCTTCGAATTCACCAAAACTACCAACACGGCGTTCAAGTGCATACTCCTTCACGCTCAATTCACTCGATACTTTCCAGTTAATGCTGACTCGAGTTGGAGTTACCATGTCGGCAGTGAGCAAGACCTGGTCGGTCTGCACAGGCGAAGTTGTCTCGGTCAGCCGTGCATTCGTATCAAGCTGGAAATAGACCGGCGTGGATATTGGCTTCGATGCATTATCGCTTCGTATTAACAATGGCCTGCTCGATCGCGCCTGATCGCCGTACTCATCGAAGTGGAACATCGCCCAGGTTGCTGCCATCGTGTCTCGCGCAGCTCGAGCGATGAACGGAGCGAACTCCTCGACCGAATGATAACCGCGTCTGAAGAACCGCAACTCATCGATCTGAAGCTCGTTGCTGCCTCGTGGATTGCCCAACTGCAGCCCAGAAATACTCGTGAAGTGCGATTCCTCCACTGCTTTGTTGATCAGCTGTTGGGCATCGAGATAGAAGCGAAGCTTGCGCGTCGAGTCAAATGTCATCAGGAAGTGATGCCACTGTCCGTCGGCAGCCATCGCCTTTGTGCCTGCTACGATGTCGCGCTTCTTCGCATCGAAGTCATAGAGATATATCTGCCCGAGCGAGTTCGTCGCAAGCAGTCTCGAGTTCTGCGCATCATCGGTGATGAATCGGATGATCGGCTGAAATGCTGACGATGTTCGAAACCACATTTCGATAGTGAAGGGAGCTGCAAAGAGTTGACGGACGGCCGCAGGGTCGGTCTTAAGCGATGCCGAACTGCTCGAATCTTGCATGACCAGTCCGCGTGAGGTTCTCCAGCCGCGAACAAGTTTGATCTCAGGTGCAAGTCGCTTCCCGAGATTTCCTACCAGCGAGAGCTCGCGCCGTTGCGGAAACGACAAATGCCACTCAGTATTGCGTGGCTTCGGCTTCTTTGTCTTCTTGTCGATCTCTGGCGGCGAATCGGGATCCATACGCTCGACAAGTGCCGCTTTAACTACGGCCGTCGTCGCGCTATTCGTGCCCGGTTCTGTCGTGAACGTGATGAAATAGGCTACGCCCGGGACATCGCTGAGATAGGTCGTATCGGCGAAAGCAGTAACTTTGTGACCTGCATCGGCCAGGATCTCCTTTGAAATCGTGTTCGATTGCGGCAGAGAATATGCCTCATCATATCCGACTATGACCGACCACGACTTTTTTATTCTCCAGTCCTGCGGGTAGCTCACTGCAAGGATGCGGTGAACATGAGCTTCGGTCGGGGTTGCAGTGACAAATAT
>JBKJTP010000102.1:0-40972 GCA_046590195.1 Kapaibacterium sp. (SeqCode) | reverse complement strand
GCGATCCTAGCGAACTACGACATCTTGCACGGCAATCTTTGGCCGGTCGTCGTGATCTGGGTAGGCTTACTTCCCTCTCTCCTCTATTACTTCTGTAATACCAAGTGACGCGATTGTGCTGACTGCGCACAACTACATGATCAGGTTTGATGCGCTATACGCGACCGATGCAACGGTCGCTACGATGAGTAGTGTAAATCCGATCCAGCGTAGTGTATGCATGTCAAGCCTGTTTAGAAGTTGCTTATAGCGCACTTGACACGGTGCATGCGGAAGCCAGTTGCTGCGCCTTCGGGAAGAGGATGTTGTTCTCGAGGAAGACATGCTGATGCAGATCGCGCTCGAACTCCTGCAATTCACCGAGGAGCGTACGGAACGTCATGCACCCACCTTCAGGCAGAGTGTATTCGTTTGTAAGCTCACGAATGCGGTCGAGTATTTCGCCGGCTCCATCGTGCTCTTCCATCATTTGCTGAATCGGCCCAGCGAGTGCTGCGACCGAAGATGGATCCGCCGAGATCTCTAGCTGCTTGATCCGCGGGAAGAGGCTTTTCTCCTCTTTCAACATATGGGATGTGAGTTCACTAGACACTTCTGCAAAAAGACTTGCCACTTCCTGCGTGTAGGGCCAGCGCTCTGCGTGTGTTCCGCCTACTTTTTGCGCATGGGCCAGGATCCTGGATGAGACACTGCGTATGTAGAGGTGATGGTTGCCCTCGATGTAGTCGATCAATAGCGACAGCGGCCAATTCTGGAATCGTGGCGTTACTCCGCCTGCTGCAGATGAATTGCGCACAGCGCTCAGCTCCTTCTGGACTGATGTGGGATCGATGCCCTTCTTTTCACAGGCTTCCTGCAACGTTTTCCCTCCGCCGCAGCAGAAGTCCAGTCCAAATTTTTCAAATACGCCTGCCGCGCGGAAATCCTCAAGCACGATATCCTTGATCGTGCGTGTGTCCGTTGTGCCTGCGAATTGAGTGGTGTTATTCGTATCTAGTGTTAGCTCCATAGGTCATCGTATGTATAATTGAGTACCGCTCTCACCCATTAAAGGAATATGCCACTGGGCGTGCGTGCTCAACTGAAGCTAATTGGCTTGCTTTTGAAGATGATTCATCTTTTTTGTTTGCCGCACACGATATCATTTCTTACCCCAGCGTAAAGTAATCGAACACTTCATGACCTCGTCCTCGGCAAGGTAAGTGAAAAAGCCTGGGGGTTGACCCAGGCTTTTCTTTTGCACAATTGAACAGGGAGTTGATCGGAAGAATACTTACGTCGATGACCGAAGCTTGCGTCCTTTGAGTATAAGCACCTGCACGTTCGAGAGGAGGCCCTTCGCCTCGGAGGCTGCTGGCACGCCATCCGTGATGATCTCCACCGAGCGCAACCTGAAGTGGCGGTTGGCGAGGATCAGTGGAATGGCTGTCCATACGAGAAGTGATGATAGCAGAAGCGCTCCTGTGCCTAGCGCACCAACGCTCTCGATGAGGAATGCACCTGCCGGTCCGAGCATATAGAGATCTGGCTCAAGCAGAAGGATCGAAAGCACGCGTCCAGCATCGATCGGGTTGAGCAGCAAGAGCATCGCGAGTATATCGGCAGAGAACTTCGTAATGGAGAAGCTGCTAAGCAGTAAGAGATCATACGCTAACACGAAGACGAACCAGATGAGGATCGCGAATGTCTGGGATTGCGAGCGACCGTCGCTTCGAACCGAGATCATGAGCCCCAATGCCAACATTGCCGAGATCACGAGTTGCGCGAGTAAGGGAAAGATAAGAAAGGAGTAGAAGCTAGCCACGCCTGCGAATGCTGCAACCACTACCCCCGCTGGAGCAAAGCCGATCAGCGTGGCAAGGAGCAGAGAAGTCCACAGACCTACGTATTTCCCAAGCAGGAGCTCTCCTCGTTCAATAGGCTGAGAAAGCAAGTGATCCAGTGTGCCTTGATCTCGCTCTCCGCTGATCGTTGCTGCTCCGAGCGATACGCCAACCAATGGCGCGAGGAAGAGCGTCAGGTTGATCAACGTCGCGGTTGTGCGGCCAAACATCGTTAGCGATAAGCCTGCTGCACTTCCAAGTCCTGTGTAGGCAACGGCCAAACCGAGCACTGCCAGCAAGACCGTGTATCCGAGGAGCCACTTGTTACGGCGGGCATCGGCGAGTTCTTTGAGGATGATTGGCTTCATCGCTGTAGCACCGCCCTTAGATCCAATCTTTAATGACTGTAGCATCTTGCTGCTCCTTCATTTTCCAATGACATGTTCATAGGTACTCCTGATCCAGCGTAGCTTCGATCATCTACTACTCTGCCCTCTTCCAGCGTGATCGAGCGCACTGCAAGAGACAGGATGTCCTGCTTCGAATGAGTGCTGATCAGGATCGTTTTGCCATCCCTATGCAGCTGCGAAAGCCACTGCAGGATCATCTCTTGTGATCTGGAATCCAAGCTTGCGGTCGGCTCATCGAGCAGGAGCACCGGTGGGTCGGCTAGCATCGCGATAACGAAAGCCAGGCGCTGGCGCATGCCGCCAGAGAGTTCGCGTACTTTGGAATCGAGCTTATGCTCTAGGTTCATTCGCTGAAGCAGATCGATCGCGCGATTCTCGCTGCTTTGCTTCACCATCGTATAGAAGCTCAGTGTTTCCTGCACCGTAAGATCTGCATGCAATCCCGAGTGCTGTGGCATGAAACCGATGCTTTTGCGCACTTGCTTGCCGTGACGGAGCGGGTCAAAGCCATCGATTTCAATGCTGCCCGCATAATCGTGAATACCTAGCAGGCTGCGAAAGAGCGTGGACTTGCCTGATCCGTTAGGTCCGAGCACGGCGACAAGTTCTCCGCGACCAATGGTGAGGTTAACACTATCGAGCGCATTGACCTTCCCAAACTGCTTCGTAAGACGCTGGATCTTGATCATGATGTGTACTACTTTCTATGGGATGAGGTGACGGTACGCAAAGGGCTCCAGCCTCTTACAGCTCTTACGCCGACGAGCCACAATACTAGGCCGATAAATGCGAACAGCTGCTCGACACGGGATACCGAAAACGATGCTGCGGCATTCGCTGGCATTTGCGTGACGGGATGCGGATCTGCGAGCAGGGGTGCCGGACGAAAGATCGGGAACATCCGGATCGAGCTTTCGAGCGTAAGATGCGACGGAGTGTAAAGAAATGCACGTGCGGCGGTCGATCGATCGATCACATGCTCAGTCAAATCCTCGACGCTGTACTCCAACTCACCGATGCCATCGCCATTCTTGTCATAGCCGCGGTAGTTGCTCCAATAGTTGCCACGACCTTCAGATGACCATTTGCACTCCGTATTGAACCGTACCCCCTGTTTCTCGAAATCGACAAGATTATCGATGATACTGTTGTCGTAGAAGTTCAGGCGTACGTTGCTCTGCATGGAAAGTGCGACCTCATTGCCAGCGATGAGATTGCGTCGCACGTGTGAAGCGCTATTGTTCTCGAGTGACACTGCATCGGCAAAGATGCCGATCTGATTCGCAATGATCCTGTTGTCTTCCATTACCAGGTTATCCAGATCCTTGAGCAGGAAGCCGTACGGCGAGGATCCACGGCGATGACGCTGGATCACATTGCCTTTCGCAAGCATGCTTTGAGAATACATCAGTGCGATGCCGAGTAGATTATCCTCAAGGATATTGTTCGAAAAGTCGATATCCTTTGAATACATCGAGTGCAGTCCGTACCTGCACTTTGTCACGTGGTTTCCCTCGACGCGCACCTTCTCAACGTATGTCAGTAGGATACCATCGCGTGCATTCCATATCCGGTTGTTACGGATATCAGCAGACTTGACATTCCAAACATTGATGCCGTGTCCCGGCCGGGACGTGTACGTCAGCCCCGGCTCGATCTGGTTACCGCTAATGACAATGCTGCCGCAGTCCGTCGCATGGATCCCGAAGTAGACATCCTCGATCCTGTTATCCTTGATCGTGACATTGTCACCGCTGATCGAGATACCTGCAGCATCCTCGTGGATCTCAAATCCGCTCCTGCGCACGGTGAGCCCCATGATTGTGACATTATCCGCCTTCACCGTGATCACCGAGCCATGCCTATCGCCTTCGATAACTGCGTTATTGTTTGAGACGAGCGTGAGCGATCGTTCGATCGTGATCGGTCCGCGGTGAAAGCCGGTGATACGTACTGTATCGCCAGCTTTCGCCGCGGAGATCACTTGCTGCAGATCGTTAGCACGTGCTGAGCCGGTGAGAAAGACGAAAGCAACCAGCAGAAGCATCGGAAATGCATGGGTCTTGCCTTCTGCAATATGAACAAGCTTCGCTTGTGAGCGACGCTTCCACAGCTTCGAGAGCATCGTTGGTCCGAACCAGATCACCAGAGCAGCGAGCAGATAGAAGAGCATCGCGGGCCCAGGGATCGAGAAGGAGTTGAACACAACGATCGTGCTCTTGCCAAGAACGAGTGGTGTAAATGGCGGCAGATCGATCGGTGCATCGGGACTGAGATTGTGTCCGAAGTAGTAGAGGTAGTACTGAATTGTTACCAGCATGCTCACGGGAATGAGCATGACGCCTGCAGCGATCCACTTCCGGAATGATGGCGCAATCGCTGCAGTAATACCTGCCAACACAAGTGATGCCACACCCATCGGATAGAGCCACATGAGCTCGATCGAGTCCGCTGTTATCGGGTGCATGCCGACATAGTGATTCAGAAGGTTGATCTCACTCAGATCTCCCAGTATTTTGGTACCATAGGCTTCCATGACAAGGCCTTTAGGGTACATCGGTGCATAGAGCGTCATCTTCCACAGCATCATATCGTAGGATAAGAATGCTAGCAGACCGACGATCAGCGGTATGAGGAGCAGTGCTGGCGAGAACTCCAGCTTGACGCGCTCCTTTGGTTTAGTTGTTCGCATGTTCGTTGTTCAGATAGTGTGCCTGGAGCTCTCCAAAGCCACTCAGCATGGTACCACCTAACCTTGCAGCAGCAGCTTCTGCCTCAGACTTCGCAAGGAATGCGACGTAACCAAAGCCCATCGGAGTCCTTTGCTGCTTACTGAATGCGAAGAAGGATGTCTTCGCATCGATCCATTGATCGGTCTTGATGTCTCTCGCCCAGATTTGCTCGGGCCTGAGGCTCGTGTCATCTGCAAGCTTATCCAGCATGCATCCGATGTCATCAAAGACCTGATCATCATCACCCACACGAAACGCTGTGGCATAAGCTGTTTCGCTCACAAGCATCTTGCAGTTGCTGCAGGTAGTACGGTCTGCCACAACTGTAGGCAGACCGCGCTCGCTGCTGCAACCCAAGAGTGCGATCGAACACGCCAAGATCATCACCATCTTTGCCATGAGAGGTAGTAGTAGTGGTTTCCCGATGGCTTGAGCTTGGGAGCGATGCACAGCGTTCATGAGGGTACGTGATAGTTAGTGGCGATGATCGACCATCCGATGACGATCGATCATCTCCAGCTGATCTATTTCTTAGCTAGCGTTGGAGCCGAGCCACTCACAAGCAGCCAGCCTTGCATCTCCAAGTGGAGCGCCGAGCAGAACTCCGTGCAATAGAAGCTAAAGCTTCCAGGCTTCGAGACGACGAACTCCGCGGTGGTCGTTTCGCCCGGATCGAGCGAGACCATGATATTATATTCTGGTACCGCAAATCCGTGGATGGCATCAACCGTCTGCTCGATGTTCGTCAGATGGAAGCGAACCTTGTCCCCAACCTTCGCTTGCACGACATCTGGAGTGAATGTGCTGCGAATCACGGACATGTAGACATCGACGACGTTGCCATTGCGGACGACGCGGGCCTCCTTGCCATCCTTGATGGAATGCTCATCCCGCTTCATCGTCATCGGATTTGTGCCAGGCTGATAAGTCTGAATGCTTTTCAGCACATCTGCGCGGATCATTTGTGAATAGTGCGGCTCGCCGAATCCGACTGGCATATCAGCGATTACTTTCATCTTGTCACCGGTGATGTCGATGAGCTGAAAGTTTTGCGGAAGCAGTGTACCGATCTTGTTGTATCGATCGATCGACCACTTGTTCATCGCGACAACGTACTTACCCTCTGGCTTGCGAGTATCGCCATGTGGCATTGCAAGGTGGCCAATGTTGTAGTTCACCTGAACCTTGTCAATGACCTTCCATGCCTTGTCGCCCTTGAAGTAAGGCTCGCCGAGGCTCCACTTTACTACAGCGTTCTCGAGGAAGAGGCTCGTGTAGGCATATCCGTCTCCATCATACTGTGTGTGAAGTGGGCCTGCACCGAGTTCGACCTGTGCTGCCACGCAGGCTTTGTAGTTGAGGATCGGAATTCCATAGTAGTCTTTGCCTTCGTAGTTCTTCGCTGCGATCGCCTGCTTGATCTTACCGATCTCATAGACGGTTGAGTGAGGATCGAGCTTGCCGCTTACCGTAATGTAATTACCATCAGGAGCGATGTCGACACCGTGCGGGCTCTTTGGCTCTGGCACGAGGTGAAGAATGCCTTCTGCAACAGCAGTTGTCATACGAATGACAGGCATGCCGTTGTGCATCTCGGTCTTACCAGCTGCAACGAGCTTCTCAGCCTTCTTCCAATCGATGATGTGGAGGTAATCAAAGTCGTTCTTCGATGCACCCACCTCGATCGAAGGCTGGCCTTGCTGATTGCCACCGGTAGCCATCTCAGTGTTGTACGAATTGATGAACGCAAATCCATCGCTCTCGACCTTCCCAGCATCTGCGAGATCCTGATTGTATGGAGGCAACTCGATCTGGAAGCTCTTGGATGGATCCATCCGTCCATTTGCATGATCAATGCGCATGAAAGTGGATACGCCGCGATAGATGTCCTTGTAGCGCTTGAGGTGATCATCCTCGGTAACGCCCGCCGTTGCATTATTGAACGGATTCGCCATCGGCACCTTCGATGAGATGTGCGCGTATTCCGTGTTCGGCGTTACAAATACACCACCGTGCGAGGTTTGCGTGTTCGGGATGCGATAGATCTGCTTCGTCTTCCAGTCACCCAGATCGACGAACGCGATGCGTCCGTTTGCTCTGTCATTGATATAGAGCCAACGTCCGTCGTACTCTCCGTTCGTTTCGGAAATGGCTGGATGATGCGTATCGCCCCACTTGAGTGTGTTTGGTTCGCCCTTCGAGCCCTCAGCGAACATGGCTTCATGATCTACATTGCCGAACCCGTACCCACTCCAAGCTTCTGGTGTAAAAACAGGGATCGTCTTTAGCAGACGCATTGAAGGTACGCCGATGACATGGACCTGGCCGGAGTGTCCGCCAGATGCGAAAATGTAGTAATCATCATACTTACCCGGAGCGACATAGGTTTTGATCGCACTTTCCATTTCATCAGGACTAAGTCCCCGCTTAGCTGCGATGGTGTTAATATTAGACCCACCTGAACTTGCACCACAACCTGGGATGATCAATGGGGTAAGGATCACTAGTGTGAGAAGGCTTCCGATGATCAGAAGCGTGTTTCTCTTGGATTTCGGTTTATTCATGGCCGGAGACGAGAATTATAAAAGTGTGCAGATGGACCCTTTCATCGGTCGATCTGACTCATGGATGGCTATGCCGGATCGTAGTGTTAATCATTTCAGTGCTACCATCCGAATTATCCATTCTGCCCATGGTCAATCGCGGTGCCACGTATCGCTGATGGATGTTATTCCTCGGAATCAGGAGAAAGACACTTGCTCGTTGAGACGCATATAAAGAAATCTTTACTGATGTGGAAGCTTTTTTGTGCGCGGACCAATTCGGCTAATGAAGTCTTAAAACAAGAACGCCGCCCTCTTCAAGGCGGCGTGAATAACTGGCTTATTTTTGGTCCTTTCGATGTGCTGCAGTCATAGACGTGCTCAGCGGCATAGCTTAGATCAGGACGAGTGAGATCACTTCGCCGAGAGTGCGAGCTTTGATACGAAGGCGATCGCTTGATCCTTCGTGCTCACTTCGCTGATGCGAAGTAGATCGGAGTCAGGAGATTTATAGACCAGCAGGACCGTCCCATCTCTATATCCACAGCTTCGTGCGAGCAGGCGGTCCCAATCGAGGATGACTCCGGTCTTGCCTTCATCTTTGAAGCCACTACGGAATAGTCCTTTGAAGATGCCTGGCACATCGGGCAGTGCCGCAACCGCGATCACCTTGAGTTTTTCATCTGCCGTGGTTGAATGCAGATGTAGCTCCGGCTTGATGTGCCGCGTGTTGTGCGCAGCATGAAGCGCAGTCCCAATGGTAGTGGCGCGGTCAGCCGCTTCACGATCCCCGATCACGAGCACAAACGGCTTCGACGCGAACTTGCTCCAGCTTACAGCTTCTCCGAACTGATCTTCGGCTGGGTCTTCGCCAAGAAGCTGAAGCACAGCGAGCCACTGGACCAATAGCAATAGAACGGACATAAATTGTTGACTGATTCTGTGTGGGGAAATTAACTGCCGCCGGCCGGATTGACGTCAGCATAGGTGCGTCCTTTCCAACTTGATGGTTTTCCGGAGCGATGACGGAAAAACGCCATCCATTGGATCGAAAGCAAGCCGACGATAGAGATCGGGTGCAGCAACGCGCTCACAAGCGGTTGCTTGAAACGTTTGACAGCTATCATGCGCGGCAGATATGCAGCAATAACAGCTGCCATGACTGACCATGATATCGCTGAGCCACTAACCATGTCTAGCATAAGAAGTATGGTCGGAGCTACCTGACCGAGCAACAGCATGCCCGTCATTGGCACGATCGTCCCTTTCGCTCCGAGTCCTTCATGAGCGTTCTTTCCCAAGCCCAATACAGTCTCGGAGTTGGAGGTATACATTCTGCATGACGCAATATCTGTTGCGTCGAAGAGATCAGTTGGAAATCCTGCGTCGCGGAAGGCTCTTGGCAGCTTCAATCCATCATGAAGCGACTCCGGCAACTTGCTGTGTCCGCCACAAACATCGTATGCAAGCCTTTGTGCGATGAACAGTTGCCCGCAGCCGCCTGACATCGATGGCATCTTGAATCTGCGCATCGCCCAGATCGGCAGAAAGCCGAGCAATACGAAGTGGATCTGTGGTATGAGCAATCGATCAGCAAAGCTGCCAAAGCTCTGTCTCGGCACACCACTCGCGAGTGCCGCCTTATTGTGATCCATGAAGCCGACCATTCTTCCTATCGCATCAGAGGAGAGCCGGACATCTGCATCGAGGAATGCGATGAGATCGCCTTTCGCGAGCTTGGCAAGCTGAAAGCAAGCGTGCTGCTTGCCGCACCATCCGTGCGGAAGCAGTGGTGCTTCGACGAGCCTAAGATTCGGGTGCATTGTCGCAAGTCGCTCGACGATCGACGCGGTATGGTCAGTCGAGTGATCGTTCATCACAATGACTTCATAGCCGCTGTAGTCGTTCGCAAGGATCGATCGCAATGCTGCTTCGATATTCTTCTCCTCGTTGCGTGCGGGTATGAGCACCGATATTCGGAGTGAGTTATCGGATGCTGCTTCGTGCCTCGCCTTCGGTAAACGTCGATAGACCCCAATGTTCCACAGGAACATCGCGCAGGGTATTACTGCGAAGATGAGGCAAGCCACCGTGAAGTACTCGATCATCATACACTTCCGATCTCCGTCTTAAATTCCTCACCGCATAATCTTGCGCGAACTGAGCGCCAACGATCGTAGACGCCACCCAAACCGGACCGGCCAGATATCAGCATTGAAAACGCTGCTACGTCCCGCCTCTGTGACAGCTCTGCAAGTTCATCTTGGGTCTTCTCGAGTGCTCCTTCCAGTCTGGATAGATTCATCTCGAGCTCTGCGCCATCAGACATCTCCACTGGACTTCCAAATCGAACCAGGATCTCCGGTAGCTTCTCTTCCCAGAACACATACTCGATGCAGGCAGGAATGAACACCGCATCCGGTACTTTCAGAGATAGATGTCCAAGACCGCGCTTGATGCCTACAGGTCTCTCTCGGACATCTGCGAAGCGACCTTGAGCAGTCACCGCTAGTATTGCATCTCCCTTGTTGAGTACGCTCGTTGAATGCGTTAGGAAGTCGATGGCTCCCTTGCGAGTGTCCTTCTCGACGCCAAAGAATCCCATGCTCCTGAACATCTTGTACTTCGCCAGCATCGCTGCGTCTATCGGTGCATAGAGTGGACGCTCCTTGAATCGCGTGTTGATCACGACCAGCCCTACCAACGGATCCCACCAGGATGCATGGTTGGTATAGAGCACGACAGGTCGATCATCGACATCGCTCGATCCTGCCGATGTTGAAATACGCAATGAGTGGAAGTGACGCTGAATCAAGCGCCGTGAATACCATGTGAACCACCGAACTAGCAATGGTGAGATATGTGGCTGCTCACTCATGCTGCTACGGTCGCACTAACGCTTTGATCCTTATGCAGCGTATCTGCTGCTATCCATCCGCTCATCATTACCATCGGCATGCCTGGACCTGGATGCGCAGATCCGCCTGCGAGATAAAGTCCCTTCACGTCCGGCGATCGATTGCCGGGCTTGAACGCACCAAGAAAGCGGCCATGGCTAGCTAGCCCATAGATCGCGCCGTTGAGCACGTGATATCGATCGTTGATATCCTGCGGCGTAAGAGCTTGCTCGAAGACGATGCGCTCTTCGATATCCTGCATGCCCGCGGTTCGCTTTAGCTTTTCGAGTATGACCTGCCGATACGCTGGCAACATCTTCTTCCAATCATGATGCGGACGAAGATATGGAGTATGCACGAGTATGTAAAGAGCTTCGCCTCCTGCGGGTGCTGTTGTTGGATCAGAGAACGAGGTTGCAGCGAGATAGCATGTTGGGTCCGGTGCAGGCTCGCCCTTCTTATAGATCCAGTCGAATTCCTCATGCGGATCTCGGCTGAAGACAAAATCGTGATGTGCGAGATGCTCATAACGCTTGTTTAATCCAAGATACAGCACAACACCCGAGCACGCAGGCTCATACTTTCTTCGTGACATAAAGCGTGTCGAGCTCTTCTTATCGAGAAGCTCTTGGTGCGTGCGAACTGAATCAGAGTTTGACACGACTGAACTAAGCCGAATCTGCTCGCCGCTGTTCGTGACCACGCCAGCAACTGCGCCGCCGTTTTGCACTATCTTGCTGATGCCAGTCGAGGTGCGGATGTCCACACCAAGTCTGATCGCTAGATTCTCGAGTGCAACCGCCACCGCGCGTGTACCTCCGACAGGATACCAGACGCCTTCCTCCGTCTGCATATGTGCAATAGCGCAGAGGATTGCTGGTGAGCCGTATGGTGACGAGCCCACATACTGCGTGAAATGATCGAGCATCTGCGCAACACGGGGATCCGGAGTGAATTCGCGGATCGTACTCGCAACCGTTCTACCCATCCTCATCGAAAGAACATCGCCGAGTACCTTCGTATCGAACGACGTCTTCATGTCGAACATATCGCCGATCCCACCGATGGGCTTATTGAAGAAGTAGTTGTCAGAGATCCCGTGTAGGCGCTCGCTCAGTGCAATGAAGTCACGGTAGTGTCGGCCTGCATCGGTACCCGGTGCAAACTTGTCGAGCGTCGTTGACATTGCACCGATATTCTGATGAAGGTCGAGCGTAGCACCGTCTTCAAAGAAGCAACGCCACTGCGGATCGAGCCTGATCAATTCAAGATGATCTTCTAGGTGCTCTCCGGCTTCAGCGAAGATCCGTCGTAATACAGAACGTACTGTGAGAATCGTCGGCCCCATATCAAAGCGGAAGCCTTCCGCTTCGAGCACCGCAGCCTTGCCGCCGAGCCACTCATTGCGCTCAAAGAGAATGACCTTTTGACCGCGTGCAGCGAGCGTACACGCTGCGCTCAGGCCACCCAGTCCACCACCAATAACGCCTACTCTATCCGTTTGCTGATACATCATATTCGTTTAGCAAGCTATCTATTAATGGTTTGGACGTTTGAATCTTTTAAGTTGCTCGATGAGAGCGAGCAAAGCACGCGCCCTCGATCGAAAGCCCTGCAAATGAGTGAATTGGGCAAACGATGCGAACAGCGGGGCATCGGCTTCGCGGATCGGTGCATAGGCTTGACGAGTCTTCTTCCGATTCACGCTGATAACTTTTTGCACTGTCATCTCGAGCAGTCCCTCTGCTCCCTGTGTGCTCCCGAAACCACTCTGTTTCCTTCCACCAAGAGGCAATCGCGCATCAGCTGTCGGGATGATCAGATCGTTGATGCCGACCACTCCCACGTCTAACACTCTCGCCATTCTGGTCGCTGCTTCTAGGTCCTGAGTGAAGATCGATGCACCGAGTCCGAGCGCATGATCGTTTGCCATGCCGACAGCTTCTGCATCTGTCGCAACTATCGCGATCGCTAGGAGCGGTGCAAAGTGATCTTCCTGAAGGAGATCGGATCCGTACGGCACATTCGAGATGATCACTGGATAGATCATAGATCGTTGTTGATCGATACTACCATGAATGATCTCAGCTCCAATGTCGATCGCCTGCGCAATGCTAGCGTTCAGTGATGCTGACAATCGCTCGATCGGGCTCGCTTGCGCTAAAGTCTTGAAGTATGCGCCGTTCTTCAGCCTTGCACAAAGCTTAGTTGTCAGCAGAGCCTCGAACTTCTTCACAACGCGAGTATTCACAAATACTCTTCGAGGCGCCATACAGGTTGCACCATCATTCAGCGTCAAGCTGAACGCGATAGCCGACGCTGCGAGATCAAGATCGGCGTCCTCGCGAATGATGACGGCATCGCAACCGCTTAGCTCCATCGTTGACGGAATGGCGTGGTTGGCGAGTTGACGCAGGATATGTTGACCTGTTGCGGATGATCCGGTGAAGATCACCTTATCTGGCCGAAGATCAATCGTGGCAACAGCGGCATGCACTGTTTCAGGTAAGAGTATGCATAGGTCTTTATCGAATCCGGCCTCATGCATCAGTGCTATCAGCCTTTGCGCCGAAGGCGTACCACCAATACCCGGTTTGAGCAGCACGGCGTTGCCAGCGGCGATCGCCTGGATCATTTGAACTCCCGGCAGCAATAACGGATAGTTGCCCGGGCCGATGATCAGCATCACGCCGTATGGCTCTCGCACGATCACGCTTGTCACGCCTTGGAGCCAGATCGGTCTATGGCGACTCCCGACGCGCTTGCTTGCGAGTACGCTTGCCAATTCTCGCTCGAGGAATCTGCATGCTTCGAGCAACGGCAATACTTCGGCCGTCAAGGATTCTGCTGCTGGTCGACCACGCTGCACAGCGGACGCTTCTGCTAACTCCATGGAGTTACTCGCGATTACATGCCTCAGGCTTCGCAGAAGTACGCGTCGACTTCTGAGAGACGAGCGTCCCCACGATCGCTGTGCCCGACGGGCGCGATCCATCGCATCAGCAACCACGACACCCAGCGCTTCGATCACTACTGCATTCGACAGATGTTCCCTAGCGATCATGTATGCGCCATGCTCGAAGTTGTGCCGTGATGCAGATTTGTATGACGTCGGACTGTTTCGCTCGTTGCTCCAAGATCCTTCATCAATAGACTGCTGCTGATACGAGCGCTCTCGAAGATCACGGGCAGACCGCTTCCTGGATGTGTGCCGCCACCCACAAGATATACGCCATCGAGATCCTCGAACTTGTTGTGAGGTCGGAGATGAAGCATCTGATCCAGGGTATGCGATAGATTGAAAGTCGCACCTTTATAGATCTCGTACTTCGTGTCCCAGTCTGCTGGAGTGATGACTCGTTCGTAGCGGATCTTGCTCGGATCGATAGTATACCCGGCCTTCCTGATCTGGCGGAGCATCTTCTCGCGGAATGGCCCTGCCTCCTTTGCCCAATCCACATTCTTATGCTGATGAGTCACAGGCGCGAGAATGTAGAGTGCTGAGTGTCCCTTCGGAGCAAGTGTCGGATCGGTCACGCTGGCGTTCTGCACGTAGAAACTTGGATCATCGCTGAGTACATGCTTGTTCTCGATCTCATCGAGATTCTTCTCGTAGTCCTCTGAGATATGAATCGTATGATGTGGAAGATCGAACGTGCCTTCTACCCCTAGGTACATCATGAACGTAGAGCAGGAATACTTCTTTGACGCGAGCTTCTTGTTCGTCCACTTCTTGCGAAGATGATCGGGGACGAGGCGCTCCATCGCGCGAGCAAAGTCTGCGTTCAATACGATCGCTTCAGCCTGATGCGTTGCCTTGTTTGTTCTCACGCCTGTGGCTCGCTTGCCACTAAACATCATCTCTTCCACCGGTTCATCAAGCAGTATCTCCACGCCAAGCTTCCTCGCTACGCGAGCCATCGCCTGTGTGATCGCATTGCATCCACCGACAGGATGATAGACTCCATACTCATACTCGAGGAATGAGAGAATGGAAAAGAGGCTCGGACATTTGAACGGCGACATGCCGAGGTACTTCGACTGAAAGCAAAACGCCAGTCGTACGCGCTCATCTTTGAAAAATCGCTTCAGATAGGTATCGACCGATTGATGGGGTCGAAGCATCGGCAGCATCTTGAGCACACGGTCCTGCGCCAGATCCTTCCAGCTATTGAACGGGCTCTCGAGACACGGCTCCATGCGAGCAAGCTTGGTTCTATTCTCATCGAGAAATCGTTGAAAACCGGGAGCATCGCTCGGCGAAAGCTTGGCGATCTCACGCGCCATCGTTTCCACGTCAGGCGTGCAGTTCAACTCCCCGCCAGCACCAAACTGAATACGGTATTGCGGGTCGAGTTTGATCATCTCAACTTCTCGATCGAGACTTGTACCCGCGATCTCGAAGATCTCTTTCAAGACCCTTGGATAGAGAAAGAATGTTGGGCCCAGATCGAATTTGTATCCTGATGCTTCGATGCTCGAAGTCCTGCCGCCGATAACGGGTAGCCGTTCGATCACCTTTACTTTCAGCCCCTGAGCGGCCAGGAGCATCGCGGATGCGAGTCCGCCAGGCCCGGCGCCTATAACAATAACGTCTTTTGACATAGACAGCTGCTAATGTTGTCTAACATGGACTAAGCTAGCAGCGAGTGGGGTTCACTGGCAAACTATCGCCTATTGTGCTGTTTTATAGGATAAACAGTTCGGCTTTGCTGCGAACAAAACAGGTGGGGCTGGTTGTTCATCTTTTGTCTATAACTTGTCTAATATCATGATAGATTCCCTCAACACGATGAAAGTGGTCGCAAACCGGGTGGGCCTGAGTGCCCATGTCATCCGTGTGTGGGAAAGACGCTACGGCGCTATTGACCCAGAAAGGACCGATACCAACCGCCGGACTTACTCCGAGGCGCAGGTCGAAAGACTCCAGCTTTTAAAGTCGGTAACGGATGCGGGCAGACGCATCGGGCTCGTGGCGAAGATGAGCACCGAGGATCTTCGAGAGCTTGATCAGAGCATCAAGAACCAGACACCAACGAGTAGTCCCCGTTCCACTCCCGGCGAGATCATTGGTCGTTGCGTTGCTGCTATTGATGTTCTAGATGCAGTGTCTCTTGAAGCGGCGCTTTCAGATGCCTACAAGGATCTCGGCTCGCACGGTGCGCTACAACTGGTGATGGCTCCGCTACTCGAGTTGATCGGCGAGAAGTGGCGTGATGGGTCGATCACTGCGGCTCATGAGCACTTTGCCAGCGCTATCGTCCGTCATAGCCTTGGGATGAAGACGCGGTCGTTCACCGGCGCAAGCAATGGGCCTACACTCGTAGTTGCAACGCCTGCTGCACAGCTGCATGAGCTGGCTGCGTTGCTTATCGCTGTCTCTGCTGGTAATCTCGGCTGGAGAGTTGTTTATCTAGGTGCTAGTTTGCCAGCCGCTGACATTGCAAACGCTGCTATCCGAAGCGGTGCAAGAGCCGTTGCACTCAGCATCGTCTATCCTGGGGATGATCTAGAGCTTGCAGGTGAGTTGACGACTCTTCGGCGCCTGCTTCCCGCTGAGACCGACATCGTAGTTGGTGGCCGATCCATGCGGCCCTACATGACTCCACTAAACGCGATTGGCGCAATCACTTCTAACGATCTGTCCGAACTTGGTCAGATACTTGATTCACTTAGGACGGATCCACTTCACACACATTCACTTGAAGCTTGACAACTATGTTCGATCGAAACATTGATTCAAAAGGTCGCTATGTCCGCGGGCTTGGCGGCGCAGCACTGCTCGTTGGTGCCGCGTTCGGATTCATGGTTGGCAATTGGCTTGGCTGGCTGATGCTGGCTTCGGCTGCTCTGCTGTTGTTCCAAGCCGCTCGAGGATGGTGCATCATGAGAGCCTGCGGTATCAACACACGTCACTAGATCATCCAAAAGAATCAGGAACAACAAAAACGCCGCCCTGGCAAAAGGCGGCGCTAAGCATAGCTGCAGTTCTAAATTGATTCTGGCGTGGTTGACTTGTCTCGGGGTCCTCTACACAATATCGATATTGACCATCATACCGTCATCCTCGTGTTCGAGAAAATGGCAATGGAACAAGAATCTTCCTTTGAACGAGTCGAAGCGGACAGCAAGTCTTACAACTTCATTGTCATTCACAAGGACGGTATCCTTCCACCCATAGTCAACCGGCGTCATCGGACCGGCGAATCTACGTTCAAGTATCTGAAAATGCGCACCATGGATGTGCATGCTATGCAGGCCCTCCGCTTGGTTCTGTATTTCCCATACCTCAAGCTCGCCGAAAGGGATCTGATAGTCTGAACGCTCCATATCAAACACCTTCCCATCGATCATATGGATACCTCTGTTTCGCGAATGATCCATTGTCAACTGAAACGTACGCTCTCGAACCGCGCCAGCTTCGCTCAATCGTTCGAAGCTCACGAGGCTGCCGGGCAGCGAGATAGTCTCATCGCCTTTAGATCGAACATTGAACGTGATCACCTTGAGGACTTCGCCTTGACGCGAATTCATGCCGCCGTGACTACCTGAGACAGTAAACTCCTTACTCTCAAGCACTACCGCGGAGCCTATGTCATCGTCCTGAAAAGCGGCCAAGACCTCGACACGCTCTCCTGGCGAAAGCATGGCTTCCGACACTTCATATGGTCTATCCAATAGACCGCCATCTGTCCCGATGATATGAAACTTCCGATCATCTTTGAACGCAAGTCTATACACCCTTGCATTCGAGGCATTCAAGATCCTGAAGCGATACAATCCAGACTTTACATCACGATAGGCATTAGGCGTACCGTTAACGAATACGTTGCTGCCTAAGAAGCCGCTGATGATGTCAGAGTGTGAAGGATCGTACGGAAGCTCAGTGTTAGTTGTGCTCGTACGCTTATCTTGAAGGACCAGTGGAACGTCAAACTCTCCGCGAGGCAACGTCAGGGCTTGCTCTTCTGCATCATGAACAATTACAAGTCCTGCGACACCCATGTACGCCTGCTTCGCAGTGAGCATATCTGGGTGAGCGTGATACCAGTATGTACCAGCTCTCTCCTTTACTGTAAAGGAATAATTGTATGCTGCTCCACTTTGCACCGCGTCCATGGGATGACCATCCATATCTGGAGGAATGTTCAGCCCGTGCCAATGGATGATCGAGGGCTCCCCCAACATGTTGGCGAATGCCAAATTTACCTGCTCACCTCGTTGCCGAATTAGTGTCGGTCCAATGTAAGCAGAGTTGAGTGTTGCAACCTTCGTTGAAGCGCCCGGCCACACTTCGACACTACCATACGCCGCAGTTAACGAGCCAGACGAAAGAGTTTGGGGTACCCTCAACTTCACTGGCGCATTTCGATCCACACCGATGGTATCTGACGGTGCTTCGCATCCCGACAGCGCAGAACTCCAAGCACCGCCGATCGCAATGCCAGCACTAACCTTTAGAAAGTCTCGTCTTTGCATCTGCGACTCCTGTGGCTATTGAATGATCAATCGTTGGGTCTCTTCAACACCTGCCGAGGTGGTCACCTTCACGATGTAGGACCCCGGCAAGAGCGACGTGACCTCTACGCTCTCGCTAGATGCAGTTGTTCTGCCCGATAGCCTTGCTACTCCACCAATGTCGTAGATCACCCAATCGCTTCCGGCTGATCCCTGCATAGTAATGATCTCTCGCGCAGGATTTGGAAAGATAAGCTGCTGAGAAGAAGGTGCTTCGCTCAAGACCGCACTTACGCCGCCGGGCGCCTGAAAATTGCTGATCGAATATGAGACAACGCCATGCGTGGTCATGTACCGTACTTGTGTAGAGTACTCTTTACCATCACGAGCAAGGATACAGACCTCAAAGTCGAAGCTGGCAGTTGCTGCCTCCTGATAAGGAAGCTGTTGGATCGGTCGGACCCGGAAATTAACTGAGTCCAGAATCCATACGCGACTGATGGTCATTGAGGCACCGTGCGGATTCTTGTGCGAAATGGTCTTGCAGGTATCCTGCGCGTGTGCTGCTGAAGCACACGCTATCGAGAACAGAAGTAGAAATAAATATTTCATAGAATATGATGATGCGGGCCTGCGGCATTCATCCGCGGTCCAAGTAAATGTGATCAATGCTTATGGTACCAGGCCTCGCCCCATGCTTTCAATTGCGCGATCTCTTTCTCCTGTGCTGCGATAATATCCTCTGCGAGCTTCTTAATCTCGGGACGTTGAGACTTTTGGAGAGCATCTTTCGCCATCATGATCGCTCCTTCGTGATGAGGTATCATCATGTCGATAAATCGGTGATCGTATTCAGCGTCTGCCGGCCCCATATGCTGAACCATCTGCAAATTCATAGCGCGCATCTGATCATCCATGGAGCCTGAGCCCATGCCAGAGTGAGTCGATGGCTGCTGTGATGTAGAGTGCATGGTAGTATCCGAATGGGTCGTTGCCGCTCCATCAGAGGTTTCAGATTTGCCGCAACCTAAGAGGCTGCCGACGGATAACGTAAGAATAACGAATGTTCTCTTCATGGTTCATCAGAGTTTATGAGTTGGGAATTCCTGGAATGAGCATCGATGTACCGCTTCAGTGCTCGCTCCCCGTACTTATGAAAGACTAGCGGAGTGATCACGATATCCAGAAGTGTTGAGCTTACAAGACCACCTAGAATGACGACTGCCACAGGATACAGGATCTCTTTGCCCGGCTCACCTGCTGCAAGCACAAGAGGAATGAGAGCCAGTCCTGCAGTGATCGCAGTCATTAATACTGGCACCAGGCGCTCGAGCGATCCACGAATGATCATCTCCTTTGAGAATGTTTCTCCCTCTTCTTTGACCAGATGAAGATAGTGCGAGATCATCATAATACCGTTTCGTGATGCGATGCCGGTCAGCGTAATGAAGCCGACCAAACTTGCAACGGAGACTGTTCCGTTCGTGATCAGGATAGCGATCACCGAGCCGATGAGCGCAAGCGGGATGTTCAGCAAGATCTGCCACGCGATGGCCGCCGACTTGAAGTGCGTGTACAGCACAAGGAACATCGCCGCGAGCGAGAAGATACTCAAAATGCCGATTAATCTGCTAGCATCCTGCTGGGACTCGAACTGTCCACCAAAAGTAACGAAATAGCCCTCCGGCATCTGCACGCGCTCTGCAACTGCAGCTTGCATATCCTTCACGACATCACCAAGAGCCCGTTCGGAAACGTTGGCCTGGATGACAATCCTCCGTTGGACGTTCTCGTGACTGATCGAATTGGGACCTTGACCAACATTGACTGTGGCAATCTCTCGAAGAGGAACACTGACCCCTGTCGGCGACTGGATAAAGAGATCACCCATGAGTTCAGGTGTCGTTCTGAGCGTTGTGTCGCCGCGGATCACAAGGGAGTACGTTCGCTGCCCTTCCAGGACTTGCGCCACAACGCGTCCGTTAAGCAACGTCTCAAGATACTCGGCAATGTATCCAGGAGCTAGCCCATACTGAGCTGCACGCGCACGATCAATAACGATAGGAATCTGAGGGATAAGTGTCTGCTTCTCGACTGAGACATCCACTGCACCCGGCACCGAAGCCAGTGCCTTGCGTATCTCTTCCGCCTTTGCTCGGATGACCGAGAGATCATTCCCAAAAAGCTTCACTGCGATCTGGGCACGTACGCCGCTGAGCAAATGATCCAACCGATGCGAGATCGGTTGTCCAACGTTGATCACAACACCGGGGAATAGATCGAGTCGCTCGCGGACCGCCGCCAGGACCTCCTCACGATCTCGATCAGTTTCTTTGAGATCAACTTCGATCTCGCTTGAATGCGTGCCCTCGGCGTGTTCATCGAGTTCAGCTCGGCCAGTACGCCTTGCAACATTAACAACTTCCGGCACTTGCATCAGTTGCTTCTCGATGCTCGTACCGAGCCGATTCGATTCCTCGAGCGAAGTGCCGGGTTGTGCGAGGACGTTGATCGTTAGGCTGCCTTCATTAAATGGTGGCAAGAACTCAGTACCGAGGAAAGGCACTACCGCTAACGACGCTGCGAATAACACACCAACACCGATCAGGATCGGCTTGGGATCTTCCAGATTCTTTGCAAGAGCCCTTCTATCCTGATTCTTCAACCACGAAACGAATCGGCTGTCCTTCTCTTCTTTCAGTTTGCCCTTTGCAAGCAGATAAGAAGCTAGGGCCGGCGTAACAGTAAGCGATACGAAGAGGCTCGCCAGGATGCTCGTGATGTAGGCGATACCTAGCGGTGCAAAGATTCGGCCCTCCATCCCCTGCATTGCGAAGAGTGGTAGGAAGACGAGCACCACAAGGATCGTCGCGTAGACGATGGAATTCCGAACCTCTTTAGATGCTCGGTACACTACTGTCAAGACCGGCAGCGGACTTGCAAGCGCGCGATTTTCTCGCAGCCGCCTGTGCACATTCTCCACGTCCACGATAGCATCGTCGACCAGTTCACCGATCGCAACTGCCAATCCGCCGAGCGTCATCGTGTTGATCGAGACTCCGAAGATCTGGAAGATGATCGCTGTGATCACGATCGACAGGGGTATTGCTGTTAGGGTGATGAGCGTAGTGCGGAAGTTCAGCAGGAAAAGGAACAGCACAAGTGTAACGAGGATGAACCCATCGCGAAGTGCTTCCTCGACGTTGCTAATTGCGCTTGAAATGAAGTGCGATTGGCGGAATACCTCGCGGTTGATCTTCATCCCAACCGGAAGCGAGTGCTCAAGCTCGTCGAGCGCAGCATCGATCTGCTCGGTCAACTCCAGCGTATTCGCGTTCGGCTGCTTTTCAATCGAAAGGATGACTGCCGGCCGCCCATTCAGACTCGCGTCACCGCGCTTGACCTGAGCGCCAAATTGAACTCGTGCAATGTGTCGAACCAGCACCGGTGGTCTGCCGCGTTCCGCTTGCACCACGGTATTGCCAATGTCCTCGATCGAAGCAGTGGTCGCTATATTTCGGACGAGGTATTCTTCACCCTGCGACTCAATATACCCTCCAGTAGTATTGCGAGTGGATGCTGCCAAAGCTTCCTCTACCTCATTAACAGAGATACCGTATGAAGCCAGCGCTGTGTTGTTCAGCAGGACTTGGTACTGCTTCACGCCGCCGCCAATTGCAATGACCTGGGCGATGCCTGGGATCGTAAGCAAACGTTGCCGAATCGTAAAGTCGGCGAAGGTGCGAACATCCATCGGCTGATGCTCGGTCGATGTGACGCCAAGCATCATGATCTGCCCCATCACTGAAGAGATCGGGCCCAGCGTAGGTGTGATGCCTTGCGGAAGACTTGCAGCAGCGGTTTGAAGCCGTTCGGTAACCAACTGCCGATTAAGATAGATGTCCGTGCTCCATCCGAACTCCACATAAACGATCGAAAGACCGATACCTGAAACCGATCGCACCCTTTCAACACCCGGTGCGCCGTTCATCGAGGTTTCGATCTGGCGCGTCACCAACGTTTCAACTTCTTCCGGCGCTAATCCTTCAGCTTCTGTCATGATCGTCACGGTCGGACGGTTAAGATCTGGCAGAACATCTACAGGCAGATTGATCAGAACATAGGTGCCATAGACCAAAAGCAGACTCGCGGCTGCGACCACGAACAGGCGATTCTTGAGTGAGAAGGCAATAAGTTTGTCGAACATGAATTCGCTTCTTACTGTGGTAGGTTGCCCTTGAAATGGGTGAGGCCAGTTGTCACGACCTTGTCGCCAATTTTGACACCGCTTGTTAACTGGACATGCGTCTCATCCGCACCTGCGCCACTCATGACCTCGACAGGTTCAAATTCTTCCGGCCCGCGGTGGACGATGACATACGATTTGCCGCCAGATCGGACAATCGCTGTTTTCGGTACGGCGATCACTGATTGATCGACTCCGCTGCTGATCGCGATCTCTGCGCTTGCATTGATCTTCAATTGCTCATTGCGATTCGCGACAGCAAAGATGACAGGTGCCGTTCTCGATTCAGCGCTGATCACGTTTCCAACCGATATCAGCGACCCGACGTATGTACCCACAGCCGAAGGACTTGTGACAATAGCGCCTGTGCCCTTCGGCATCGCTGCAAGATCTGACTCGAAGAACTGTGCTTCAACCCAAACCTCAGAAGTGTTGACGATCTCCAGCAAACGCTTGCTTACTTCGACGAACTCTCCGCCCACTACATCGGCCGAGCTGATGCTTCCTGAGATCGGTGCTGTACAAGTAACTGGTTTTGTCCCCTGCGAGAGCACGCGCTGTAGTGCTGCCTGCCGCTCCTTTGCACCATCCAAACGAATACGCGCGAACTCAATCTCCTTTTGAGCGACTACACCTTCAAGCGAGCGCTTGCGGTTGTAGTCGCGAGAAGCCTCTTCTACTTCGCGCTGCGCTTCGATGAGGTCGCGCTCAAGTCCCAATCGTTCAGTCCCGGTTAGCGTCTGTTCAACAGAGAATAGCGCCTGACCTTTGGTGACTCTATCCCCGATTTTCCAGGCACGTGAAGAAATGATGCGGCCTTCCTGTGGTGCATAGACTTCGGCGCGGCCGTTTGCAGTCGGGATGATCCTGCCAGTGACTGTGCGGGTCATTGCCATCGTTCTTTCAGCGACGCGCTCTGTCAGAATTCCGAGAGCGAACTGTGACTCTTTCACAATGCTGATATACCCAACGGCCGTCGCGTCACTCGCAGCTGGAGTTGCGTTTGTACTCGGAGCCGAGTGATCTTCATCGCCATGCGCAAGCGCACGTGTGACGGCAAAGAGGCCCGTCACGCAAAGGATCATCCCGATATGGTTTTTATATTTCACTTTGATATCGTTTGTGTGACGGTGGATGCGTTTGCTTTCGAAATAGTCGATGCACTCGATTGCGACTTCACAAATTGCAGACGTTTTCTCCGACGCGTGAAGAGCACGTAAAATAGAAGTGCAAGACCGATCGCGATCGGGATGAGTATCCAGGTTGGGAAAATCCCGTCCTCGTCTTGAGCCAGCGAATTACCTCCAGTGGCTGACATCGCTCTCGTTGCCGATGCTCCTGCATAGAATGGTGAGAGCGATGCGAGCTGCTCAGCAGCTCCGTACGTGTATCGCAATAAAGCAGTGTGGCCTGTATCCCGGGCAAAGAGAGCGACAAACTCATAAACTCCATCGCTGATCTTTGTAGGTTGCTTCGTCACCTTCGCTCCGAATGCGCCCGGAAACGACAACTCAATACCCGTCGGATCGACCGGATGATTTGTCGCATAGTCCGCAAAGAACAGTCGTCCAATGACCGGCTCATTGAGCTTCGGTGCAGGATACTTTACGAACACTTCAAGACCACCAGGATAGCTGACAATTCGCAGTTGGCCGTCCTTCGCGGTAGAGGCTGTAACAGCGACTGCTCCATCGCCATGCGTGTGATCATCGCCACCACCAGCGATCGCATTCGTACTGAATGCGCCTACAATGCTGAGAAGAATTACTAAAAGAATGTTTTTCATCTGCCGATAATACTTTGTAGCTCTATCTCAGCCTCCTGCATTTCCTTCAAGAGTTCAAGCTGTCTTGTTTGTAATTCGACCAACTGCTGTCTGCCAACGAGTAGCTCCGTTACTGAAAGCTCGCCACCTTCATATCCTCGATCGAGCAGCTCGTAATTCTCGTTGATCAAATCGACCGACTCTTGATAAATGCCTACCGAACGGGTGATCCTAGATAATTTCGGACGTAACCTCGCAACTCTGCCTGCAAGCTGCATCTCAAATTCCCGGAGATCGGCTTCAAGCAAGCGAAGTTCAGTCTCGCGCTCGATGACCTCCGAATTACTGGGACCCCACAATCCCGGTATCGTGATCGGAAGCTCCATCGAAAAACTTAGTCCTGCGGAGCGACCCCGCGACGTGATGCCTGCAATAGTATGAGAAGCTCCTGGATCGTAAGCGATGTCCTCGTCACCGATCGTGAGGAGATCTTCCGAATAGTGCAACCCCAACGTCGGGTTGCCTGACCGTTCTGCCTTAGCCAGCTCGAGCTGTGCGCGTGCGATATCGGTCTGATTCCGAAGTCTAATCCATTCCGGCGAGAGTTGATGCGCATTTACAGTGAAGCTGTCTATCGCGATCGTGCTCGATCTGTCGGGCGTGAGCTCAACGTCGTTTAACTCAAGACCGGTCAATGCTTCGAGCTCACCGATCGCTTGCTCGTAGTTGCTGTGTACCTGCTCATGCTCGATCCTGATCGAATTCGTCTCGAGCACGACAGCGTTTCTCTCGAGTCGAGAGACATCGCCTACCGACAGTCGCTTATCGGTTGCGGCAGCTAGTTTGTTCGACGTAGCGATCAATCGGTTACCCAACTCGATCTGTTGCGAGAGAGACCATGCTCGATTGTAGAGCAACCTGGTGCGAAGCGCAATCGCGTTGTTGAGAGTGTTGCGACTCTCGACACTTGCCTTCTCAAGCGCGCTCGCGACATCGCCACGACGAGCCGACACACCCCAGACCGGTATCTCCTGCAAGATACCCACGGACAACTCGTAGTCGCGTTCACCGAACGGAGCTTCAGTGATATACTCGACCTCTAATTCAGGTCGCTTGTCAAAGGCCCTTGAAGCATTCTGTCGAACGGCTTGCGCTTGACGTTCGAGCGATTCGGTCCGCAACTTCTCCGGCGCACGATCTTGGGCGCGAATGATCGCTTCCTCGACTGTAAGTGTCCTGATCTGAGCCTGGACACTTACAGCGAAGAGACTGAAAGCGACAATGAGAGCGACTTTCAACATCAGCTTACCGATACGACAAATTCTGCCGTGCGTACCTTGCCATCGATATTGAACTGTGCCCATACCTTGTACTTGCCGGCTTTTGGAAAGAGCGTCATGAAGCTGACGTTCGGTCCCTTTGCAGCAGGCGCTGTCACGACCTCGTGCTTATGTCCATGATCCTTTTTCTCGGCATCGGTATGCGCGTGATCCTCTGGGTGCGCATGCAAGAACTCCTCCTTGTCCTCACTGATGATCACCATGTGGCCAAGCGCACCAAGATAATTGTCGATGTTCGTTACTGGCTTGCCTCCCTTACTCACGCGGATCGTAACTGTCGCCGACTTCGCAGCCACAAGGCTCGAGGGTTCAGAGACAAGCTGATACTCATACCCTTCTGCCTTAAAGCTTGCATTCGCTACGAGGTTCGGCTTTGACTCCGCGGCAGCACCCACCGTTTTCGCCAGCTTAAAGACCTGGCTCTTCGTTGCACCCTGCGGGGTCACGTCTGAAAAGAACAGATAATTATCGGCGCGGGGGAATTTGTAGGCTAACTCATACGAGCCATCAGGCTTCGCCTCTGGATGCTCATGTGCAAACCAGCTCAGGTCGCTTGATACCATCAACAAATGCATCGGCATCTCATGTACGATCTGAAGATCCTTGAGCATCGAGTTATCAACCGCGTTCTTCGGCATGAACTTCAGGATCGCCGGCTGACCCGGCGCAACCTCTGCTGGCAAGGTCTCGAGATCCATCTTGAACTTGGATGCATCGTGCAACCCTGCCTGCTGTGCATTGTCCTGTAGGACGAGATCCATCTTACACTTCGGGCAGATACCCGGTGTTTCGCTGACCACCTCAGGATGCATCGGACAGGTATAGTGAGGGTGGCTTGCATCATGGGTATGAACTGCGTCATGAGCATGGCCGCTGCTATCTTTATGATCGGCGTGGGTGGTCTCGCTCTTCGAACAGGCCGTAAGGGAAAGCGAAATTAGTATTGCGCACGCAAAAATTGAAGATCGTGTGATCATTGAACTAAGATAAAAGGATGAATGCAAATGGACGCGCCTTTCCTGAAGGACGGCGTCATCTATAAAGTTGTTGGGGTAGCAGGGGTAGCCGAAACTCCCAATTCGAGGGATGTGCTACGAAGGAAAAGGGCGTACTACACCCTTAGAACGGTGTGTTCCTCTGAGAGCGGGAAAGCGGGGAGAGCCTCGATCTGGGTGGGTCCATCAGCCTCTGCGTTCACCCACGCCGATTCCAGGAGAATATCTACGAGTGGCTCGGAAATGATCGGCTGCGGTGTGAATTGAGCCTTTGTGCTGGTGGCGTCCGTATCCAGACGCAGGTGAACAGCCTTGTTCGAACAGCAGGACTTCTTACTATTCTGTGGAGATTCCAGTGGCTCGCCTTGGTCTTCCTTTGAGCACATCTCGCACATACTGGCCTCGATCTCCTCTTTCGACATCTTGCATGAGTGCTGATTGACACTCATGCCGACGCTCGAAAGGGCGACAGCGAAAAGAAGGAGTATGGAGAAAAGCTTATTCACGTGTGTATCACTCTACGAATGCGTTGGGAAATGTTGCAGTTCCGACTCATCCAAGGCAGCGTGGGCGGCCACAACTGCACTAAACTCCCCCGATCCGGTGCGTAAGTACTGTGCGTAGCCGCCGATTAGCCCAATGCGACCTTCTTGAGTCTGAGGGAATTTCCTAGTACAAAGATGCTGGATATCCCCATGGCAGCTGCCGCAAGCGCAGGGCTTAGCGTGATCCCAAACGATGGGTAGAGAACGCCGGCCGCCACAGGTATCAACAGAACATTATAGGCAAACGCCCAGAACAGGTTCTGCTTGATGTTCTTGATCGTAAGCCGAGACAAGTTCGCTGCCTTTGAGACTGAAGTAACATCGCCATTCATCAAGATCACGTCACCAGTTTCGATCGCTATGTCGCTGCCGGTACCCATCGCTATTCCTACATCGGCCTGGGCAAGTGCAGGAGCATCGTTGATCCCGTCGCCTATGAATGCAACCTTCCTGCCTCCTCGCTGTAATTCCTTCACGATGTTAGCCTTATCCTGAGGTAAGACCTCAGCGATCACATTACTGATCCCGATCGAGCGCGCGATCGCCCGAGCTACACGCTCATCGTCTCCTGTGATCATCACAACTTCTTTGCCTTCGTTTTTCAGTCGCTCAATAGCGATCGCCGAAGACTCCTTGACAACATCAGCCACGGCAAGGACCGCAAGCAAACGCTCGGAGCTAGCCAGGAACGCAGTGCTCATGCCCTTTTCTGCAAAGCGTAGATACGGCTGATCGAGCCCATCGGTCGAAAGACCAAGCTCCGTCATCCACGAGTGCGAGCCAACATAGTATACCATTGCTCCAACTTTGCCGGAAACCCCTCGTCCCGCAATCTCTTGAAATTGCTCGACCTCCACGATCTCAGTGCCTGACTCCAGTACAGCTCTGACTACGGCTTGCGCAACAGGATGATTTGAATGCGTTTCCAGCGAGCCTAATACTTGGAGCACCAACTCTTCATCATTCCCATCGGCCACTTGTAGATCGGTAAGCTCGGGTTTGCCCAGCGTCAAAGTGCCGGTCTTGTCGAAGGCGAAGACATCGACGTGGGCCAATGTTTCCAAGGCTTCTGGGTTGCGAAACAGCGTTCCGAGTTCAGCTCCTCGGCCAGTTGATACCATGATGGATGTCGGAGTTGCAAGTCCCATCGCACACGGGCATGCAATGATCAGCACCGCCACAGCAGCGCCGATCGCAAAGTTACTCGCTGTGCCTGATCCAAAGAGGAGCCATGCGAGAAATGTCACCAATGCCAGGCCTAGCACGATCGGGACGAACACAGCTATCACTTTGTCGGCAAGCGCTTGGATGGCCGGCTTGCTGCCTTGAGCGTCCTCAACCATTTTGACGATCTTCGAAAGCACCGTCTCGGTACCAACCTGTTTCACCTCAAAGACGAAGCTGCCGCTCAAATTCTGTGTACCACCGATCACTGGATCCCCCACGCTTCGCTCAACCGGGAGCGACTCGCCCGAGATCATCGACTCGTCTAGAAATGACATTCCTCCAACGATCTCTCCATCAAGTGGTACTCGGTCACCAGCACGTATCCTCACGTGATCGCCCACCTTTACTGACTCCACGGGGACTTCACTCTCTTTGCCATCGAGCACGACCTTCGCTGTTCGAGGTTGAAGCGCGATGAGCTTCTGGATCGCACTTGATGTGCGCGACTTTGCGAGGTGCTCCAGGTGCTTTCCTAGCAATACCAGCGTGATCACCATCGAGGCCGCCTCGAAGTATCCGTGGCCACCAGTGTTTGGTAACCATGTTGGGAAGAACATCAGCACAACCGAGTAACCATAAGCCGCGCTTGTTCCGAGCATGACAAGGGTATTCATGTTCGGGCTGCCATGGATCAACCCTCTCCAACCAGCTGAATAGAACAGCTTTGCCGGCCCGAACTGGATCGCAGTAGCAAGCAAGAATACCATCGTAGAGCTTGTAGAATGATCCAGCACACCGTAGAGCCACTGTCCGACCGCAGGGATGATCATTGGTATCATCTCGAGCAGAAAGATCGGCAGCGTAAGCAGGGCTGCTAAGATCAGCGGCTTTTTAAATGGATTCTTGTGCAAGCTGCTCGCACTCTGCTGAGGTTCGCCCTCAGTGACAGGATGATAGCCTGCATGTTCTATCGCTCGATAGAGAGCCTCCCGTTGAACGGATGGATCGTGTTGTACGGATGCTTTATTGGTCGCGAGGTTGACACTGGCCTTCAGGACACCAGGCACTTTGCTAAGTGACTTCTCCACATGGCGGCCGCATGAGGCGCAAGTCATCCCTTCGACGACTATCGTAGAAGCGTCGGATGGCAATTGCCGGGACGCAGTATTATTTATTTTAGTTTGAATCATACGGATCAATTTCCCCTATGACGCCACCAAATCTCCTCCGGTTACAGTTTCTGAACAAAAAAAGGCTGTCCAAGACAGCCTTTTATGTCAATCGATTAGACAAGCCTACCTAATAGTAAACTTTGAGATGCTCTCAAGTCCATCACTATTCAGCTTGATCATATAGAAGCCAGCTGGCAACACATTGAGCGCAATTTCTTGATCTGAAGAGATAGTACCTCTCATAGTTGACCTGCCCAAAATATCATAGATTGTAAATTCGTAACTCCTGTTAGTCTGATGATCAAACTTTAGAACGTTATTCTTAACGCCTATGAAATATTCAAGGGACCCAGCCGGAGATACACCTGCGGCGATTGAAGATCGAGAATAATAGATGTCTCCCTTATCTGTCGAGCCGGTCTCGCTCTCCTGCCACACGGCATGCACTCTATTCGATTGGTCAACCGTGACGCTCACAAGCTCTGAGCTGGAATTCCGATCAACGATAGATTCGGCTGGAGTAAAGGAGGCACCATTGAATCGTCTGACCTTGATCGCTCCGTTCATGCCGCTACTCTGATAGTAGATCTCGGGATACCACATTCCGCTGGCCTCTTCTACCATTGTAATTGCTGGCCAGCTACCGTTTTCATTGATAGGTGTAACTTCGCGATCTGGGAATGACGTCTCCGTCCCATCGTCAAAAACATCATAGAAGACCCGGTTGCCTATCGGATTGCCATCCTTGTTCCTGGCGTCACGCCAAGTCATATGTAGATTTCCATCGGGATCAAGAGCGACATTCGGTCCTTGTGTAGGGCATGCCATAAGCTCCCAATCTCCGTCTTGTACCCTTTCGGCCGTCTTCCACGTCGAACCCTGATCGAGCGACCTTACCATGTAAATGTTTCGGATGTTATCAATATTGGAGCGATAGGCTACATAAACCTTACCTTCTTTGCTTGCAGCGATCTCCTGTTTGCAGCACTCACAGGTTCCCCCATCTCCCGAGGTGTAGTAACTGATTCGCTTCGGCTCAGACCACGTCAAGCCTTTGTCCGTTGATTTCGTAAGGTAAAGTTGAGTATAGTCACTGAGCCCTCGAACCCGATCTCGAAAATCCAGAAAAGACACGTAGAGATTTCCGGATGAATCGGAGGCGATTGAAGCAAAGTCCTGAGCGTACTTCATTGAGTCACCACTACCCGAGAGTGATACTGGTTGAGTCCAGGTACTTCCGTCATCAGTGGACCGCACATACCAAACATCTCCTTGCATCATGTGTCTATCTTCTGTCCACGTGAGATGTATCAGTCCAGATGGATCAACGACGAACTTAGGGGCGCGCTGCAACATCATGTTATAATGGTTGCTGCTCAAGCCCTCAACGACAAGGCTAGGGGTACCAAAGGAGATACCTCCGTCGGTGGACCGTCTGAATCGAATGTTAAGAACTCCTTCGAAATAGGCCACGTACACCTTACCTCTTGTGGAATGGACCTCTGGTGACCTACTTTGTGCCTGAGAACCTACGTCCAATGCTACCGGCATCGAGAATTCCTGTCCAAAGACATCTGTCGCAACGAAAAGCAACAATAGTGATAGAAACTGACGCATAAAGAAGTGGTGATTTCGAATCACGATTAAGGAGTTACAACTGCTCAAAACGAAGAAGCTTCAAGGGAAGCCACTTCACGATTGAAGCCTGACACAATCTAATGCATCTGAGGCAACAAAGTTACACGCTTAGACAATTTGGTCATATCAACTTGGTCCGTTTGAGCGAAAGGGCATTTAGAGCGACAATGACCGTCGATGCGCTCATGAATGCAGCACCGATGGCAGGAGAGACTACAATGCCGAGCGGGATGGCAACGCCAGCCGCTAGAGGCAAAGCAATCGCGTTGTAGCCCGTTGCCCAGAGTAGGTTCTGAATCATCTTTCGATATGTCATCCCTGAGAGCAGGATCGCATTCACCACATCGGACGGTCGGCTATTGATCAATACGAGGTCAGCAGACTCAATAGCGACATTGGTACCTGCACCGATTGCCACTCCCAGATCGGCCTCTAGAAGGGCCGGGGCATCGTTGACGCCATCTCCGACAAAGGCAACGGCTCCTTGTTTGCTCAGTTCTTTGACAATTGCTGCTTTGTCTTGAGGCAGGACTCGTGCACGCACTGATCTTATCCCAAGTTCTCTGGCCACACTATTAGCTACCGTTTCAGAGTCTCCCGTGATCATCACAGGCTCGATGCCTCGTGATTGTAGTGTCTGAATTGCGAGCTTGGCGTCCGACTTGATCTTATCACCAAGCGAAAATGTGGCTAAGGCGGAGTGGTCATCAAAGAGTACTATTGTTGTGTAGCCCTTGCTTTCTGAGTCTCGAATAAACTCCAATGAGTCGTTTCCAATCTTGATCTTCCGCTCCTGGAGCCAGTTTAGACTGCCAATGTAGTAGCGTCTTCCTTCAAGCTCACCTTCGACACCTCGTCCTGCATCGACTTTGAAATCAGAAGGTGTTGAAAGATTGGCTTTAACTTCTATGGCTGACGCTGCAATCGCCCGAGCCAGCGGATGTTCAGATCTCGCCTCCAGGGAACCTGCGAGCCTAAGAGCCTCGTGGCGATCAATTAATGTGCTGATATCCACCAGCCCAAATGCGCCTTCTGTTAGCGTGCCAGTCTTATCAAACGCTACTTGCTTAATGTCCCGTGCGCGTTCAAAGGCCTCACGATTTCGGACCAGGATTCCATGCCTTGCAGCTAACGATGTGGCGTTCACGATCACCAGCGGGATCGCTAGTCCGAGTGCGTGCGGACATGCCATCACAAGAACGGCAACAGTTCGGATGATAGCGAAATCCGGCGTCGCTCCTCCTATGAGCCATGCAAGCAACGTGATCAGGCCTGAACCGACGGCGATATATGTCAGCCACGATGCAGCACGATCCGCAAGGTTCTGGAATTTGCTCCGAGACTTTTGTGCTTCGTCAACCAGTCTCTGTATCTGATTGAGAGTCGTGTTACTCCCGGTTCTGGACACCTCAAATGTCACTGCCCCCTCACCATTTACTGAGCCTGCCAGTACCTCATCACCTTCGACTTTCTGGACAGGTTTTGACTCGCCGGTAAGAAATGACTCGTTAAAGCTAGATTTACCTTCCACGATCTTGCCATCAAGTGGTACTTGTTCACCCGGACGCACAAGCACTCGATCCCCAGGACGCACAGCTTTCACTTCCATGTTATGAATAGCCTGTCCATGAACAACGTGCGCTGTATTCGGCACAAGAGATGCGAGATGTTCCAGTGCCTTACCTGCTCCCTGTATCGATGACATCTCGATCCAGTGGCCGAGTAGCATGATGTCGATCAGAGTAGCTAGCTCCCAATAGAGCGGCATCCCTCCTATCATTTCGAAGCTAACGGCAACGCTGTACAGGAACGCAACCGAGATGGCTAGCGAGATCAGCGTCATCATACCAGGCTGGCGATTCGCTAACTCGTGTCGGGCACTGAGCAGGAATGCTGATCCTCCATAAATGAAAAGGATCACAGACAGTACTGGAGTTATGAATTCAGAGCCTTGAAAGTCGATTCCTCTGAGGCCTATCGCAGCTTGAATGTGATGATCAAAGAATAGGATCGGGATTGTCAGAGCGAGACTCGTCCAGAATTTTTGCTTGAAAAGCTCGGGACTATGTCCAGCGTGCTTATCAGAACTGTGTCCTGCATGCTCGTCAGAACTGTGTCCTGCATGCATATCATGGACATGCGCCGAGTGATCTGCTTGAGCATGAGCATCAACATGAGGCTTGTGCTCGCTATCAGTGCCCAGCGTCTCATCCAATGGGTCCTGCCCAACCGGTTCGGGCTTGCCTGGCATATCCAAATGGTGAGGTTTAGGATCGTGCCGGTTGTGATGACTATGATCAGCGTGATTCATTGGTATGGTGCAGATTGGACACAGCAAAAAAAAATTAGGGAAGCCGAGCCCGACCTCCCTCTCAGGATTCAAGACACAGGCTTAAAGCCAGCTTGCTTAATCGCTTGAAGTGTGAGATCTCGAACATCAGCTTCCTCATCGTATGTGACGCTGGCGAACCCGAGTCCAACTTCGTTTATCTTCACACCATCGACTTCGTTGAGTGCCTGTTTAACGCTGCGCACGCAAGCACCTGCGCAACTCATCCCCCCGATCTTGATTGTTTCTGTAACCATATGCGTATAATCCATGCGTTAAGTGAGATCATTGGCTACCGAATGCAAGTACAGTTCAGACACCCGTGTCGTGCACACATTTGGCAGGTCTCCTCAAGCTTCGATCTCAACTGTTGACGAGCCCGGTGCGCTCGCACTTTGAGATTTCCCCGAGTGACACCAAGGCGATTTGCAACCGCATCTGGATCCTCCTCATTGAGGTCCAAAGCATCAAGCACCTCTGCATACTCGGGTTTAAGCGAAGGCATCAGGTCCTTGAAGCACTCACAAACGGTTGATTTATCCTCATCCGTCATTATCGATGTGTGTTCAATGGCATAAGCCTCCTGCCGCTTTGCTAACCTACCCTCCTTTCGATACTCGTCAATGATAGCATTTTGGAGTATGCGGTAAAACCACGGGAGCAATTTCTCATCTTCTTTGAGATCAGGCGCTGACCGCAAAGCTTTGAGTAACCCTTCTTGCACGATGTCTTCTGCAATATCCACGTTCTGAACCTTACCCGCGACATAGGCCACAAGCTTAGATCGGTGTGCTAATATCTGCTTTTGTACTTCTTCGTTGGTCATTTGATCTCTTGATCTGCACTATGACGCCGCTAATGTCTTAGTGGTTACAGTAACCATTGAAGTTGACTTGGTCAGACCCGACTAAAACTTGTTGGATCCTAGTGTAACCAAAAGGTATTTCGGACGCTGGTCTCCCATAACAAGCATCCAAGAGAAAGACAGCCTCCAGCATTAGTAGATGGGCTGCGAAAATCCGGCTTAAAGTGTCCTGTTGATCACCACCTCTGCTCACCGGATGATCCTTCACTGCGCCTCCACTCAAACAGGAAAACGACAGCAATTCCAACCGTCAAATATCCAAACCAGTCATACTCAGCTCTGATGAGAACTCCTCCAAGGAGGAGTAGAAGAGCAATACTAAGCGCTTTCGCTATTTTCTTCCCGGTTCGACGTTGCAACATGTGGCTCGAATACGCAAGGCTGATTGGTCAGGACACTTTGAGTACCAGTTATGGAGGTTAGGTGTGCTTTATGGATCTGGAGGCCTGAATCCGCCGAATTTAAGTCTAGAATCCGTCGAATTTAAGTCTAGATCCTGGGTTTATCCTTATATTCGCAGACTTGAAAGTCAATGCACAAACTATGAGATCATCACTAGTAGCCATCGCTTTCTGTTGTTGTTGTTCAATTGTACAAGCTCAACAGAATCCAATCGATAGATACATTAACACCACTCCCATTGCGACAGTTGTCGCAGACAGTAAGGCAAAGGTATCTTCACCTCAGGACCTCGATTTTTGTAGGGTGCCTGGAAGAGAAAAAGAACTTTGGATCTTAAACAAAGGAGACGCTAACGGCGGGACTGTGGTGATAGTCTATAATGCTGGAACAAGCACTCAATGGACCGAGTATCGTCATGACTCTCATGCCGGTCACTTCATGATGAATGCAAGCGGCATTGCAATGGCCGCAAACGGTAATTTCGGTACAAGCGCTGACATCAGGAATACCGCAGGTAACACTACAAGCACTTTTATGGGACCCGCGCTTTGGGATTCCGATACTGCCCTCTTCGCTAGGATCAATCAGAATAATTGGATCGAAAATGAGCCACTCGGTAGTCATTTAGACATGCTGCACGAGAGCCCGTTCACAATGGGTATCGCAGCCGACACAGGAAATGTCTATTGGGTATTTGACGGGTTCAACAAAGCAATTTATCGGTACGATTTTCAGGACCCTCATGGCTACGGTGAGGATGACCATTCAAATGGTATTGTAAGGGAATTTGCAGTCCCTGTGAAGCGTGTCGCTTCTCTGCCCAGTCATCTGGTGCTAGATGAGTCAACGGGCTGGCTCTACGCGGTAGATAATGGCAATAATCGCATTCTACGCGTTCAGACGCGATCTGGTGAGGTCACAGACGAATTGTTTACTCAGAATGAGTTGCTGGTGGAGTACTCACTCGTAGAGGGAGTTAAGGTGGAGACATTAGATTCCGGGCTCACCAAGTTGTGCGGAATCGATTACTTCCAAGGTCGTTTGATTGTGAGCGCAAACAGTACTGGAGTGATTCGGATCTATGATGTGACAGTTAATCCTCCAGAGTATCTTGGATCTGTAAATACGGGCGAGGCAGGAATTATGGGAGTGAAAGTTGGACCTGACTCAGCCATCTGGTATGTGAACAAGACGAAAAATAAAGTGGTACGCATAACACCGGGCGAGCCGCTGTCAGTAGAATTAAGCAGTGATCTGACGAGTGCCAGTCTTTATCCAAATCCGGCCAATGCAACTCTTACCATTGACCAATCTAGCCTTGTCGGTACCGTTCGCGTTGTGGACGCGCTCGGACGAACAATGAAGCATGTTGATCTTACGACGATGCCAACAACGGTTGATGTTAGCGACTTAACAAATGGGATATACTACTTAGTATCGGAAGACGAGGCAAGCTTTCACCGGTTTGTGGTTAGCCGGTAACGTACCTTCTCTAAGCTTTAAGGCCTGCTATTAGCAGGCCTTTTTTTTGGGCGGTGCATGGCTCCTTATGCTTGAGTTACGTACGTGGTACAACTACGATGAAGAGCGATGTTATTTGGGATGATCCTTAGATTCAATCGGAGCGTAGTTAGGTCAATCCTCCCCTTGGTTGAGAGAGCGTGAGTTGTGATAGGCCGAGGGAAAGACAACGAAGGCCAGCCAAGAAAGCCAGCCAAGAAAGCCAGCAAAGAAGGCTAGCCAAGAAGGCTGTACCGCACTTAGCATTAGCTTTCCTTTATCGGTACGAGCAAGTGTAACTTTGCCTCTGTCGGTTGGTTAAGTAGAACACCATATGAGTAACTAACATGAACCACCCTTGCACCGTCTCTGTACTTGCCCTTCTGCTTCTCATTCTTGCCCCTAGACTTGGCGCTCAGACTTACGTTTCTGACGACTTCGAACGTCCGACACTAGGATCCAATTGGACCGTACTCTTCGGTGGCTCAGGAGTTGGCACCATCAATAATAGCGATTTGGGTCTTACCTCTAGCCCGACCTTGTTCGGGCTTGTTGAATGGCACCATGTAGTATTTGCCTCGGATCAGTTTAGTGAAGCCATCATCTCTACTAACAAAGCCGATAGTATACTGACCCAGGTCTTCGTGAGAAGAAGGGCAAGTGATAAGGCTCGATACGGTTTTCATTGGAATGATCGAGGTGGTCAATGGGAGATCAAGTACGACGGTGTTCCAACTGCCCAAACTCGTATCTTAGCCTCCATGCAGGGTGCTATGCCTTTGCCTGGCGATACTTTGCGGATTGAGATCCAAGGTATGACCATAACTGGTTATCACAATGGAATCGCTACGTTGACCGCTACCGATACATCGCCCGATGCAATCGTAGGTGTAGGTCAGCCTGGCATGGCATTCCGTTTCACAATCGGTTTTTCACCGGTCTATCCAGCCCCGGTTTTCGAATCATGGGGTGCTGGAGATTTGGAGGACATTCCCAGTCCTGCAATTCCTGTATCGATCCGCGTGAACACTGATGTGACCCATCAACAGATGGAAGGCTTTGGCGCAACTACATTGTCGCTAGCGTACGGTACCAACGATTACTTATCGGCGGTACAACGAGCCGACGCTATCGAAAAATTATACAATCAGGTCAAGCTCACTATGGGACAGCTAGAGCCCGGCATTATGGAGACACCCTCGAACGCTGTCGATCTGTGGAATGAGCGTCGCAATGATAACGATGACCCATTCGTCTACAATCAGGATGGCTTTAGCTGGATTGCACAGGATGCGATGAAGGAGAAAGTAGTTGATCTTGCAACGCCATACGGATTCGACAATTTCTCGCTCGCCAATAAGCTTTCTACAAAGGGTTCACTTGCTTTTCTCGATCCGTTCCGCACACAAGACTATGAGCGCTACCTGGATGAATGTGCAGAGTTCGTTACTGCCGGTATGCTTCGCTGGAGAGATGTCTATGGCATCACGCCGCGCTGGGTGGCTCCATGGAACGAGCCTACTAGCGGCAACAGGGAGATCGTAGGAGGGACAAATCAATTACTCGTTGACCTTGTCAAGCGGATTGGAAGGAGACTTAAGGATGCCGGATTTGGTACAGGCAAACTGATTGTGCCAGGGGAAGAAACCGTTGTACGATCCTATGATGTCGCGAAGTCTATCCTTGAGGACGTAGAAGCCCGCCAGTATGTAGGTGCGATCTCATATCACCCGTATCCATATGAATCGCCATACTCCAGTGTGCGAAGGATCTTGCAGGAATCTGGTCGTGGACTCCCAATACAATCTGAGCTCGCCAACAGACAAAAGCTCCGCAATCTTGGTAAGCAGTATGGCATCCCTATATGGATGGTGGAAGTATCGGAAGGTCCAGGCAATAACGATTACTCGTTCGAAGCCTTTGAGAATGTTCGCGCTCGGGCTATCCATATTCATGATGAGTTCAAATATGCAGATGCTTCTGCATACTATGGAATGAATGCGATGATGGATCGCCGCTCGCATGAAGAGCATTTCGCAGGCCGAGGTATCGATTTCTTCACCGAATCAAGCAGCATCGCCTTGGTCGATACGGATCGAGTCTATATCAGTGGCATGGGTTACGCTATTGGGCATTATGCACGTTGGATCCCGCGTGGTGCAGTCCGTATCGAATCCAGTAGCAGCGACTCGCTTGTCCAGATTACAACCTTTCGAGACACTACACAAGGAAGGCTAGTCTTCGTAATAATCAATAATGCAACCAGCGAGCGCATAACTGAGATCGCAATCGATGGTACTTCACTAGCTGGCTCCGTTGTAGGTGAGCAGTCAACAGCCGGTCGCCTATGGTCACCTCTGCCCTCCTTCGCGGCAAACGGAAAGAGCATGATCCGTCTCACGCTGCCTGCCGAGAGCATTACAACTCTAGCATCCGGACTCGAAGGACCAACAGCAGGAGTTGACGCTACTCCTGCTAGCCTCTCGAATGAGCCAACGCTTCACGTATTCCCAAATCCTGTTAACGAGTCGATGAACGTTCAACTGGGACTGTTCGCAAACAAGTATGTGAGATTAATCTTGACGGATGCGCTGGGCCGGAATGTGAAGACGATCGTCGAGGGTTCATATTCAATTGGCAGTCACTTGTTGAACGTGAGCATGCTCGCAATTCCTTCTGGTATCTACAGACTCACTATTCGATCTGACACCAAAACCATCAGCGTGCCTGTAACTATTGTTAGATAGCAGGATCCAGTGAAACATAGCGCAATCGGGCTACCAGCCGTCAAGTTGTGAAGACGAATGACTCCTCCCTTCATCAAATCGTTGGGATCCATCCATTTTAAGTTAAGAAACCCAGCAGTATGCGATACTGCTGGAGAAGGTTGACCTGTAGCGGAATAAGTACACACGGTCTAGTGAGGCGCAATATTTGCTGATGAATGTTCAAACAATAAATCTATGAACATCCGCATCCGCTTTTCCACCATTGCTGTTTCGGCAATCCTCGTAATCACATCGCTTACATTGACCTCATGCAAGACCTCTCAAAACGCACAAAGCGGTCAACGTATCATAAAGACTGCGGACGGTCAAATCGTCGAGGTAGCGCTCTACGAGATGAAGATTCACATGCCGACAACAATACCAGCAGGAAATACGACATTCCGAATCTCGAATAGTGGTAAAATGCATAGTTTCAAGATTAAGGGCAACGGTGTCGAGAAGGAACTTGAGCGTCATCTAAAAGAAGGAGAATCCGCTGACCTGGTTGTCAGTTTAGCTCCAGGCACGTATGACGTTTTATGCCCTGTGCTCACTCATCCCGATCTTGGGATGACGCTAACACTAACTGTTACACCATAACGAGGGTGGAATGAATGTCAAGGAATGCCCAGGTTTTCGCTGGTATTAAGGTCTGGCGAAATTCCGGTGTATCGACCGTGTGCGAAGGCGTGCCAGGCGGAAACTTGGACCCGGCCATCTGGTATGTGAACAAGACGAAGAACAAAGTGATACGGATAACACCTGGCGAGGACATGCTATGCCTAACTACCGTTCCAAGTGACAACTAAACAGGAGATCCGCGTTACGGCCTCCCACACAGAGATCCGGCTCCTATCAATAAAAGCGTCAAGCAAAGAAATTCTGGGTCAAATCAACGTGGTTCGTTTAAGCGAAAGGGCATTTAGAGCGACAATGACCGTCGATGCGCTCATGAATTCAGCACCTATGGCAGGAGAGACTCCAATGCCGAGAGGGATGGCGACACCTGCCGCTAGGGGTAGTGCTATCCCGTTATAGTCTGTTGCCCAAAGCAAGTTTTGGATCATCTTTCGATACGTGATACGTGAGAGCAGGATCGCATTAACCACATCAGACGATCTGCTATTGATCAATACGAGGTCAGCAGATTCTATAGGAGTCTGCCTGGCATTGCTCATGATGGGACGGCTATCTTTTCGAGGGACCACCAGTGAAGTTTAGCCTGATCGAGTTCTATGCTGGGATGTATCCGGTACGTGTGCTCTGCCAGGTGCTGCGCGTCAGCCCGAGCGGGTATTACCGGTATCTCAAGCAGGTGGTCGCCAAGCGCCAGCAGGCGAACTGGTCGCTGGTCGAACCGATGAAGAGCGTGCATGTACACAGCCGCAGGGTCTATGGCAGCCGCCGGATGACCGCGGCATTGCAGCAACAGGGACATCCGTGTTCGAGACATCGTGTGCGTCAGCTCATGTAGGATCACGGCATTACTGTAGAGCCTCACAAAGCGTTTGTCAGGACAACGACATCCGATCATGCCAAAGCAACACCGAACGTGCTGGATCGACGGTTCACTGTGCATCAGGCCGATCGTGTCTGGGTCTGCGACATGACTTATGTCCCGACCGGTGAAGGCTTTCTCTACGTCGCGACCGTGATGGATCTCTACTCACGCAAGATCATCGGACTGAGCATGCAGCATGACCTTGAAGCGACCGGTCCGATCATGGCACTCCGTCAAGCGATTGCTCGCAGGCAGCCGCAACCTGGACTGATCTGTCACTCGGATCGAGGCTGTCAGTACTCCTCGAAGCAGTATCGCTCGATCCTGACAACACACGGCCTGCAGCAGAGCATGAGCCGCAAGGGCAACTGTTGGGACAACGCACCCATGGAGTCGTTCTTTCGATCGCTGAAAGCTGAAACACCGAAGCACTATCAGACGCGGCAGGAAGCAGAACGATCGGTCTTCGACTACATCGAGATCTTCTACAACAGAACCAGGCTGCACTCCAGTCTGAACTATCGATCACCCGAACAGTTTGAACATCAAGCAACAACCATCACCTGACAATCGCGAGCACTCCCACTGTCCACTAAGTCAGGACCAGATCATTAATTCTGCTCTGACTTCCAACACCACAATCCTCCAAGCGTGCGCCACGGTTCAAACACTCAGCATTTCACCCTTGCCAAAGTCAGGTCCCGCAACCAATGCAAACTTTATGTTCGAATCCTGACGGGTGGCCTAAGCACTAGATTCTTAATCTCATAGAATTAGCTTGCTGGAACAAAGATGTGGTCTATACCTTGTGAAGTGCCGAGAGGTCCAAGTTCGTAATGGCGCATTATTTACATTCGAGATCCCGTGAATGGCGCA
>JBKJTP010000307.1:0-31960 GCA_046590195.1 Kapaibacterium sp. (SeqCode) | reverse complement strand
GGTTTGATCGACGAGTACCCTCAACAGATCAACCGCAAGAAATTCGCATTCCGTCCGATTCGGGCAAATGCACTGTTGGGCACGCAGATACCAGCGATCGAGATGCACAATGTACTCGACAAGCTCGGCATCGGTATCAACAGTGCAAACGCTGACGAGTGGATACTCGAATCTCCGTCATATCGTCATGATCTCGCGATCGAAGAAGATGCCATCGAAGAGGTCGCGCGCGTGATCGGCTACGATGAACTTCCGACAAGCGCGCACGAGCCAACATCGCTTCCGATGAAGGGCGAACCACTGTTACGCCGCGAGTTCGATCAGCTTGTTCGATCAAGCTTGCTGGCCATTGGATTTAATGAGGCGCTCTCTACGCCACTTGTCTCTGGCAAAGAGGCAGATGCTTTCGGGATAAAACCTGTCGTCGTGATCAATCCGCTTAACGTGGAGATGGATCGCATGCGCCCGAGCCTCGCGATCAATCTACTTGATGCAGCCCGCCGCAATGAGCGCTTCGGTCAGCACGGGCAGCGCATGTTCGAGATCGGAAGTACATTTTCTTATGCTGACACATCGCAGTTGCTTGGCAGGGTCAAGGAGGGCTGGCAGCTAGGCATCATGATCGCAGGGGTCCAGGAAGAGAAATCCGCATATAACTCAGGCGATACCAAGGCCGATATTTATCTACTGAACGGAGTGGTAAGCCACTTGCTCAAACGGCTTGGACTACATAACGCTGCGACTGTGCCGATGTCAGACTCCAACATTTTCGAGACAGGGGTCGCGATGGCTGTCAATCATGGCAGCACCGTGTTAGGTAGCTTCGGCAAGGTCAATCTGGCTTTTGCGAAGCAGTATGATCTGCGTGGTGATACATATCTGGCATTGCTTGACCATGATGCACTCTATGCAGCGACTCGCGAGAAATATGCGAGTCCGACTCCTGTGAAAGCGCTCCCGAAGTACCCGGCAGTCGAGCGAGACATCGCGCTCGTTCTGGATCACACGATCCAGGCGCAGCAGCTCGTTCAGACCGCGCAGAAGCTGGTGAACAAGGATCTGCTGGAGACGAGCTACATTTTTGACGAATTCCGCTCACCGGAAATGAAGCAGAAGGGTGAGAGGAGCCTTGCGCTTCGCTTCCGTTTCCGCTCACCCGAGCGCACGCTTGAAGAAGCGGAGATCGACACCATGATGAATAATGTGGTAGAAGGGTTGCAAAAAGAACTGAATGCGAAGCTTCGGTCTTAGTAGTATTGTAGTGTCTTACCTGTTGTCGCCTTGATCTTTCGGAAGAGGCTAACCTAGATCCCGGAACATGCTAAGTAGTTCTCGCCAAACCTCGCTCAACAAGAGCCGCGACCGGCTCGCACGCTCGATCGAGAAATTCGAACGGCTTGCCCATGATGCCATCGAGCATCTGGAGCTCCTGCGCGAAGAGCGAAATGAATTCGAAAAGAAATTCCGTGACCTGCAGCGCCAGGTAGATGATGACCGCGCTAACGCCAAGCACAACGAGAAGCTCTATGAGAGCTTACAGGAGGACCTTAAGAGTCAGCAAGCTGAGATCGACTCCATGCACGCCAAGCGTGATGAACAGGAGGCGATCCTTCGTGACCAACTTCAGACGATCGAGCGATTAGAGACCGAGCTAAGCGGCGTGTCACACAGGCTGAACGAAACGGATTCATCTGTGTCGCTGCGTAATTCAGAGGTTGAAGAACTGAGAGTCTACATCACGACTCTGGAGGAGCGTGTGACGCGTGCGGGCCAAGAACGAGACGAGATACGGGAGCAGCTCTATACCCGCGAGCGCGATGACTCGCAATGGGCTGTAAAGCTAACTCCCGATGATCAACGCAAGGCTGAGAAGGAGCTCGATAAGCTTGTCAATCGTATCGATGATATCGAGCGACAGATGACAGTCTCAGAGAACGGTGAAGCCAGCGGTGGTGAAGTCAAGAAGGCAAAGAAGCAAGTGGAGGCGACAGCATAATGGCACAAACAGTTAAGGTCACGATACTCGGCACAGAGTACCCGCTCCGCTCGAACGATGAACAGCTGACGCGCGATCTCGCGACAGATGTTGACGCGCAATTGAAAGAGCTTCAAAGCAAACTGCCTTCGCAGTCAACGACCACATTAGCAGTATTGACCGCGCTCAACTTCGCAGAACAAGAGGCACAGGCATCCGAAAACGAGCGCCGCGAAAATGAGCGCGTCGCCGAGCAGATCGAATCGATGGCGAAGCGATTAGAAGATGTGATGAATGCTTGAGATCATCATGTCTTGAACAGGCTGCCAAGATCCGGTCCTGTCATGCGCGCAGGCAATTTGATCAACACTCCCGATTCGTTGATCTTTCTGCCAAAGAGATCGGTGTAAGTATAGTAAGGCATTAAGCCTACCAAGCCAAATACCGACCAAGAATAACCCCATTCTCCAGCCATTCCTTTTTCCTTAGCGTAGGTCGGACCGATCTCACTTCCTAGTATGCTGCTTACCTGAACACCAAGGTGAATCTTGTAACCTCCACTGCGCAATAGATCGAGATTCAGCGTTGCGCCGTAACTCGGGCCGAAACATTGTAAGGAATAATGTAGGCAGCAATCAAGTCCGTGAATGAACCGCTCAGCGCGTTAACAATAACCTCTGCGTGAATACCATCGACACATTTAGTTGAGCAGATCACGTCCTGTGATCCTAAAGCCGATGAAGAAGAAGTTATTCGATTGAGGAGCTGGCATTGCTCCGTCATCTGAGAGTTGTTCGAATCCTGCGAACAGCTTGAAACTGCCACCACGTCCTGGTATGGTTAAGCCAGTTTCGATGCGCGTATCGAGATGCATTCGATCAATCGCGGAGAATTTACGGATGACACCGGTCGTGTCGCCAAAGGCGCTGAGTTGAAGTGCTATGTTGAAGTAGAAACCCAGAGCATTGCGATCGCTTGAAGCAAGTTCGGCATTTGCACTTGCGCTCCACGCTAGTCGCTCTACACTCGGCAATGCAGCACTCAATGACTTTGGCAATCGATAGTCCTGGCTGATCATATAGAGATCGCCACTATGCCAACTACGCAGGTCTATCGCATCCGAGATCTTCATAAGTGAAGGTACTAACTTCCCACTAATAGAGCTATAGATCAAAGTCCGTTGCTGCGCTTCACCTGATGCTTCTTTGATGTCAAGATTATCCACATCGTGTCGGCACCTCTGGGCGAAGCCAAGTTGCCAGTTCATGCCCTCACCGCGTGTGGCGTACATGAGGTGTTCTTCCCAGGTGACACCGCTGGGGTTGAACGAGATATCATTGCGGGTATCGGCATTCAGTTGCATTCCCGAGACCGCCAGCAGGGAGGAGTTCTGCCACTGATACAACTCGACGGCCGCCCCGACGTCCAGTAGCCAGCCGAACCGCTCCTCGGTGCTGCCGAGCCCGCGCTGAACGCCGCCCCAGATCGCAGTCCGGGTAAGGAAACCACCGGTATCTGCCGCTGAGGGCGTGTAGACCGGATGGATCAGGATGCCTCTGGTGATAAAGATCGGCCCAGCTTGAGCGGAATTTTCGGCCAAAAGCAGCCCCAGAAAACCGAGTACTAAAAGTTGTCGCTTCATCCTTCGTATTTTTGCAGGAAGTTTAGGAAATGGGGCACGTCCCTCATCCATAGATGTTCGAGCATTCCGCACAGCAGAAGTTTGCACATTCCCTGAAGCGGGAGTTTCAACCTCACTGGCGAACTCACCATACCGATTGCTAAAATTCTGATTCAATGGCAGTATTAGTCGACAAGAATACGCGTCTCATAGTACAGGGCATCACAGGCAGTGAAGGCTCCTACCATACCCAGCAGATGATCGAATACGGCACGAACGTCGTAGGCGGCGTCACGCCGGGCAAAGGTGGCACCATGCACCTCGGCCGTCCGGTCTTCAATTCTGTTGCAGAGGCTGTCGCTTCAACTGGCGCGAATGCATCCTGTATCTTCGTACCGCCACCATTCGCAGCCGATGCGATCGTCGAAGCTACGGATAGCAACCTGCCGCTCGTCGTCTGTATCACTGAGGGTATTCCGGTGAAGGACATGATCGATGCCTATGGTAAGGTTCGTCACTCGAATACACGACTTATCGGACCGAACTGCCCAGGCGTCATCTCTCCGGGCAAGGCAAAGATAGGCATTATGCCGGGCTTCATCCACAAAGAGGGCCGCATTGGTATCATCTCGCGCTCTGGAACACTGACCTATGAGGCGGTAAAGCAGATCGGCGATGCTGGCCTTGGCCAGTCGACCGCGATCGGAATCGGTGGCGATCCTATCATTGGCACTCGCTTTATCGATGCGATCCGCTTGTTCGAATATGACGATGAGACAGATGCTGTCATCATGATCGGTGAGATCGGTGGTACAGCAGAAGAAGAAGCAGCGCGCTACATCGCTGACCACATCTCTAAGCCTGTCGTTGGCTTCATCGCTGGGCGCACCGCGCCAGCAGGCCGACGCATGGGACACGCAGGGGCGATCATCTCTGGTGGTAAGGGTACCGCTGACGAGAAGATGAAGACGATGCGCGAGTCAGGTATCACAGTGGTCGAAAGCCCTGCGCTCCTCGGTGAGACCATCTTGAGCGTTCTGCCAAAGCGTGGCAAGAGCGTACTCGTGCAAGGCCTGAAGCAGATAGTCAAGGCCGCAGTAAAGGCAGTTGGCGCTAATGGCTCGGCGAAAAAGTCATCTGCTAACTCAAATCCAGTAGCGAAGAAGGCAACAGCGAAGAAAGCAACTTCAAAGAAGGCGGTCGCTAAGAAGCCAGCAGCACGCACTGCAAAGCCAGCCGCCAAGAAGGCGGTTGCTAAAAAGACTGCAATGAAGGCGAAACCAGCGGCAAAGCGCGTGGCTAAGCCGGCTCCGAAGAAGGCAGTAGCTAAGAAGGCAGTAACTAAGAAGTCGTTAGCTCGTCCAGTGGCAAAGAAGGCCGCACCGAAGAAGCCGGTCGCAAAGAAGCTTGTAGCTCGCAAATCCGCGAAGCCAGCAGCAAGGAAGCGTCGATAATTTAAAGTGTAGCACATGCTTTAGCTTGTGTGAATAAATTCTTCACACACAAGCTAAAGCATGTGCTACACTTACTTATATGCAACACTCCGAAGGATTCATCAAGATCGTCAACGCATCTAAGTCTCGCGTCAGGGAAGTTGACGTCAATGGAGCTGAGGAAATGTTGCGTCAGGATCCAAACGCACTCCTGATCGACGTCCGCGAAGACCATGAGTGGGAGAAGGAACATCTGAAGGGTGCGATCCACATCGGTAAGGGCGTGATCGAACGCGATATCGAGAAGTGTGTGCCAGAGCGCGATCGTCCGTTGCTGCTATATTGCGGTGGAGGTTACCGCTCTGCACTGGCAGCGGATGCACTTCAACAGATGGGATTTACCAACGTAACGAGCGTTGACGGCGGTTTTAAGGCGTTTAGGGACGCTGGCAAGGAAATGGAAGTCGGTTCTGGACCAACGTCCTAACTCATGTATTCAAAACTCTCGCTCATCATTCTGACCCTCATGCTCGCCGTCTCTGTCTCACAAGGACAGCAGATACGTGTGCCCGCATATTATGAGGGCGCGAAGTACGACAGCGTCTATTGGGATCCTGTCTATCGCGATTCCGTGGGCAACTACACCTACCGGCTACACGCGTACCGCTTCGAGGTGCTCAATTACGATCTTGGTTTTTCGCTCTCGATGCTGCCAGTCGCAGGACAGTGGTACGTCGAGAACACAACGAAGGGTATCATCTATTCGTCGATACGCGCAGGCGCACTAGCAGTTAGCGGCATCGGTGTCGCAGGACTCTTTACCTCTGGTAACACTTGGCGTGATGCAAGCATGGCGGTAGGAGGACTGATCCTCTATGGCGTACTCAAATGGCTTGATATCATGGACGTTCAGCATGCGATATCACGCAACAATGAGCGCATCGTTGACAAGTTCAACATCGAACTCGAAGATGTGCAGCCGACATCCATCCGTTATCCGCAAAAGGACGGATGGCCTACATGGGTGACAGAGGCACCACCAGCACGCGAAGCACAACCGCATCGAGAGATATTTGACCGTCCGTTACCAAAGGAAACACAGTTTTCGATCGGTGTAGGCATCCCGTTCTAATTGTTCTCGACACAATTTTTAATTTTCAATTCTTCATTTTTAATTTCTCAATCCCGTGGCAATCGAACGCACACTTTGTATCATCAAGCCTGATGGCGTCAAGAATAACAATGTCGGCAATATCATCGCTCATATCCAGAAGGAAGGGTTTAAGATCCTTGGTATGAAGATGGTCGCGCTCAACGAGAAGTCGGGCGGCAAGTTCTATGAGGTTCACAACGAGCGTCCGTTCTACGGTGAGCTGGTCAAGTTCATGGGCAGCGGTGCATGTGTGCCGATCGCTCTCGAGAGGGAGAATGCGATCGCAGAGTGGCGCCGCGTCATCGGCTCGACCGATCCTGCTGAAGCAGCCGACGGTACGATCCGCAAGCTCTATGCAACAAGCAAGGGCGAGAACGCCGTACACGGTTCTGACTCGGTCGAGAACGGTCTCCGCGAGATCGCTTTCTTCTTCACCGAGAAGGAGCTTGCTGAGCTAGCGTGAGCTGATCCACAATTCGTTTGAAAGGGAAGGCATAGCCTTCCCTTTTTTTGTAGCGGCGGGGTTCCCCCGCCTGGTCGGGAAGGCTGTAGATCTGTGCATATATGGGTGCTTCACTATGGCGAATCTTTTGATCCTCCCCACCAAGCGCAGGAACCGCGCTGCTGCACAGAAAGCGGGTTTAGCTGTCTAAGAGGTGCAGCGTCTTCGAGGCGGAACATTCGACTCAACAATTCGGCTATATTCTCGTCTTCTCGGTCAAAATGGCGTTACTTTCGGCCGTTTCAACGGTGTTATGATCTCTCCTCGACTTTGCTAAAACATCTTAAGAAGTTAAGCACTGAGGTCGCACACGCGAACCCGTGGTGGGAGTATCGCAATGATCGTTACATGCGCCCAGATGAGAGAGAGGGCGAGTATTATTACGTACACACTCACGGCAGCGTGGTCGTGATACCAGAACTCGAGAACGGTAAGCTGTTCATGACACGGCAATTCCGCTACCTGAATCAGCGCGAGAGCATGGAGTTTATTGGTGGCGGCGTGAAACCTGGCGCAAGTTCTCTCGAATCAGCAAGAGAAGAATTGCTCGAGGAAGGCGGGTTCGAGGCAGAGGAGATGGAGTTGCTCGGAGGGTTCAATCCGTTTAACGGTGCGACCGACGAGATCTGTGAAGTGTATGTCGCTTGCAAACTGAAGAAGCTTGGCGCAAGGCCCGAAGGAAGCGAGGAGTTTGAAGAGCATGAGCGTTCTGTCACCGAGATCGAGTCGCTGATCGCAAGTGGCGAGCTATGGGATGGTATGTCCATCGCGGCCTTCATGATCTACAAGTTGAAGGTGTTAGAGAGAAAAGAAGAAGGGTTGGATAAAGTATGAATATGAAGTTGATACGAATTGCATTTCTGATGGTGGTGTCGCTTGCGATGAATGCGCAGGCGCAGGAGCCGCTTCGCTTGAAGTTCAAAGCTGGCGAGCAAAACCGATTGAACATTGTTGAAGAACTGAAGCTAACGCTTTATCAGCCGCAGGTCGATGACGAGTTCATTGAGCCGAGCATTCGTGTGTTCGATTACTCTTTCACGGAGAACATCGAGAAGGTGAATGCCGATGGCTCTGCCAGCATCGCCATAACGCTGGACTCCTTCAAGACTGTGACCTTCATCGGTGAGGGCCCGGGCCGCGAGGAGTACTTTAACTTCAACTCATCCTACGATACCGATCTTCGGCAGAAATTTCGCGACATCAAGGCGTACCCTCGCGCACAATTCCTCGGACACACGCTTCGCTTCACAGTGGGTGCAGACGGCATGATCCGCAACTTCGACAACCTCGCTGATTTCCAGACTGCTGCGAACGGCAAAGGCTTCGAGTACGATATGGTCCGCGCGATCCTGGCGCTTTCCGACACGCTTCGTATGGGACAGCTTTTAGAGCAAGGCTTTGGTGGTCTCGCAGCGCTTGACCAGTCTAACTATACGGCGAATTCAACCGTGACCGAGATCCCGGTCATCCGTGCGATCAAGAGCACACGCAAGGGCGATTCGATCTTCGTAACTGCGAAGTATTCGAATCCGCCAGAGCGTATCGAGTATCTCGAAGGCGTTGCGATCCCGATCGTGCTGACAAATTTTGGTGGCGAAGGCAAGGGCAAGTTTCTCGTCAAGAAGGGCAAGCTTGTCTGGGGCCAGTTCTCCGATTCGTCAAAGGTCGATCTCAACATCGATCCTGAAGTGATACCGTACAAGGCGATCAGGAATGTCACAGTCCGTCGCACAGAGATCGAACTGCTGCGTGGTGCGAACATCAAGATCAACGAGACCGAGCAGCATCGCGGAGTTCTTAAGGCCCCTGAACTCGTCAAGCCAGATGACGCTATCGAGGTAGAGATACCAGGCTCGACGATCGAATCCAACTAGAGCGAGCAACAAAGTTTTTTTGACGGGGCTGAGAGATCAGCCTTTTTTGTTGCACAGTTTCAAATTCCCTAAGTTTGCTGGTAAGCTCTGTTTGCGCCGTATTTTTGCAGGAGTTCGGACGGCACACATTCCTCGTCGTTATCAGCACCAATCCACGGTTCGCACAATTCCACGGTTCCATTTTCTGCATGTCATACCCACAACGGCTCGCTCTTTTCATTCTGGCGTCTTGCCTATCTCTCACATCATGCGGCAAAGGCGACGAAGTGGCGTTGGCAGGGAAGGACTCCACAGGTCAGGCACCAATGGCGATCGATACGACGCAGCCTGCTAAAGTTGTTGCTATCGACTCTGCGCACGTCATCTATTTCCGACCGAACGTCGGTGAGACGCGCCGTTATCGGGTGAATGTGCTCTCAACAGTGAACATGGAGACGGAGGACTCATTGCTCGGTGGGCCATCAGGCAAACAGAGCGGCCGCAGCCAGGCAGAGTTTGTTGTCAAGCAGACCATTCGCGCGATCAATCCTGACAGCACAGTCGACATTTCCTTTTGGATCGAGTCGGCAAAGATCGATCAACGAGCTGACACGAGCCATATCATCTATTCAAGCACAAACGCTTCGCAGAAGAGCGATCTTCGCTTCTCGCATTTCACAGCGATCATTGGTAAAGAGCTCATGACCAAGGTCTCAAATCATGGCGACCCTCGGAGCATCACCGGTGTCGAGGAGATCACCGCCGAGTTGATGAAGGCGATGCCCGATTCGCTTCGGAACGATCGAGTGAAGGCATTCCGTGCGCAGCAGGTGCAGGCTGTCGTGAATCAGTCGATCGTCAGGTTGTTGGTGTTCCTCCCATTGCGCCCGATCGGGAAGGATTCTATCTGGAAAGAGTCGTTCGATCAGAACATCCCCGTCACGCAGGAGATCAACTTCCCAGTCACGATCAATTCGAGCGAGCAGGTCCGCGGATTTGAGGAGCGTGCTGGTAAGGTTGTAGCGATCCTTGAAGCAAGTACGGTTACGACTCCAAAGAAAATGGTGATCGAGGAAGGCCAGGCGAAAGCGAGCCTGAAGAGCTTTAAGGCTGTTAATAAGGGCGTAACGAGAGTCGAGGACAGGACAGGGCAGGTGATCCACCGCACACTCAATGATCAGCGCGGCTACGTCTTCGTGCTCGAGTCGAAGCAGCAGCCTGGACGTTATTACCGGACGACGAACAACTCGGTCGAGAATCTCATCGTCGAGATGCTCCCAAACTAGCGTTCGCTATCGCAGAATCGCAAGATTGCTCGCACAGGAGCAGAATGAATTGGAATGCCCAACGGTTGGATTCTTATCCTGAATTACATCCGCAACTACTGAATTTCGTTCGAAGATGGAAGACTCTTGCCGTCTTAATGAACGATAGTGGTAAGTGTTCTGAGTCGATCTCAGACTGCTCGTTCTCTTCTTGATCTTATGTTCTCCGACTCCGGATCGTGTCGACTGATCTACGAGTCATAACTGTCCCTGATGCTAACTGTTCTGGCAGATGGCCGACCCAACGGAGCCTCAAGAGAATTTCATGCACATGAATGATAACTCGCGCAATGGGCGACGAGAATCGCGTGGCGCTGCAAAAGCTCCGACGCAGCAAGCCCCGACGCAGCAATCGCCGGCTCAGAAGGCGTCAACGCAGAACTCGGCTCAGGACCAGATGCCAAAGCGTGTGACGTTCGATGATTTCCAGATCCAGCGTACGCAGCAGCAGCAGCAGGTCGAGGAAGAAAAGCGCGTTTGGAATGAGCGGATTCAAAGAGAAGAAGAGCAGAAATCAGGATTTCTCAAGTTTGCCACCCCACGACTCCGTAAGCTGAGCGACGACATGATCGGCGGCCGTAACAAATTCACATCGTTTCTCTTCGGCGGCAAGCCCGCATCTATCGAACCTGAGGAAGAGCACCCTGAGGCCGACGTAACCGCGCAACCCTATTTCGCTGAGCACGAGAAGCTGATCGTCCGAGTCAACAAGAAACAGGATGAGTCCTCGTCTTCTACGCTGACATTCCGCAATCCGGACGCGACCGGACAACAGCGCACCGTCGAACTCAACGATCTTCCAGCTGCCGACTTCCAGCGTCAGGCGCATTTTGTCAACGACGATCTCACCGCCTCGATCGACGAAGAGCTGATCTCGCAGTTCAACGAGCAGATCGGGGACGAGACCATTGAGGATCAAAATGAAGTTGAAGAACTGGAGCCTGTCGACGAGCAGTACGATGCAGAGTCGGATTATGAAGAAGTAGACGCTGACGAAGCCGACGCTGACGAAGCTGACTCTGACGAAGTTGACGACGACACAGAAGAGTACGAAGAGCTTGAGGAGGAAGAGCAGGAAGCAAATCCTGATGAAGCATTGGCTCAGCCTGTAGCGGAGGAGGATGACCAAGACGAGGAGCAAGGAGAAGAGGAAGAATACGAAGCCGACGGCGATGGTGAGTTCTTCGAGGATGGTGGGCACCACATCGCAGCGCATCCCGATGCCGATGAAGTCGAAGAGGAAGCATATGCTCCGGTAGCAACCGCATCGGCGCCGCAGCCCCATGCTGCGAATGTCGAGATGATTGCTCCTGCGCAGATCGCGTATCAGTCGCCGTTCAAGGACGAGCCAAGCATTGACCCAGCACTCAAGAGTTATCTCGATGTGCTCTCTGGATTCGATAGCTTCCCGCGCCGCGCCAGCGAGCCTCGCGATCCGCGTGCCGACTTCGTCACGCTGCTGGCTGAGCAACTCGATATTTTGCGAGAGCAGGTCGGCGCCATGAGTGCGCTGTTCTTCTGGGTCAATAACCGCAAGCAGCAACTGGTGCTCGAGTGCGGGGCGCTCGATGATACCGCGCACATGTACCTCACGAAGGAGAAGAAATTCCCCATCGAGTACGACGCGGTCAGCATGGTCGTGACGAAGAAGAAGCCAGAGCTTCATTCGCTCATCGCGCCACAAGCCGAGGCAGATCTTATCCCGTATTATGTCGAGCCGATCGGCATCGCCTCTTTCGCCGCAATGCCCGTCATCTTCGGCGATGGCATCGTAGGTGTGATCACGGTCGATTCGCTGGAGGAGGAGTGCTTCAACGCCGAGACACTTCGTCTTCTTACAGCGCACTCGAAGCTCATCTCCGGCCTGATCCGAAGCTACATCGAGAAGTATGATCTTCTCGCATCTGCTCGTACGCTCGAGGCTGCTCGTAAGCTCTATCAGATCGTCAGTCCCGATTCTTCGCTTCGTGTGCTGAAAGATCAGCGCCGTTCGCCGGAGTGGATCCTCCGCGCTTTGACCGAGGCCGCAAGCGAGATCGTTGATTGGGAGTGGCTCGCCACTGTTGCTTTCGATGATGCACGCCGCACATGGGCGATCAACAGCCTTCAGTCGAAACACACCAAGCCGTATGTGCTGCCGAAGAGCCCGATCTCGCTGAACGAGAGCATCATCGGTAAGTGTCTCTCGACCGGTCGTCACTCGCGGGTCGATAATCTCGGACCGAGTTCGATCCGCTTCACACTCGACGAAGATAACAGTGCTGCGATCGGGCACAGCTTTCTCGCGATCCCGATCCGCACGACGAACAAGAATTATGGCGTACTCGCGATCGAGCATAGCGAACGCAATCGCTTCACTGATGCCGATGTCGAAACGCTCGAGCATCTCGCACGTAGCGCTGCCGCAGCGCTGGAGATCACGGCACTTTCCGACATTGTCGAAGAGCGCGCGCTTACCGATCTGCTCACCGGAGTCTTCAACAAGCGCGGCCTCACGATGCGGCTCAATGAAGAGCTCGCGCGCGCGATGGAGTTTGACGAGCCGCTAACACTAGCTATCTTTGAGATCGATGGTGCTGCTGAATTCATGGCGCGCTTCTCCCAGGAAGATGTCGACACGATCATTCTTGGCGTCACGAGATTACTTCGCTATGGCGCGCGTCCGTTCGATGTCATAGCTCGTGTCGGCGATCACGCCTTTGCAGCATTGCTCGTGCGTATGAGCGACGAAGAGGGCTATCTCTGGAGCGAGAAGATGCGCAAGATGATCGTAAGCGAGGTCATCGCGATCGGCAAGCGCTCTTTCTCTGTGACAGTCTCCATCGGCGTCGCTGGCGCACGCCGCGACGGCACCACCGAAGAACTCATCGAAGGCGCAGAACTCGCACTCGAACGCGCGAAGGAGTTGGGCGGTAATAACGTTATCGTTTATTAGTACGAGCTAGTGTATACGCTCCTCGCCGAGCTAGCCCATAAGCGTCACATCATCTGGGATTGGAACGGCACGTTGCTCGATGATCTTGAGCACAATGTGGCCACGATGAACTGGTTGCTTGCTGCTGAAGGATTGCCTGCGATCACCACCGATCATCACCGGCAACATTTCGGATTTCCTGTCAGGGACTATTACGCTAAGCTCGGCTTTGAAACCTCTGACGACATCTTTCCAAGTCTTTGCGAACGGTTCAACCATCGCTTTCACACTGGTCTTGACCGCTGCCAGCTGACACTTGGTGCAAAAGAGATCGTGCATCAATTGCATCATTCAGGAAAGCGGCAATCAATTTTATCGGCAACCAAGCAAGCTACGCTCGAACGAAGCGTAGATGCTTTCGGCATTCGTCAATACTTTAGCCATGTCGTTGGAATTGAAGACGACCAGGCTGCTTCGAAGCTTGAACGGGCACGACTGCTACTCCATGCCTCTGACATTCATGCGGATGATACCGTGATCATCGGCGACACCGATCACGATCTCGAAGTCGGCAATGCACTTGGAGTTGATGTGATCCTTGTTGACCACGGACATCAATCGATCGACTTCGGAATAGTCATTCCACAGTTGTATCGTGGCATCCACAATCCATCTAAGACCAGCCACGATCCAAGACGTGCCAGCGCTCGCAAAGATGCACGTCGATACGTGGCGCACTGCCTACAAGAGCCTCATATCGGCCGACTACCTGGAGCAGCTATCATACGAAGCTAAAGCAGCGCAATGGATGCAAGGTGTAAACTCCGCATCAACCAGCACGCATCGCCTCGTCGCAGAGTACGATAGTGTCATCGTGGGATTCGCGATCGTCGGGGCCAGAACACCAGACGCATGGCCGCAAACATCGGAGATGTACGCGCTTTATGTGAGCAGCGATGTGCAAGGCCAGGGTGTTGGAAGCATGCTTTTTCAGGCAAGCGCCGATTGGCTGCGAACGAAGGGGCACGGGAGCTTGCTCATTCGAGTCCTGAAGGGCAATGCGCCTGCCATCGGATTCTACGAGTCTCGCGGCGCTCTGCTCATCGGTGAAGACTCGGTCGAGATCGGGGATCAGACATATCCTGAGCTCCTTTATGATTTCGCAAATCGCACCCCCTCTAAAGATTAAGCTGTAACTTCCTGCGGCCTTGTGACTTTCTATAGGGTCGGGTGTTTCTATCTGAAGACGCGCCAGTCATAAATACCTCGATCAATGATCCGCAAGAGTAGCCTTTGCCTGATTCTCTTTCTACTGATCCTAAGCTCCGGTTGTACAGAGACGATCACAAACACGGAGCAATTGCCAACCGGCACAATGGTAGGAAACGTCATGCTGTATAAGCCGACCGAACCGGTGCTTGATCACAGCGGCATCAAGGTGGCACTTGAGGAGATCGGGTTGAGCACGCTCACCGACAAGTTTGGCGAGTTCCGGTTTGATGACGTCCCGACGCGGACATACACGATCCGTTACGATAAAGAAGACTACGGAGTAATGAAGCTGCCGATGATCTCATTCATTGGAGGCTCTGTCGTGCGCGTGCAGAACGCGAATCTGCTATCGATCCCAAAATGTGGGAGCATCTTCGACGATGTCAGACAGATCGATACGAGTTATCTTGAGGCGTATGCTCACGCGACTTGCTCGGATCGAGATTCAAATGTCGGCTTCATCAACGAGTATATTCTCTTTGTCTTTTCGAACTCGCGTGACATCGGCCCCGACCTGGATAAGCATGAGTTTGCCATGATGGGTCAATCGCCTCAACCGCGCGGCACGGCAGCGATCTTTGTACCGAAGCAGCAACTCGAGCGGTATCTCGATCTGAACGACTCGATCTACGTCGCAGCATTCAATACATCTGGCAGTGGTTGGCAGGATCCACTGACACAGCGCGCAGTCTATAGCGGTCACAATCTCGATCGCGACCGAACGCTTGCATTCAAGTGGCGATTTGAATAAAGGATGAAAACACAATACGCATTGATCTGGAAGGGTAAAGAGGATCCTGACGCTTTCCAGGCGCGCATCCCTGCGCTCATGACCTGGCTCCGCGAGCTACATGCGAAAGGTCTGCTCGTTGCATGCGGCGGAGGGGGATATGAAGTTGGCGATGGCGGCCTGACGATCCTGAATGTCAGCTCAGCCGAAGAAGCACTCGCGATCATGGAGACCTATCCCATGAATGACATCGGCACGATGGAGTTGCTGGTGTGGGATGTATTCTATGCGGATCTTGTCGTAAAGGAGAATGAAGCTAAATTGCAGTCGTGACAAATACAATGGGTAAGATCCTAGCGCCTCTTGTTTTACTCCTTCTACTGAGTGCATGCGAAAGTGGCACTTCAAGTAATTCTGATCCCGTCAACAAGGATAATGGTACGGGTTTGACCGGCTCTCTTCAAGGGGTCGTAAAATACAGCGAATTGGATTCCCTGTTTCATGACCATTCCGGGATCACTGTCACGCTCGAAGGGACATCGTTCTCAGCGATCACCGACCGTCGAGGCCGTTGGCAGATCAAGGATCTACCAACCCGCAATTACACGGTTGTCTACACGAGACCTGGCTATAGTACCATAAAACGTTATGGAGTACTCTTCATTGGAGGGGGGATCGTTGAAGCGCGTGATGAGTGGATCGTTTTGGTCCCAACGTGTCCTGTTGAACTTGATGCCTTTAGGGAAGATGAACCCGGCAGACTCTCAGCATATGCCCACACACTATGCCCAAGCCCGTATGATGCAGATTACGCTGTATTCTTCTTTAGTAATTCGCCGGATGTTAGCAGCACCAACTATCAACACGTTGAGTCGGCTTGGGCACCTGTTGGTGGAGTAGTTTCTGTCGACGTGCGCGAGTATGATTTTGCGAATTTGAATAAGAAGGACTCGATTTATGTCGTCGCTTACCATGGCGAAAGTATTAAATATGACGATCCAATCCTTAGACAAGAAGTGTACCCTTCACTTTTTCCTCAAGCTTCAAGAGTAATGTCGATCCTCATGAAGAAATAGTGTTGTGTTGTTTTGCCTTCCGTCGAAGGATGGGCGCAATCGATGTGTCGTCAAGGAGAATGAAGCCAAGTTACTCAGACCTCAACAGACTGTGAAGCTATCTCGCGCGATAGCTTGTGTAGCCCTGATCGCATCTCTTTCGAGCTGTGCAACCCTGCTTGCGGGCTATACGGATGAGGTAAGAGTCTACGGCTCCGACGTTCCGCTTACGTTTCGCGATAAGGATGCTGATACCGTCATTCCATCCACGTACGAGATCACCGATGCAGGCCTGGTAAACAGCGTTGAGCTTGATAAACGCGCTGACATGTATAACCTCGAGATACAGCACCCGGTCAAGACTACTACTTTGTACCTCGTCCCTAGTCTGAATTACAATTGGCTTATTCCAAACTATTTAAACTGGGAGCTGGGATTTCTTGTCGACTACCACACTCGCGCTGCTTATCGTTTCGGGGATCAGCATCTCTACTTCGAGCGGACGCCAGGCGGGTTGAGGATTGAACGACCGGTCTATGACTCGGTCATGGGCGTGATCTCAGCATCGCTTGGAATGGCCTTCCCAGTATTTTACCCGCCGCAGATGTTCAACTCAGCCTCAGTATCATTTGGATTGAAGCTTTGGAAGCGATTTGTAGTAGGTTTCGACGTCAGCGCGGCAGCAACATCGGACGGAGTTGATCCTCAAGATATCGTGAACATGAATTCAACGCTCATCGGACCACTCATTAGCTTTTTCCCTAGCGATGGCTTCTTTCTGAATCTGCAGCCCGCATACCATCGCATCACGTACTATAGGAATGGCATTGATGATGACCCTAACGTATTTCTAGGATCCCGAAATCACTTGAAGGTTGCATTCGGTCTAGGGGCAAGATCCGGGGGATTCATGGTGGATCTCCGCATCATTCCCACGAATGGTACGCAACTACTGACAAATGGCAGACGCGTGCATTCTGGATTGGTACAGATCAGGCTAGGCTACAACGATGACATTCTTCTCTATCGCAAGGAGCGGTGATTGGAGCCGCCAAGGTCATTCCCGGGAATATACAACATTTTTCTGTCAAATCCAAATACAATCGGAACCGCTGCTCAATTATCTCGGGTTAATGGTGCATCAAGTTCACATGGCTTTTTTATAGCAGAGCTTGGCACAGGAGCAGGTATATGGCCGATCCGTTAGAGACTGAGGGCATAATTCGCAAGAACGGCACTCAGATCTCCATAGACATAAAGGAAGATTCTTTCGAGCGAGTAGGCGCGTTCAGGGACGATCCCGCCACGGCGGACTTTCAGCTTGAGGATGGCCAGCCGGTTCGACTGTTACTTTGGGACGCCCGTCCACAGCACGATCGCTCGGATATCGAGCAGGTGAGTGAGGTCCAGCAGCTACCAAAAGCGGTGGTCGCGATGGGGCTCAGGACGCAAGGGGCCATTCCCGAAGGTGATGAGTTTTTGAAGCGACTCTTGTCCTCGGAGTAAAGCGATTGAGTACTCCGTCAACGTCTAGCGTGTCATCCGGTCCCGAACAACAAGTATTAATTGAGACAGATATCCTTGGAGAATTCCTGGTCTCAACAGCACATGATCCCGAGCCGCGATTGCTTCGTGCGCTTCGCAGTGCAACCTGCTACACCACGATGCTCAACGCATACGAACTTCTTCATGCAGCCCGCAATGAAGAGGAACAGCAGCACATCTACTCAGCGCTCACACTTGTTCGCGTACTCGGATTCAACTCACGCAACGCCGTACCGTTCGCAGCTCTCGCACAAGCGATCGAGCGCGATCACGGAGTCCGGCTCAGCATGCGCGATGCGTTCGTCATCGGCATGGCTAAGCAAAGCAAACTTTCTATTCTTACACAGAACAAACATGATCTCTACACAAGCGCGCACACAGTGCCAGTATGGCATGACGTGCCCGTAATAAGAGACGTTGCAACAAGTATTGCGTCACGTTCTGTCGAGGATACAATAGAGAAATCGTTCAGATAATATTTTAATTAACCCGGGAATAGGTGAAGCGGAGTAATAGTTACTTTCGCATAACCTAAGCAAACAAGCGGTGGCATAAGCCGCGAACAAGCACCCAACATAGGAGATATCTATCGAAGGTTTGGTAAGAATGTTTTTTTCTTCGCTGACTTCAGCAAGTTCTTCACGATGATCGTGATGATGTAGGTCGGGTCGTGAGACGAACATATTAGCGTGTGTTCGTTGGTCATGAAGAGACCCTTGTTGAGCAGCACTACACTAATACATACGCATGCGCATTTCGAAACAGTACACGAACCGTGAAAGCCAGTCTCTGGATATGTACCTCCAGGAGATCGGCAAGGTGGACCTGTTGAACTCCGAGATGGAAATTGATCTGGCAAAACGGATCAAGGACGATCGCCCGGAGAACGCACGTGAATCTCAGCGAGCACTGGAGATCCTGGTAAAGGCCAACCTGCGCTTTGTTGTATCGGTCGCTAAGCAGTACCAAAATCAGGGACTGTCACTAGGCGACTTGATCAATGAAGGCAACCTGGGCCTCATCAAGGCTGCAAGACGCTTCGACGAGACACGCGGCTTCAAGTTCATCTCTTACGCGGTATGGTGGATCCGTCAGTCGATCCTCCAGGCTCTTGCAGAGCAATCACGTATCGTACGCCTTCCGCTTAACCGCGTTGGCGCACTGAACAAGATCGGTAAGAAGTTCTCGCAGCTCGAGCAGGAGTTCGAGCGTGAACCTTCCGCTCATGAGCTTGCAGAGAAGCTCGATATGTCGACAGCAGAGGTCTCCGAGACACTCAAGATCTCCGGACGACATCTCTCCGTCGATGCACCGTTCGCGCAAGGTGAAGATAATCGTCTGCTCGACGTGCTCAGTGATGCGACGCAGCTTCCGCCGGATAACGTACTCATGAACGAGTCGCTCCGTCTTGAGGTCAACCGCGCACTGACATCGCTATCCCAGCGCGAGCGCGAAGTCATCGAGCTCTATTACGGACTCAACGAAGTCCCGACGCTCACACTCGAAGAGATCGGTGAGAAATTCCAGCTCACACGCGAGCGCGTCCGCCAGATAAAGGAGAAAGCAGTCCGCCGCCTCCGCCACGCGGCGAAGTCCATGCCGCTCCGTAATTATCTCGGATAAACTAATCAGAGACCATCCTCAAAATTGATACGACTTCAAAGCCCCGCCACAAGCGGGGCTTTTATTGTTGCGAGTCATGTTCAGTGACAAATTAAAAACGCCCCTGTGATGCAGGGGCGTTTTCGGGTTCACTATGGTCAATGGATCAACGTGACAGTGTCAGTTTCATCATTTTCACAACACCAGAAGTTTCGAGGCGAATGAAGTAATTGCCATTGGGAAGCGTCGCCAGCGAGACTTCTTCGAAGTGTGTTCCAGGCAATCGTGATCCGTTAACGACCGTACGTATGACCGAGCCGCTAGCATCTACGATCGTAAGACGAACATGGCCGTTCTCCTTGACTCTGAACATGAGCATGGTCTTGCCATTCACACCGACTGGGTTCGGATAGTTTGGATAGAGCATCACACCCTCGCTGATTGACTGATCCTCAACACCGGAAGGTGTTGCAGTGCCAACGAGTCCGCCAACCGTCATACCTCCAGGTACATTTGATGTGATGAGCAGACCTGCCTGATGCTGACCTGCGGAAGTCGGTACAAACTGCACAGGGAGCTGCGAGGTCTTGCCCGGAGGGATCGTCAGCGAATTCAAGAGTGGTGTGAACTGCGGATCCGTTGCTTGTACATTCGTAATGTGAAGGGTATCACCACCGGTGTTGATCACAATTACGCCGCCGTAGGAAGGCGCAGCAACAGTGGCAGCGCCAAAGTCGATACCGCCCGGTGCGAGCATCATTCCAACCGATGCCGCAACGTGTCCTGGCATCTGTGTGTAAGCTCCTATCAATGCCCCGCTTTCGCTGACCAATTCAAGGCGGCATGAATCTTCGCCATAGATCTTCACACGGCCGTATGCATTCTCAATATTGTTTGCGGCAGCAGTCTGTCCGTGTTGCCATGCAGCGACAGTATAGAGATCTTCGATTGCAACAGTGCGCGAGTTGCCGATGTCAAGACCTCCTGCCATGATCTCAGGGAAGAAAGAATGGGTGCCGTCATCGATCGCGCCGTTATGAGAATCGCCAGTGAGGAAGATCACATTCTTGATCGCGTCATCGTGAGCTGTCTTGACCAACCGCGCAACATCATTGGGGAAGCCAGCCCAAGTATCAGCGAAGTTTATCGCGACGTAGCCCGCTGGCAGCTTCGTGCCATCGGGCAAGGTAACAGGATCGAACGATGTGCCCTGCAAAGCAAGCGCGAGCTCGACAACTCCACGTTGTGCAGGATTGAAGGCGGTGCCTGAGATGACGAACTTCCACGTGGCGGTCGAGGACTTCAAATTTGCGATCAACCAATCCATCTGCTTCTCACCTGTGATCGCGAGATCTCCTTGAAGCATGGAGCTCGTTGCAGACGGATTGAAAACAAACTTTCCGCCAACCTGCTCGAAGTTCGAAAGATTCGGCACGCGTTGCGCACGTGTATCAAGAATAAAGAACTCTGCATTGCCCGCTGTGAACTTGTGCCAATTGCCGTTGTCAGCATTAGCAACAGGATACCCCGGGAACATCGCCTGATAACCGCGGATCGAATTGATCTTCGATGGCGCCATCATATCAGAATTGTCTGCTGCGTAATCATGATCATCGTACATGTACGCGATCGGCGTCGTCACGAACAGGCTATCCATCGGATAACCGGTCTGATACTTCGAGCGATAGCTCTGCTGGACTCTACCCATCTCCATGTTGAAGTAATCGCCTGGAGTCTTTTGCTCGGTGGTATCGGGATAACCCCAATCACCAACCTGAATGAAGAGGCGAGCATTATCGCGCGCGATGCGCTGATAGATGTGGCCTTTGTTCGAACTCGGATCCCAACCGGCACGCTGGCATGAACCGAAGTTGAACACAAATGGACCTGAGGCGCTGACGCTGCCGGGTGCAGGGAATGTGGTGAAGTGCTGCGTCTTTGTGACGGTCGGGTTCGCGGAAGATATCACTCCATTTACACGAGCTCGATAGTAAAAACGTGTGTCCGGCACGAGACCGGTGGCGTCAAGGATCGCAAAATGATCGTTGTCGCTGCTTGTCGTGACAATGTTAGTGGTAGCGAGAAAGAGCGGATTGAAGTCGTCAGTTGGAGAAAGCTCAATGAAGACAGCAGCGGGTTCAGTTGTGCGTACGACGAATCGGGCACCATCGGACTTAACGCCACCAGCGACAGGCCCGTGAGTGATCGTTTGAGTGAGGCCGCTCGATGCGCCAAGAGCTAACGTGAGCGCACAAACTAGCGCAATATACAATCGTCTGGGGGAATTCATGGTATGGAATATATGTGAGGCGGAACAGGGTGGGTAAGTGGTGAGTGCAAATATGCGGATTTCTTGAAGCTCGCCCACCAATTCAGAGAAAATACATTGGAGATGACTCACCGGTAATGGCCCTTGGCGTTGGTTGGGATATGCGCTTTGCAGCCCCTTAACGACTTGCACGTTGCAGAAGCCGAGAATCAAATCCCTGCACAAGCCGTATCTTGCGACAAATCGCCGAATTGCCGCGTTTCTGGAGCCGCGACAAGCCGCTCGGCGGGAAGTTCAAGTCACTAACCAACAGGGGGAATACTGGATGTGCGGCATTGCCGGAGTATTTGATTACGCGTTTCACGAACGGCCGGAGGTCACGGAGGAGCTGCTGACGAAGATGTCGGACGCGATCGTGCATCGCGGGCCGGATGACTCGGGCTTCCTCATCTCGCGCGATGGCCGTTGCGGACTGACGTTCAGGAGGCTCTCCATCGTCGATCTCTCTCCCGCAGGGCACCAGCCGATGTCGACCAGCGATGGACGCTACACGCTGACGTTCAATGGCGAGATATACAACCACGCGCTTATTCGCCGCGAACTCGAAGCAAAGGGCTACACGTATCGCGGACACTCTGACACCGAGACGATACTGTACGCTTATCAAGAGTGGGGCGAAGAATGCCTGAAGAAATTCTACGGCATGTTCGCGATCGCGATCTGGGATGAAGAGCGAAAGGAGATCTTCTTCGCACGTGATCGGATCGGCATCAAGCCGTTGTATTACGCGAATCTGAATGGCCGCTTCATCTGGGGCTCGGAGATCAAAGCGATCCTGCAGCATCCCGCCATCGAAGCGCGATTGAATGAGCAGGCACTGCCGCATTATCTCTCGCTGATGATGCCGCCTGCGCCGGATACAATGTTCGAGGGCGTACACAAGCTCGAAGCAGGACACACGCTGCGCATCAGAACCAACGGAGAGATCGAAAAGCGACAGTGGTGGACGGTACTCGATGCAGGCGAGCCGCTCGACAACATCACCGAAGAAGAAGCGATCACCGAGATCCGCCGCTTGCTCAGGCAGTCGATCAAGGACCGCATGATGGCCGATGTGCCATTCGGTGTGTTCCTCTCAGGCGGTATCGATTCAAGCCTGAACGTTGCATTGATGGCGGAGTTGATGGATCGACCGGTTGAGACGTTCTCCGTTGGCTTCAAGGATCTCGAGCAGTACAACGAGATGTCGTATGCTCGCACGATCGCAGAGAAGTTCAAGACGAATCATCATGAGGTCTTGATCGATGCGGGCGATGCAGAGCGAATGATCGCGTCACTTGCGTATCATGAGGATGAACCGAATGGCGACCCTGTCACGATACCGCTTTACTTCGTCTCGAAACTCGCTAGGGACAACGGTACGATCGTCGTTCAGGTAGGCGAGGGGAGTGATGAAGAATTCGCTGGCTATCCGTGGCTCGTCCGCGATATCAAGCTCTACGACAAATACTGGAAGCCGCTCGGCAAACTCTCGCCGAAGTTTATGAAGAAGGCCGCGTATCTCGCTGGCTCGGGCGTCGTACGCAATCCGCTTGTCAAAGAATATCTCCGTCGCTTCAGCGAGGGTGAAGAATTGTTCTGGGGTGGTGCGCTTGCATTCACGGAAGAGCATAAGCGCGAACTCTACAAGCACTACGAGGAAGAAGCACAATCGTCATACAAGTTTGCCGAAGAATGGCATCGCGAAGTTGCGGACCGCATGCCGGCATCGCAATACACCAGACGCATGATGTATCTCGAGCTGAAGCAACGCTTGCCTGAGCTACTGCTGATGCGCGTGGATAAAGTGTCGATGGCAACCAGCATCGAAGCGCGCGTGCCGTTCCTCGATCACCGACTCGTCGAGTTTGCCTTCCGCTTGCCGCCGCTGATCAAGATGGGGCCGGACTTTGTGCCCAAGAACATTCTGAAGAAAGCAGCAGAAGGCATCCTGCCAAACGAGCACATCTATCGTAAGAAGATGGGCTTCGCTGCACCGGTCAACGAGTGGCTGAAGAATGAGCTTCGTTCGATGATGGAGGACCATCTCTTTCACTCGAATATCGTTAAGACCTACTTCGACGAAGGCTACATCCGCCGTCTCTTGATCGAACACCAAACTGGCGCCCGCAACAACGGCCAGCTCCTCTGGACCCTGTTCAATCTCACACTCTGGGAGCGGCAGTATTTGAGGTAGTTTGAAGTGCACTTTTCAGAGCCTCTGTTTCAGCACATTAGGGGGAATATAAAATGCAAAGCCCCTGAGTGCGTATATTTAGGCTCATTCCCGAGCACATGCGACTATTACAGTTCTTTTGCCTTGCCGCTCTAAGCATATCGATCGGCTCCTGCGATATGGATATCGACAACACTGTGCACAACCCAGCTGTTTCGAACCCTGCCCACGATACGCTTTGGACATCTGAGCGTACATCCTATCACGTAGCCAACGCCATCAACGATCGCTCAAAGGTACAGCTCTTCGTCGGTACGCAGAGCGTCGAAACAGAGCTGATACACGATGGCAAACTGTTTTTCACAGCTCCATTAGACACTGGTACCTGGGGGGTCCGTATGTATTACGATGGCGTCCTTCAGAGCCTCGACGTCAAGTCGATCACGATAATCGGACGCAAAGGAGCAATAGATGTAAGGCCTATCGACGACTTTGGTACTGTCTACCCTGGACAAACTATTGCAATCCCTGTTTCCATTGATCTATCGCACTCGAAGGTTAACATGTTCATTGATGATCAAGAGATCTCAATAGACTCGTTTGGTCATGAGCTATACGATGGGTGGAGGACCGCACATGTGATATACTTCCGGCCACCAAGTGCTGGTGATAGCAGGAGACTTGTACTGCGGGTAGATAGCGCGGCATTTGTGTGGCAACCTTTCCAGGTCAGTGAGCACACAGGCAATTTTCTCGGTCAGCGCAGCGTGCGGCAACTATCGATTTCCTTTACTGGATTGGCGGCCACAGGAGTGGTCTACAAGAATGTAGATACTGGGTACATTGTCCATCCACAGCCTACGGCGCAGGGTAATGTGATGTCCATGCCATTTGATGAGATCCCAACAATGTGGAAGGGTGACTCCTTGATCCTCGAATTCACAAGGGTAAAACAGCAAAAGGTTGAGAGCGTGAGCATTCGTTTGTTGGCCGATAAGTCTCACAATTATCTATCGGGACATTTCGAGTACACAGTTGCATCAGCTACCGACTCATCGTACTGTTTTGTTGAAATTGACAAGGCCTACTGGCGTACGGCAGGGAGATCGTACTTGATTGACGCAATGGACTATACTGTTGGATCTGTAATCCGCCAATTGAAGTACTATGCTCGTACTACCAATGGTTACTACCGTGTCGAAAGTTACCGAGGCGGAAAGGCAGGTTCATCCATCTCGGTAGCGCTCGACGCTGTGCGATAAAAGTCCGTTGCCAGCATTGTATCGAGCAATGCGACTAATCCTACTTCTTAAAGATCGAACCCACGGCTACCATCGTGGCCGTTGCTGCGGTGAGTTCAGGTGGGAAGACGATGAAGCGCTCGGCAACGTGGCGCTCTAGCTGCTGACGACAGAAGACGATCAGTGTCAGCACGATATCCTGCGTGAGATACTGCCCACCAGCGCCGAAGACCGTCTGCACGTCGTGCTTTGTAACGAAGTCGCGCGCAGGTATGATGAATCGTCCTTGCTCGTCTTTTGCAGTGGCTGCTTCTTTCACATAAAAGCAGCCACTGATCGTCTCAAGCATGCGCGTCTCCACGCCGCTGCCGCCGGAGTTCGGCTGAGTGCTCGGCTGATCGAACCACTCCATTGGCACACCGAGCTCGCGAAGTAGGCGCGAGACCATCGGGATACCACTGACAAATTCCGACGAAAGGAGCGGGATTGCGAGATGACCGCTACTCTTGCGCGGTTCACACCACTCTGGCTCCACTCCGGCGCTGCCCAGTAGCGTGAGCACACGCGTGTCGTCGGTGATCTTGTGATCGGCCAGTTGTCCGACGAATTTCGTGTGTAGGAATTCTCGATGCTGGTTGCTCAGCAGTGCATACGGCAACACTGCATACATTCGCGACATCACAACATCGAGCCTGAACGACTTGTAAAGATCGAGCGCAACAGATTGCGAGAGCTCCTCCAGCGAGCCGGTGCTCGCGGCCGTCGCCTTCGCTCGTTTGCGAAAGGCTTGTACATCAAGAAAACTCGAATTGGCTAATCCGGTCATATGGTGAGAATGAATGCAGCAACGCTCAGCAAGAAACAGTCCAGACCAGGCCCGTTACAACCGAGTAAAGTCCAGTAATTGGTGCGAGATTTGTGATAAAGTTCTTTGAGACTCCGCTCGCTCAGATCCGAAAGGATCGCCCGGATCGGATCGTCACCGACCCAGACCGTTACAGTCTAGATCGTCACCGATCCTGCGGAGCTCTATTTGTTTACCCCGGTTGCAATAGCGGCTGGGGTTATTTTTTTGCCTTCTCTTCCCATCGCTTCACGAGCTCGATGAACTCCGGCATCTCTCGCAGCGGATCAAGGTCGGGGTCCTCGCGGATCAAATCGATGGCGAACCCTGGCGCAAGCGATCGCTCAAGCAATTGAATTGCGTTTGAGTGATTGCCAAGTGTGATGGCAAGGCACGCAAGATTGTATAAGGAGCCACTGTCCTTAATCCAATCGAGGGTTTGGAGATGGGAGCGAGCCTGTTCCTGCTTTCCTGCATAATATAAGGCATTAGCATAGTATACCTGTTTCATCTCGTCATCTGGATTCAGCCTAAGATGTTTCTCAAGGTGTGGAATGGCCCGCTCAGCCACATCTCGAATCTTCGCATGCTCACCCGATCGATCGCAGGCTACCAGGAGGTTCCAATATGCTAAGAGACTGTCAGGTCTGATCTCCAGCGCGCGTTCATAACACGAGATAGCTCTATCGAATGAGCCCGTGTGACTGTAAAAGGAGCCAAGAGCAAAGTGACTCCCAGAATTGTCTGGAGCCCTTCGGACATGTTCGATCTCGTATTCTTCAGCTGCCTTCAAGTTTCCTCGCAGCCGCTGGATAAGGCTCATAGCGTTATACAGTTCAGGTAGGTCAGGATTTAATTCTTTGGCGCGAAAGCTCATAGACTCCGCTACCTCTAAATGGTCGAGATTTCGGTCATACACCTGGTAAAGAGCTGCAAGCGTGGCTGCCGCACTGACGTATACATTAGTGTATCTAGGGTCCAGGGTTATGGCAGCCTTATAGAGAGAGATCGAGCGCATGAAGTCGTCTCTTGTGTGTCGATCTGCATACTGTTTTGCTTTCATATAGAGCCCGTATGCCTCGACATTCTCTGTTCCCCGATCTTCAAGCCTTGACTTCTCTTCCTTCGTCAGGTGCAGTTTTAATCCTTTGACTACCTTCTCGGCAACTGCTTCCTGCAGTTCGAAGATCTCCTGCATCGTACCCTTTTCGCTGAACTGCCAGAGATACTCGCCTTCATTGATATCGAGTAGAGTTGCGGTGATCTTCAGCTGATCTCCGAACTTGCGGACAGACCCTTCCAGGAAATATCGTACATTAAGTTCGTGGGCGAGATCGATGGTTCTGATGCGTCGCTCCTTCACCATCTTTGAAGTATTCCAATCAATAAGTCGTAGCGATTTGACACTCGAGAATGCCGCGATCAACTCACTTGCGATACCATCAGCGAACCACTCATTGTCGCGCGTTGGCGAAAGATCTTCGAATGGAAGGATCATCAGCGACTTCCGACTGTCGATCTCTTTGGCGATGACAGGCGCAACCGGCGCACCGGTGGCTTCGAGACCCAGTTTGCCGAGCGCTCGCAGGATCGCATCAATGTTCGACATCGATGATCGCTGAATGCCCGCGAGTTGATACTCAAGGTCCTCAGGCAATGTGATCGGCTCAAGCTCCAGCGGCAAGATCTTCTTCCGTTTCTCGGATGCAAGCGAGACCTCCTTGATCACATTGTGCGATTGGGTGGAGGCCGCAGAAAGAAGGACGATCATGACCCTGCACTCGTTGATCGCCTGGACGATCTCGCGCGACCAGCTAGTTGCCGGAGTGAGCGACTGATTGTCCAGCCATACGGATAACCCTGCCGAAGCGAGCAACTCGCTCAACTGCAGCGCTTGCTCCGCATCCTTGCGGGAGTAAGAGATAAAGACGTCAGACATGGGATCGAGGACGGAGCAATTGGATGTGTCGGAGGAAAGGCCGGCCCCTCCCAAATATACTACCAGATTCACGACAAGAGTGAAATTTGAGCGATTAGGACGATGCGGAGTTGACCAAGGATGCCTCAGATTTCAGCATCCTGTTACCTTCCGGGGTAGCAAAGTGTCGTATCATCGCATTCAGGCCTTAGTGTGTGTGTGTGAATTGGTGCTCGACCCCGGCAGAGTTCTCATCCGCCGCAGCAGACTCTAAATGACGGCTGGTCAGGCTGTGGGAAGTGGGTCGTTGATTTATAAGGACTTAAGTGGTGTCGAAGATGAGAGGGGGCGGGGAAAATTAGAATTAAGAATTCGGGGGAGTGTCCTCAGTCCACTCAGCGCTTCCGAGCATTCCTGGCTTGCCGGCTAAAGCCAGCGCCACATTATTAGAACCCGAAACCCCAAACCCGCGTTATCGGCTCGCATTTCAAAGGTAGAAGGGCGTGTCTATGGGAAGTTCTCAGGGCATAGTCCATGTGACGCGAACAGCGAATGAGCGATCATTCGTGGCGGCAACTCTAAAGAATTGAAGGACTTAGGTTCGATAAGATATAGAGCCTGTCGTGTGTAAAGGAGATGAGCATTACGACTCTCTCTGCATCACGAAACGGCCACCTCAGGGAGCTTCAACCCCTGATCTGGCAACGCTACTACCCCGCGTAGGATCAAACCTCTTGATACCGCTGGCAACGGCGATGGCAAGAGTGCTCGAGAGAGCGTCGAACCCGCGTGTGTAGGCAAATCCATTACTGTGAAGTAAGGGACAAGCCACCTCCACTTAGTTAATTACGTAACCGACAATGACACGCGAAGAAAAAACGCAGGTCGTTGCTGAACTTACGGAAGTCATCAGCCAGGCATCTGGTCTGTACTTCACGGATTTTGCAGCAATGAATGCGGAGCAGGCAACAAAGCTCCGCCAGGAATTGCGCAAGGCCGGATTGCAGTACAAGGTTGCCAAGAACACGCTGATCAAGATAGCTCTTCGTGAGCAAGGCAAGCTGACGCCAGAACTCGAGAAGTCCCTCATCGGACAAACGGGTATTGCGTTCGGCTTTGACGATCCGGTTGCACCGGCTCGTATTATCAAGGATTTCGCTGATAAGAACCAAGATAAGCCTGCTCTGAAGTCTGCATCGCTCGAAGGTGTTATCTATCCAGGTAGCGCACTCAAGATGATCGCAGCCTTGCCGAGCCGTCAGGACCTCATGGCATCGATCGTTGGCAGCATCGCTGCTCCGATCGCCGGCTTGGCCGGTGTCCTGGGTGCCCTCCAGCGTGATCTTGTGTACGTCATCGACGCCATCGAAAAGAAGAAGGGCGAAGCTTGATGTATCTGGTAGGCGCAGGCTTTAGCCAGCGTTTATCATGGTAGCAATGCCGAAGACACTGAAGACAGTCTAAGCGACTGGGATTTCTATTAAGTGCTCGCTATACGAGTGATCGTAGAGTTGAGCAAGCAACGTTTCGAAACTATATAATTACATACGACAATGGCAGATATCAATGCAATTGTAGAGCAGATCTCAGCACTCACACTTGGTGAGGCATCTGAGCTCAAGACAGCTCTCGAAGAGAAGTTTGGTGTAACAGCAGCAGCCCCAATGATGATGGGCGGCATGATGCCAGCAGCTGGTGCAGGCGCACCTGCAGTTGAAGAGAAGACCGAGTTCGACGTAGTACTCCTCGATGGCGGTGCTTCGAAGATCAACGTCATCAAGGCAGTTCGCGAGGCAACAGGTCTTGGCTTGAAGGAAGCTAAGGATCTCGTTGATGGCGCACCGAAGGTCGTTAAGGAGGCAGCTCCTAAGGCAGACGCAGAGGCTCTCAAGAAAAAGCTTGAAGAGGCTGGCGCAAAGGTCGAGCTCAAGTAATTTGAGTTTATCTTTTAAGCTCAACGCTTATCAAAAGGCCTCTGCGACGCAGGGGCCTTTTGCGTTTAAAAAATGTTCGCAACAGAAGTGGTACTGTAACTCCTGACGAAGAGAGTTGTTAAGAGACATGCGATATCTATTCATGCTAGTATTTGCCCTAGGTGCTAGTGCCTGCGGCGATTATGATGAGTTACAATCGGCGCCGGTCCTCATGTCCCGGAGTGATGTCGAGGCTTCCGTTAAGCTCGAAGCTTCACGCCCGCTGAAGGCCGTAGGTGCTACGGCAGTTTACAAGCATGCTATCTACATTGCTGAGCACTATGAAGGCATTCACGTTGTCGACAATTCAAATCCATCGGCGCCCGTCAAGACAGGCTTTATTCGTGTGCCAGGAATCTGGCACATTGCGATCATTGATGGCAGATTGATCACTGACAACTCCTGCGACATTCTTAGCTTTGAACTCTCAAACCCTTTAACTCCTAGACTGCAGGCCCGAGCTCAAGGACTCTTGATGCCTCCGCCGTCACCTTACAATCCAAGCTACTGGAGCAATAGCAGCGATACTTTGATAGTGGGGTATCGTGATACTGTTGTGAGACAGAAAGGGGGGATGATGTGATGAAGAGGAAGGTGCTGACTCTTCTATTGTTGGTGGGTCTCATGGCTTGCGAAAAGTCAGTCCTTGCGCCGCTTCCAAGTCCGAGCGGACTGAGCTCGTTTCGATTCACCGAATCGAACGACGAAGTATTATTCTTCGTACCCTACTCCTCAAGCTATTCTCGCGGAGCATCTTCGATCGAAGCGAAAGGACTAACGTCGCCGGTAGCATTGGCATTTGATTCGTCAAGCTACTTGCCCGACACTCTATCGTCATTCGGGAAGCACCTGTTTATCTATCCCCATCTCTATACTGTAAGCGAAAATAGCGCGAAGCGGCTACAATCGGTGATCCAGTCTCGGTGGCATCGAAGTTATATCGCAGCGGTGAATGACACCTACCTCGTGCTCGCTGGCAAGATCGCTGGCTCGCAAGGTGATTCCGTAACGAATCTCGAGATTTTCAAGATGGATGGCAACCCGCTAGCTGTGGGTAGTCTCGATCTTAGTGATCCGCGAGTCGTTGCGCTTCAAGGTGATGTTGCGTATGTATCTGATGAAAAGAAGCTAAAGGTGATCGATCTAAAACAACCAGGATATCCTTCACTTGTAAAGACCATTGCCTTGCCGAACGCGAGACACATTTGTGTTGCGGAGAATAAGTTGATCGTAACGAGTGGAAGCGAGATCCACCAGTTCGACGTCACCGATCCACGCAACCCCGTGTTTCTGACCACGATCCGTTAGCAGACGGGACGTTGCACCTTGCACCGCTTAAGGTTCTGCAAAGTGCAGAGTCAGGGTAGAGGGCTTAAGCTGCGCGCTTAACTGAGTTTTTCGAGGCCAGAGTTTTCTCGTACAAGTACTCGGGCGCGAGGTCGGCACCGTTCGGCCAGACGATCGTGCTGAGTTCGCGATCTGCTCGAACCTGCTTAAAGAGGTCAATGTCCTTAAGTGGCTCGAACATTGGGCCTTGTAGCTCAGACCGAAGATCGATCTCTCCGAGTAATCCATCTGAGAACAACAACTCCAACCGGTAGTCGCCGAGGTATTTTACTTGTAGTACAGAATGCATATCTTAAACCCTCGCCTCCAGGTTGCCGGGTAAGCGGCCACCGAAAGAATCGATGGCGGCTTTCTCGTGCTCGTCTGGGGTCATGCTGCCGGCGCCTTTGACCATTACGCGGTTGCTTGATACGTTCACGACAACGACCTCGGCTCCGCGATCGAGGAATTCGCCGGTCGTGACGACATCGACCTTCTTGCCATCGATCATCACTGTACCTGCGGGACGCAACTGCGTAAGCGCTGTGCCTTGCTTGCCGAGGAATTGACGCAGGCCTTCGACGATCTCGGCCATGTCGCCGGATGACTCCTGGTTCGTTACACGCTTGAACCACGGCGCTGTCGGGGCATACTTGAATAGCATGCCGACAATGATGAAGAGCCCTACGATCGCGACAGCAAGCGTGGAGAACGTCGCGCTGACCCGTTCAGGTGTGAGGGTATCGAAGTCGCCAGCGAGTGCCATGAAGAGCCCGAGGAATACGCAGGCGAATCCGCCGATGCCGAGCAAGCCGAACGACGGGATGAATATCTCGGCTATGAGCATGCCGATACCGACAAGGAAGATAAGCCCAGCGATGGTCGGGGCGATCTCGGTGATGTACTGTCCGCCAAAGAAGAGGACAAGCGCGAGGACTGCGATAATCGTGATGCTGCCGAAGTGTCCGGTCTTGATCGTATAGAAGATGCCGCCCAAGCCGATCATGATCAGCAGTGAGCTCATAATGCCATTGGTCAGGAAGCGGACGAGCTTGTCGCCAAAGTTCTCTTCTGCATTCTCGATTTTTGCATTGGTCATGCCGACTGCCAGGAGGGCAGCGGCTAGAGTCTCCGCCGTGGCGTCGAGGTAGCCGACCTTCTTGGCGTCCTCGGTGGTCAGGGTCAGGAGCTTGC
>JBKJTP010000237.1:0-11717 GCA_046590195.1 Kapaibacterium sp. (SeqCode) | reverse complement strand
GATACCCCAATAGAGTACCTTGTGCTGGAGTATCGGCTCGACACGGAAATACGTGAAGAGCAGGATGAAGACGAAAAGATTATCGACCGAGAGCGATTTCTCGATCAAGTATCCCGCGAAGAATTCGAGCGCGATCTGCTGGCCTTCGTAGTAATAGAGTCCGAGTCCGAAGATGCAGGAGAGTCCGATCCACACGGCGCTCCAGATGAGCGCTTCCTTCACGGAGATGACGTGCGCCTTTCGGTTGAATACGCCGAGATCGAGCGCCAACATCAGCAGCACGAAGACGTTAAAGAGGGCCCAGCCCCAAAAGCCTATGTCAGTCAACGGAGATAAGAGATAAGATAGTAAGGAGTCGTCATCCGATCATCTGCTGCCCGCCCCGACCAACCCCCTCCGGCCTTCGGCCACCTCCCCCTCTTCGAGGTGGAGGATCATTTGAAAGAGGTCGCTAGTACTAGAAGTGTAGGAGGACACCACAGAGAGTGAGTCGCTAGCAACAAGTGTATTACGAATTGGGTGCAACAATCGGATTAGTCAGCAACAAAAGGGGAGCAAACAAAAAGACCCGAGCGTGAACGCTCGGGTCTTAATGATAAGCTGAGAAGCTTGGGGTCTACTCGGCTGGGAAGCCGTGGAGACAAACTCGTGCGCCAGCGATTATGCTGTAGCCTTCGCCTTAGCGATATAAGAAGCGAGCTTCGCTTTCTTGTTCGCAGCGTAGTTCTTGTGGATGAGGCCCTTTGAAGCCAGACGGTCGAGCGTGCTCTGGAGCTGCTTGAGCTGGTCAGCCGAAGTTGCACCTGCAGGATCGAAATCACGAAGGAGCTTACGCATTTCGATCTTCTTACCCTTGTTCTCGATACGACGCTTTTCTGAAAGCCTTACTCTACGGATCGCGCCAATGTGCTGAGGCATCTAACTACGTTTGCTTAAAACTGTTGAAAATCTTCTGTTTTGGCCGATTTTGGTCTCGGAGACCGTTCGGCTACTTCCTCACTTATTGTTAGGACAGGCCAGAAACGCCGCCTATTGGGATTGAGTGCCCGAGAACCGATACCCTTTAAGGGCTTTCGTTCTGAGAGTTGTCCGGCTGGATATCGTATTTTGCGTCAGTTCAGCTCCCAACGACCCCGATCCTTATGCGGAAATCATCGGGATCGCTATGACCGCCGCCGTGCGCGGTCTCGCGATCCTGCTCATACTGCTGTTGTCCTCCTGCCACACGTCGCCAGAATCCACGTCTGCTGACTCCGTTTCCCAGCAAACCCTCCCCGCCGTTGCAAAGCTTTCCTGGAGCGAACCCATCGCGCATCAGTGGGTGACGGTCGATATGGATTCGATCGAAGCGCCGCTCGACACTACGATCGACATGACGAGGCTCGAGACGCGGAAGCTGACCGGTAGCGGCTTCGTCGATCTTGCGAAGCCCGTCTTGAGTACGCACCATGACTTCGCCTCGCTGCCGGACACGGTCATCGACATGAAGTCGGTTCTAACGGAGCCGCTGCATTTCCGTACAAGCATTCTCGGTAAGCCGAAGAAGTTGAAGACCGGGATCCCTCGCCTGCGCGATGGCGCAACTGCTTCGGTGCTCGTGTATGGTCAGGAGGTCGATCTCTCGCCGAGCCCGAATGTGTTTCAATCGATACAGGATGCCGATGGCCGGATGTGGTTCGCAGCTGTGGGCGGGCTTACGATGTACGATGGCGAGTATAGCTACCTCTATGGACTCGAGCAGGGGCTGAACAGTTTGCAACCGTGGTCACTGTTCTTCGATAGCCTCGGAAGACTTTGGTGCGGTGGTTACCACGGCATCGACATTCTCGATTTTGAGCGAGGCATCGTTCAGCATGTCGTAGGGCCAACATGGTTGGACAACGCCTACGTCTTCAATCTCACCAGTACTCGGGCTGGGAAGCTCATCGTCGCGACGGGAAACGAGTTCTCGATCGTGGATCCGATCAAGGGCACACTACAGCGCTTCGGGAGCGGTCAGGGTCTGCGAGGTTCAGCGTGCTGTAGTGTCATCGAAGATAGCAAAGGCCGCTTGTGGTTTGGTACGACGGAGGGGGTTGCCGTCTTCGAGCCAGCCCATGGGATCTTCCGTTATCTTACTGAACCTCCCGCGATCATGGGTCAACGGATCGGTGACGTGCATGAAGATTCGCGCGGATCGATCTGGTTCACGACACAGACGCGAGGCGTATTCATCTACGATCCATTGTCCGGTGAGTTGCGCAACATCAGGAAAGAGCATGGAATAGCAAGCGATGAACCCCGCGTATTGGCGGAGGATGCATTCGGCAACATCTATATCGGATGTACCACTACCGAAGGCGGCCTGAGTGTGATCGATCCCACGCGGACAAAGGTGCGAACGATCAGGCCCGAAGGTGGTCTGCCTTCCAGCATCGTCACTAATCTTTACTTCGATCGTGAGCATCAACTCTGGTTGAGCTCACCTGGCGGGGGTATCAGTCAGCTACGCACGCAGCTCGGTGATCTGGAGCATTACTTCCGCGCTAACGGGATCGGCGGTAATATTCCCGCTGCGATCATGGAAGACTCCAAGGGATCGATGTGGGTCGGTACGGAAAACGGCATCGACATCATTGATCCTGCGACCAGGCTTATCCGCCACATCACACTTCGGCAACTCCAGACCTCGCACAGGATCATCAGTCTGATGGAGGACAGCCGAGGCCTGATCTGGATCGGAATTCATGCCGGGGGAGTGACTGTGCTCGATCCTCGAACGGGGTATCTCGTGAACTACGGACAGGAGCAAGGCATCTGTAATTACGATATTAGAAGGATCCTCGAAGATAGCAAGGGCAACATTTGGGTCTCGACGATCGCAGGTGTCAATCAATTCAACGCTGCACGGACGACCAACCGCTACATCGATGATGAACATGGCCTGAGCCATTACTCTGTTATCGATCTGATCGAAGATCGCGATGGGCGCATATGGTTTGCCAGCGGAGGCGGTGTAGATGTTTACGACCCGAAGCGAGAAGAACTGCGACATCTCAGCAACACCGATCAAAATTATGCTGGGTTCTCCAATTGCTTCATGCAGGACGATCAAGGGCGCATGTGGGTCGGGACAGATCAGGGTGGGCTACACGTCATCGACTTGAAGGCTGGCACTCACCGTGCGCTCACCACGAGGGAAGGCATGATCAACAACAACATCCGTTCGCTCGTCGATGTGAACGGCGTTGTCTATGCCGGTACGCGCAAGGGTCTTTCAACCGTTGTCGAACAAGACAGCGGCGCATTTCTGATGACGGGCTATTCTGTTACCGAGGGGCTGCCGTTCCTGGATTTTCTTCACCGCTCCGCGACTCTTACCAGCAACGGAAAAGTGTGGTGGGGTTTGGGGGGTGCTATCACGACGCTAAAGCCCATACAACGCAGCGTTCCTACACCACGCACATTTATCTCTGGCATCGATCTGAATGAGCAGTCGCTGGATTTTGTGACCCATGAGTGGCGCAACGCGCGGCTGAACGGCTTCGATACCGTGTGGAGTGCAACAGGACGCAAGCTGTATTCCCGGAAAGGGGATAGCGCCACAAAGAAGAGCAGTGTAAGCTGGGGTGCTATTCGAACACCGTACTACTTACCGGATACGATGCAGATCCCGGAAGCGAGCAACCACGTCACCTTCCATTTCACTGCAACTCGCGTCAACGATCCTGCGCAGACACGATACACCTATCTACTCGAAGGCCTCGACAAGTCGTGGAGTGCTGTCAGTGATCGTGCTTATGCCGACTACCGCAATATTCCAACCGGCCAATACCAGTTTAAGGTGAGAAGTGCCGGCGCTGATGGTCATTGGAGTGAGCCGGCCGTGCTGCACTTCTCCATCACTCCACCATGGTGGGCATCCATCTGGGCCTACGGAGTTTATGTGTTGTCTCTCATGGCAGCCGTAGCGTATTACATTCGTCATCGGCATGACAAGCTCATCTCTAGGCAGCGTGAGCTGGAGTTTGCCGTGCAGGCTCGGACGCAGGATTACGTAGCGCAAAAAGTGCGCGCAGAACATTCGGAGCGCATCAAGGAGCAATTCCTTGCCAACATGAGCCACGAGATCCGCACGCCGATGAATGCCGTCATCGGTATCACGAACATCTTGCTCAAGAAAGACCATGCACCTGAACAGACACCCTATCTCGAGAGCATGCGCAAGTCGAGTGAAGGGCTGCTTGTGATCTTGAATGACATCCTCGATCTCTCCAAGATCGAAGCCGGCATGATCACGCTCGAGAAGATCCCGTTCGACGTACGCGAGGCGATCTCATTTGTCATCGGTACACTGCACTTCAAGGCAGAAGAGAAGGGTCTTACGCTGGGACATGAGATAGACCCCGCCATCCCAGCAATGGTGCTTGGAGACCCGACGAGGTTGCAGCAGATCCTAATCAATCTGGTTGGCAACGCGATCAAGTTCACAGAGCGTGGCAAAGTCCAGATCGTCTGCACGTTAGCTCGGCAAGATAGGGGTGAGGCCGTATTGCAATTCCAGGTGACCGATACGGGCATTGGCATGACCGAGGACCAAATATCCCACATCTTCAAAAGCTTTACACAGGCCTCGTCGGAGACAACCCGTAAATATGGCGGCACCGGACTGGGCCTTAGCATCTCTCGCCATCTTGTGGAATTACTCGGAGGTGAGATCAGTGTGACAAGCACACTCAAGCGAGGCAGCACCTTCGCGTTCACCCTTTCATATCCGATCGCGCATTCCGTAGCTCAGCAGCAGACAATCTCGAAGATGACGCCAGAGATGATCGCACGGCTCACCGGCTTGCGAATATTGCTTGCGGAAGACAACGAGCTCAATCGTATTGTCACGCGTGATACGTTGGCGCTGGAGGTCGCTCATCTTACCTTAGACGAAGCGGTCAATGGCGAAGAGGCTGTCGCGATGCTGATGCGACAGGATTATGACATAGTTCTGATGGATGTGAACATGCCAGTGCTCGATGGATATGGGGCGACAGCCAGGATCCGTGCTCTGGCCGGACGCAAGCGTGAAACGCCGATCCTCGCGTTGACAGCCGGAGTGGTGCGCACAGAACTCGATCGGGCGATCACAGCCGGGATGAATGGCTATGTAACGAAGCCATTCAAGGCACATGAGCTGCTCCGCGCGATCTATGATGCTCTCGAGGGAGGGCCACAAGTATTCTTGGCACACGATGAGATCGATCGCGATGCATCGATCGATCACGTGAGAATCAGTTCTGATTCGAGGATCACCGATGATTCTCGAATCACCGATGATTCACGGCTCACCGATCTCGGATTTCTGCGCGAGCTGACGCAAGGCGATCAGGCATTGATCGATAAGTATCTTGCGATGTATCTTGAGTCTACGCCCGATAACCTGCGGCGGATACGCGAGCATCTAGGGACAAAGGATCTTCACGGTATCGTGAGAACATCGCATCAGCTCAAGACGCATCTGAAGTTCATGGGTATGAGATCCACCGCAGAGATAGCTGAGCAGATCGAGCAACTTGCTACTAGCGGCACAGACACCAATGAGTTGACACTTCTTGTCGAACGCCTCGTCATGGATTGCGAGCGCTCGTACGTTGAGCTGGGATAGATTGATTAGACGAGATGCTGATCTCGCATCTTAACCCTGCATACTGAGATAGACGATGTATGCGAAGAGCGCACTAATCAAGACCCAGAAAAGATTATTCATCATCTTCTGCGTTTTTCCCGTCTTTCTTAGCGTAGTAACCTCGAGGATGTTATTGATCGAGTTCTCCAGCTTCGCGAACGTGGTGTCGTTCTTGACGATATAATCGTAAGCGCCGAACTTCACGGTGTTCGTTGCCACGTCGAGCCTATCCTGACCGCTGAGGAAGAGCACGGGTGTGTGTTCGCTTCGCTCCTTGATCTGCTTTAAGACCTGCAGTCCGTTGAGCGCATCGGGCTTGATTGAATCCAACTGGTAATCGAGGATCACGAGATCGGGTGTGAATCCGCTCGCAAGAGCCTCTTCACCTGTGCTGTACCGGAGTGCTTGCGCATTCGGGAATGTTCGGCCGATCAGATCTTCAACAAGCTGGCACATCATCGGATCATCATCGATGATCGCGACGGAGAAGGGTGCATGGGTCATGGGTGACTACAGATAAGCAACAACAACATCAGGTGGGAAGCGCAAGCAACGAACATGAATCTAATCCGTAGCAAAGAGCACACGTTCCATCGCTACAAGCTAGTCTTTTCGCATACTCTACTCCTTGTAAGGGTGGTGATCACAATGAGTAACAGCAGTAAAACCAAAAAGACCGGAGCAGGCTCCAGTCTTTTGTCACATTAGGTTAGCTTCACGTCTTCAGCTTCTTCTTCTTCGCAGCTGGGAAGAGGATGTTGTTCAGGATGAGGCGATAGCCCGGGCTGTTCTTGTGGAGCTTGAGATCGGTTGGGGGATCGCCGACGGCGTGCTGATAGTCTTCAGGATCGTGGCCGCCATAGAACGCGAAGAATCCACGGCCGAAGTTCGAGAAGAGATACTTCACCTGGTCTGTGCCATTTCGCTCGCCGAGGATCGTGACGTTCTTCTTTAGCTTATCCTTGTGGAACATCGTCGTTTGTCCCATGAAGCCTTTGACCACGCCGACGTGATTCTGCGTCAGCATTGATGGCACAGGGTCCTGCTTCGCTGAATAATCGAAGAGCGTGAAGTAATCGCTCTCCTCGCTGCCAACCTCGATCGGGTTCACATCGATGTTGCTGTACTCGTAGACGAATGGATTCGGATCTGGCTGGAAATTCTCGAATGCAAAGGTCTGCGTGTAGTCCATCTTCTGCATGAAGGCCGGATCGTACGGATCGCCATCGAGTACGCCATCAACGATATCGGTGTGCTGCGCCGCGAGAGCGATGTCATACGAGTCCGTCGCTGAACACATTGCGAACATGAAGCCGCCATTGCCAACGAACTCCTTGATCTTCTGCGCTACTGCGAGCTTAAGCTCAGGCACCTTGCTGAAGCCGAGCTTCCTTGCTGTCTCATCGAGCAAACGCACCTGTGCCTGATACCATGGTGCGCCGTTGTATGAGCCATAGAACTTGCCGTGTTGGCCTGTGAAATCCTCGTGATGCAAGTGCAGCCAGTCGTACTGCGCAAGCTTACCGCTGATCACCTCTTCATCCCAGATCTTGTCGTACTTCACCTCGGCGTAGGTGAGTGCCATGGTTACTGCATCATCCCACGGCTGATTGCCCGGTGGTACATAAACAGCGATGCGTGGCGCCTTCTCTAGTCGCACGACATCCATGTTCTTCTCTTCAGATTGCACGAGCGCGTAGATCGATGCAGCGCCGCCATCGATCTGCTCGAACTGCACGCCGCGAATGCGACACTCCGCTGCGAGGAGATCGTTGTAGTCGGCCATGAAGCTACCTCCGCGATAGTTCAGCAGCCAGTCCATCTCTGCTCCGCGCTGCAGTGACCAGAAGACGATGCCATACGCCTTCAAATGGTCGGCCTGATCCACATCCATCGGGATGAGCAGCTTCGACTGCGCAGACGCATTGCCAGCAGTAACTAGCATCACCAACGTGAGCAGTAATTTCTTCATGTTCTTCTTATCCTAACCTGAGCAAACTGTATCAAAATATATCGCCGCGCAATCTGCGAGCACGTTCACGTGCTTCAGAGGTAAAGAGCGACTTTGGATAACGAACGAGGAAGTCCTCGTACAGCCGTTGAGCGCGGGTCTTATCCTTCAGATCTTTCTCGACGATCTCGATCAAACGGAATTGTGCTTGATCGGCGATCGGGCTCGTCAGCATCTTCTCCTGAACCGTATTGAGCTTCTCGACCGCATCTGCGTAGCGGCGCTGCTTCACCATCACTTCTGCACTGCGAACAATAGCGTCATCTGCAAACGGCATCGAAGTGCCGGTAACAATGATGCTCTCGTAATGTCCGAGCGCCTGCTCGAAGTTGTGGCTTACTTCGCTCAGTTGTCCCTTCGCGTACACCATAAGTGACGCCTTCGCTGCGGGCGTGGAGGACTCGACGATCATGTTGGAAAGGGAGATCGCATCGTTCGCATAATCGCTCGATGGATCCTCCATGACAGCTTGCAATCCGGAGATGGCTGTGTCAAAGTCCCCGTCGTAATAGTCGACGAGTGCACGCATGAAGTTCACACGATCGCGCGCGAGCTTGTCAGTGGAGCGTGGTCGCTTGTCCAGCGACTCGAAGATCGCATCAAGCTGTACGCGTGCGCTGTTCAGATCCAGATTAGCGATCGCTACATCTACCAGACCAAACTGCGCCTCTCGCAAACGCTCACTTCCATTACGGACTCCCTTTGTTGCAGATTCGAAGTTGCGCTTTGCGATCGAGAGATCGAAGAGATGTTCGAGAGCAAGTCGTCCTGCACGGTTACTCGCTTCAAGCAGATACTCTCGCGGTGCGCCGCTCTGAGCGTACTTCTCGTAAAGCGCGATGACGTTACGAAGCTGTGCTGTGTCGAGAGTTGCCGCGCTGAACGCAAAAGCTTCCTTCGTTTTGATCGAACCGAGTTCAGCCTGTTGAATGAATTGCTGATTGTGCTTCGCGGTTTCGCCGGACTTCAATCGCGATAGTGCTTCGTCATATGCAGCCACGGCAGTTGCGAGAGCACCTTCAGCGCGTGCGCGCTCGGCGAACATCAGCAATTCATAGCCACGATTCTGTTTTTGCGCGCCATTCAGGTCATCAAGCTTGCGAATGATCTGAAATGCACCTGCATAATCCTTTGCCTCACCGTACATCCACGCGAGCAACTGCAATGATGCGAGTGAGCTCTTCTCGCCGATCTCCGACTTGAATGCTTCAAGCATTTGTGTGCGCGACATCGAGTCCTGCGTGAACTGCGCCAGCCGTTGCTGTACAAATCCGAGATTCGATTCGCCGCGCTCGACGAGCGTTACATACTGCAGTGCTGCCTTGCCATACTCACCTAGACGGAGGTAGAGCGTTGCGCCTTGTCCAGCGCAGAAGCTGCCTTCTTTGTCGAGTTCGATGATACGAGAGATCACCTTCATTGCTTCAGGCTTGTAGCCCACGTCGGCCATACCATACGCGATCGGAAGGAGAGCTGAGCAATCTGGAGCCGAACCATACAACTCTTCGGCTTTCTCGAACGAGTTGATCGCGTCGTCCTTCTTTCCCTGCTTCGCTTGTACGCGTGCGAGGATGATCGTGTAATCGGCTTGCATCTGCTGTTGAAGCTTTGGCAACTGTGCGGCGACCACTGCTTCAGCTTCAGCGAATTTCTTCATTGCCTCCAGCGTGCGTGCGTAGCCTTCGAAAGCTGCTAAGATCTCAGGACGCTCCTTGTAGAGCCGTTCGTAGAGGCGTATCGAATTACCGAAGTCTCGGTTCTCTTCGTAGACCTGTGCGAGACGGAGTTGGGATTCGAATTCGTTCTTCGTCCAACGGGAGTCATCGCCATCACCAGGGATCTGCGAATAGGCGGGCGCAGCCGAGCATGCAAGGCTGAGAGCCAGCAATGCAGTGCGAGAATATCGAGAAAAACGTCGGGTGAACCGGTATGACATGAAAGGATCTACGGAGTCATGCCGCGATACGTTTCGCTTGAGCGCCAGCAATTGCCGCTCTTCGTTGCGTGATCGCGTGGAAAGTCCTGTTAGCAGTCCAACTTTGACCAAAGTTGAACCGTTTCTACTCGGCCATTAGTAGTTGTTAACTGGTGCAGAGGCTAGAGGTCAGAGGTCAGAGGCTAGAGCTTAGCCTCTAACACATGTGAGTCATTTCGAGCGCAGCGAGAAATCTGTTCCGGAGAATGGCGGAATACCCCAACAGATTTCTCGCTGGGCTCGAAATGACGGATCTAACTAGCCTCTAGTCTCTGACCTCTAGCCTCTGCTACTTGATCAGCTGCATCCGCTTTACTTCGCGTGTGCCGTTCGTGGTGAACACGTACGTATAGATGCCGCTTGGCAGCGAGGTGCCATCTACCCTGAGCCGACCCAAACCAGCTGGGCGTAGCTCATCGAGCAGCACTGCGACGTGCTCGCCGATCGAGTTATATAGCTCGATCTTTACGTGTCCTTGCGTACCGAGGGAGTATGGGATCTCAGTCGATGGATTGAACGGATTCGGTTGGTTCTGACCGATCGAGCTTGTGCTCGCTGGCTCGATGCCTGCAATGATGATCGGATCGCAGCGGTCGAGAATATGGATCAATCCGTCGCTGACCACCGCAAGCGGCTCTATCGCGTTGTAGAAATTCGGGGTCACTTGTGTGATAGCCGTGACCGTGCCTTCCTTCGCTTCATCGCGAACACGGAAGATGAAGTTAAACAGCTTGCCCGGGCCCTGTAATCGATCGTTCGTCGAGCTGATCGCGATATCGATCGCACCGCCGACCTGGCTCGTCTTGAGCACCCAATCATTCGAGGTGATCAATTCTGCTTTTTCGATGCGGATGAACTCCAGTACATCCTTGTCGAACTGGATGAACTCGGTGAACTTGCGGATCGGGTCGATCGTCAGCCCAAGCTCGCCAATGAGCTTTTGCGTGACCGTTACTTCGTCGCCAGGACGCGCATAGTAATTCGAATCGATGCGCAGCAGTGCAGAGAGCGGCGACATATCGCGGCCACGCAAGATCACGGTCTCTTCGACACCGTTGTCGAACTTGAAGACCATCTTGCCTTCGTGATACGGATCGAGATGGAACGTCGGTGCGAATCTGACAACGTAGCTGAGCGAGCCATTCGGGCCGACCTTCACATTCTGATCGATGCCTGTGAAGGAGAACTGGTTGTTGTCGATCGTCACACTATTAAGCGTGTATTCGACATCGCCGGAGTTGCCGAGCACCAGTCCGCCGATCAGCGAATCATCACCGATAAGGACACGTCCGAAATCGATCAGCCTCGTACTGAGCGTCGGTTTGCCGACACCAGCGCGGCCTTTGAGATACATACGCTTCGATCCGCCATCCGCATACTGCACATCTGCTGTAGCGAAGTAATTGCCTTGCGCTGGAGGATTGAATGTGAAGTTCAGATTGACTTGGGCCTTCGAGGGGACCTGTACAGGTGTCGTCGATCCGAAGATCGCGGGGGTGCTGATCGTGACGTCTGTAATACTCGATGCAATATCGCCAGCGTTATAAAACGGTCGGGCTCTGGTAATTGTAGCACCTGCAGCGATCGTACCGAAGTCGAGCGTGTCATTATTGCCAACCATCGTGATGTCGGAGGCCTGTACGTTCGCCTTGAGGATGATCACGCGATCCTTGCTGCCAAATGCGTTCGGCGTCAGCAGGTGCATCGCTGCGAGCAGAGGCCCGCGCACCGTTGGGGTCACTGTCACGTCAAACTCATTTGTCGTCTCGCTCAGAGTAAAAGCTCTGCCGCGTTCACTTGTAAAGCTGAACGCATTCCCACCAGCAATTGCCTGAATGTACACATCGTTGATGATGAGTGGCTGCTTGCCATACGCCTGGATCATGTCAAGCATCGAGACCGGTGCACCGACCGGGATCTGACCAAAGTCGAGCGTATCATGCTGGATGACGAGCTCCGGCGTCCACTGTGCAACTTCTACATTCATCGATCCGACGTTGTCGAGATAGTAGTTCGTCTGCGGCTGGAGCGGGTTCTCGTCGCTAAGCCTGAAACTCAGCGGCCCTCCGGCACTG
>JBKJTP010000233.1:0-4058 GCA_046590195.1 Kapaibacterium sp. (SeqCode) | reverse complement strand
ACTCCATGCATACTTCCGCATCCGCGTCGCCCTGGCGCCTTTTTCTTCCTATCCTGTTCTGCACGCTTATTGTTGGCGGTGCGGGGTTCGTTTGTGCAAAACCCAATCTGAAGCAAGATCCCCAATTCAGGTTTCTGGGCCGAGAGCAGGGGCTGGATGCGGGCATCATCTTCTGTGTCCTGGAGGATCGCCAGGGGTTTATCTGGCTAGGGACCAGATTTGGGCTTAGGAGGTACGACGGCTATCAGTTTCGGTCATACGACGCACTTCCAAGCGACTCGACGCGTGCTCTCGCGGGCCCGATCACTGCACTATGCGAAGACTCGACCGGGATGTTGTGGATCGTGGTAAAGGACGGGGGCATCGCTTCATTGAACACCCGAACTAACAAGGTCACTTACTACCGCAATGACCCTAAGGATCCAACTTCGCTGAGCCCTGTAAACATTAGAATGCTCCACATCGATGGATCTGGCAGGCTCTTGGCGTTGAGCCAATCCCTGGAGACCCACATCTACGAAGCGTGGAGGGACCGATTTGTACGGTACGTTCCTCCTTTGTCTTTACTCGGGAGCCAGCTAACCACACCGGTCATTCCGCAGAACGACGTTGGGTTACTATTTCCGACGCAGCAGGGAGATCTCTTGTTCGATCTTAAAGAACGAACTTACCGATCGATCCCATCAATCACTTCGCGCCTTGGAAGATTATCAACCGTCGCTCGCATCGATGATTCGTTGTGGTTTGCAATCTCGGCATTGGACATTCGAAACCATACAAGTAGCTTTGTAGTGAACGTCCGCACAAGAAAGGTCGTCAAAGAATTGAACCACGGCAAGTCGCTTCTTTGGCGTGCAAGCGTGCTAGATGGTGAGGGCAACCTGCTCATGCTTTCGATCAATGATGGACTGTTCACATGGGACAGAAAATCTGACGCTATCAGTCAAGTTCAAATGAAGGGACTGTCAGATCCTCAATGCATCTATCGTGATCGATCGAACCGCATTTGGATCGGTGGCGCAGGGGGAGTATATGTGTCAGACGGACTGAGTAAGCCATTTTCGGTGCACCGTTTGCCTGCGCAGAATTCATCGAAAGGAGCGCTATCTACAGGAGCTTTATCGGAAGCTGCGGTGGGTCGCGCAGTTTATGCAAAAGGCTCTTTCATGCAGGCCGGTGATCAAATGGGGTTTATCTATGAGTGGAAAGCGGCACAACAGCGCTTCGTAACAGCCGGTCGTCTATCTAAACCCGATCACGATCATTCTCGCCATTCGTTGCATCAGATCTCCAGCGATCATCTTGGCAGATCACTCTATGCCACAAACTCTGGTCCGCTGTTCATTCGCTCCAAGGATGGTCGAAGAGTCCCTGCGCCTGGGATCGCTAATGCTAATGGCTATGCGATTTGCGAGGACTTCAAAAATACATTGTGGATCGGCTCTTTCACGTTCGACTCCGACCCGACGAAAGACGGAATGTGTCTCCTCAGGTATGATCCAGTGTCGAAGTCTCAGCGCTTCCATCGTTTACATCTACCCGGGAGATCAACAAGACACGCTGAATACATCTTTTCCATTTTTGAAGACCGTCAAAAACAACTATGGATTGGATCGTCCTCGGGACTCTTCAAGTACGATCGTACAAAGGACACCTGCATTCCTGTGCTCCATCCGCAAAGCGATGGCAGCGCTCACCCGCCAAATAACATCTGGCTGATCTTCGAAGACAGTCGAGCAAACTTATGGCTCGGAAGCTGGGGTAGGGGGCTCCACCGATTCGATCGCGAAACCAACACCTACACCGACTTCACCACGGAGCATGGTTTGCCGAACAACAACATTCAGTCTATACTCGAAGATGAGCATGGCTATCTATGGATCGGCACATCAAAGGGGCTGAGCAGGTTCGATCCGATCACGAGCGTATTTACCAATTTCAGCATCGGCGATGGGTTGCTCGACGCAGAGTTTCAGCCTAAGGCAGCAGCGAAGCTTGCAAGCGGCGAGATGTTCTTTGGCGGAAAGAGCGGGATCACGAGTTTCTTCCCATCGGAGATTCAGTCTCGCATGCGAAACGCGCCAGTGGTGCTGACCTCGTTGCGTACATCAGGCAAGGACGTCGGACAACTGAGCTCCGGCGACACGCTTCATCTCAGGTATGATAGTAGCGATCTTGTCTTTGAATATGCTGCGCTCGAATTCGGAGCGAACGATCGCATAAGGTATGACTACATGCTCGTTGGCCTTGACGATGAATGGGTGCGTGCCGGCAATCGACGCACAGCATCCTATAATAACGTACCTCCGGGCGAGTATCTCCTTCGCATCAGAAGTCACGAGAATAATGGAGCCACGCCAAGTAACGAGATGCAGATCCATGTTGTGATCGCACCGCCATTCTGGGAAACCTGGTGGTTCATGTTCGCGATCGGGATAACGCTCGTCAGCACCGCCGGCATCCTCACTGTTCGCGGGGTTCGCCGAAACGAGGAAGAACAGCTTCGGCTCGAGCGCGCGAGAGAGAAAGAGCGAATGGATCTTGCCGGCGATATTCACGATGGACCGTTACAGGATCTCTACGCCACCAGATTCCTGCTAGAAGATGAGACCTCTGAACTTGCCCAATTGCTTACCGTTGTCCGTGGTGATCTCCGTTCGATCTCATCCGTGCTACAGCCACCGAATCTGAAGTTCGGTTTGGTCGTAGAGTTGGAGATCCTCGTCCAGGCTTTCCGGCAACGATGTCCTGACACCGCATTTCAGTTGATCGCAAGTGGCACCCAACCTCGGCTGTCCGAAAGCGTAGGCAGAAACATCTTCCGTATTGTTCGCACGGCACTAACGAATGTTCAGAAGCATAGCAAGTCAACTGCATGCGAGATCACAGCCACGTTCGGATACAACAGCGTCGACGTAAGTATTCAGGACAATGGTGTGGGGTTCGATCCGAAGAAGCTGGATCTTCTCAGGCGCGAGCACTTTGGTCTGTTTCTCATGAAGTGTTATGCGAAAGAGATCAAGGCAAACATTAGGGTAGATGCTGTCGAAGGCAAAGGCACCACTGTGCACATATACTGGAGTGGCAAACGATTTAACATTACTGCAATGAGATCTTCAAGCTTGAGATCGCTGCGCGATGTTCGGAATCAAAAACACACATGATCAACGTACTGATCGCTGACGACCATGAGATGGTGCGCAAGGGAATAAAAGGCTGGCTCGAGTCGGAGCCAGACATTTCCGTTGTCGCTGAAACTGCGTTTGCTAAAGAAGTACACTCGCTCGTTACAGAGTTCGAGCCGACCGTCATCATGCTCGACCTTCACATGAAGGATGATCATGGCATGGACGTCATTAGAGAACTTCGCGCGTCCGGCTTATCCACCCCGATCCTCGTAATGACCGGCTACGAGAAGCAACGCGCACGTGCAGTGCTGGCTGCGGGTGCGAACGGATTCCTGAACAAAGAGGAGAAGCGCGAAGGTGTGATCGCTGCAGTACGATGGGCTGCTGCTGGTGGATCGGGTACGTGGCTCGGACCCACTGCCGCCGAAGACTGGATGCGATCGAATCACGCGATCGACCAGGCCAAACTCACCAAGTCCGAGATCAGGATACTCGAGGTGATCGATCTACCGAACTCGGAGATCGCGACGAGATTATTCCTCTCCGAAGGTACCGTCAAGAACCACGTCTCGACCATCTATAGCAAGCTGAACCTGAACAGCCGAGCGGCCGCAGTGGATTGGGCAAAGCGCCACGGAGTGCTGCTGCGATAGAGTGAGCCGCATGCGAGCGAGGTCGGCATGTCGTATCTTTGCAGAAGATCAAACCCTATTGCATGAAGCTTCATAGAATTTCCACGTATCTTATTGCCAGCGTATTAAGTGTTGGCCTCTTTGTCGGCTGCCAGGCGGCGCGTAATCTCTCCCAGGGCGAGCCGCAGACCGCGCAGGACGCCATTCCACCACCGAACTACAATCCGCATTTCATCAAGCAGGTAGCTCCGGTGCCTGCCGAGCCATCGGCCACCGACGAGCCATTCCTCGAGATCAC
>JBKJTP010000201.1:0-2528 GCA_046590195.1 Kapaibacterium sp. (SeqCode) | reverse complement strand
AAGAAATGGTAGACCGCTTCTATCCTGCGCCGATCACGCTTCGCACGTTCGACGTGGGCGGTGACAAAGTGCTTTCAGGAAGCTATCGAGAAGATAATCCTTTCCTCGGATGGCGGGGCATCCGCATCTCTCTAGATGAGCCGGACATGTTCCTTGCGCAGCTTCGCGCGATCTTGCGAGCATCCGCACGTGGGAATGTGAAGCTCCTGCTACCGATGATCACCAATCTCACGGAGCTTGAGCAAGCGATCAAGTTGCTCGACCAGGCAAAGGAATCGCTTGACGAGTTAGGCGAGCCTTACGACAAGAAGATGCCGATCGGTGCGATGATCGAAGTGCCGAGCGCAGCACTGATGGCACATGCACTTGCGAAGTGCGTCGACTTCTTCTCGATCGGGACCAATGACCTGACGCAGTACACACTTGCTGTCGATCGCGGTAACGACCTTATCTCGAATCTTTTCCAGGAGCTTCATCCTGCTGTGTTGCGACTGATCGATATGACTGCGAAAGCCGCGAAGGCTGAGGGCAAGGCGCTCTCGGTCTGTGGTGAGTTGGGGTCGTACGCGCTTGCCACTCCGATACTGATCGGCATGGGCATCGATGAGATATCGGTCTCGCCAACGCACGTGACGTCGCTTGCGAATCGTATTCGCTCTGTCAGCTATGAGGAGTGCAAGGTACTTGCAGATAAGGTGCTGACCGAAGCTCGCACCCCCGAAGAGGTGAAGCAGCTTATTCTCGCCTTCCTAACCAAGCGCAAATTGCTTGCGCCGTTCTCGGAATCCGTCGTGAACCCAACGCGTGTCGCGAAAGCCTGATCACTTGCGGAGCTTATAGAGGAAGAGTGTATCTGCTCGCAACCTCGCTTGGTTCGGCTCGAAGTAATCCTTGCTGATATCGAAGAAGTCTCCTGCTTCTACACCGATCAGGTCACCCCTATCTTGGATCGTCCTCACCAACGGGTCGATCGTGTTGCGGTCATAACCGTAGTGTGCGGTATTGAACAGAATGCTGTAATCGACTCCGTGACGATCGAGCGTCTGACCGATCGTGTCATCGTAGATAGGAAAGAACTGAAAGTGAGTCGTCATCAACTGAATGCTGGTGTCCGACAACAATGGCATAGATGCCGAGGCCTCGACCATCACCAGTGGTTTTTGACCGGGTCCAGTCTCGATCCTGCTTCTCAGCTGACGGATTGCACTCTCATTTTCCTTTGTCCATAACGCGCCATTCTCTGTCGCTGGAAGGGACTGACTTCCACTCACAAACGCAAGTACTACTACCAAGGCTGTTCCCAAAGCAGTCATCACTCGTGGCAATCTGAGCGTTGGCAATACAATCATTGCTGACGCTATGAATAGCGGTAGCATCTGAATAGTGTACGCTGGGTGGATCCGCTGCAGGAAGTACCAACCGAAAAGCGATGCCAGCGCGAATGCAAGAATGCGGGAGTGATACTGTTCAGCGATCCTCCGTCTAGCTTTCCAAAGCACGAACGCTGACAGCGGGATAAGGACGAACATGATCGGTGCTTCTGTCCATAGCATCTCACTGCGGCGTTCCAGTACGGAGAGCTGCGCAGAGAGACTTAGCACACGAAGAATCGGAATGTCCCTTGTGACGTCGCTGAACTCCGCTCTGTGTCCTTCTGGGCCAGAAAGGAGGAGCTCGCCTGAAAAAGTGTATTGCACGACAGCGGTCATTCCGAGCGCTGCAATGATCCCAAGCATGATCCACATCCACGCTTGACGATCGCGATAGCCATTGTACAGCACAAACGCGACTCCGCAGATCGCGATGAGATGGAAATAGAGATGGAATGGAAGCCAGATCGCACAGATGAGGCTTACGAGTGTAATTGAAAACCACTTCCGCTGTGATGTATTCTGAACGAACGTCTCACTGGCGATCCACGCTGCGATCAACAAGATTATTAGGCCCTTCAATAAATCAGGTCGAGCAGAATGACTCGAAAAAAAGAAGCTGAGTGTTGAAACGAGAATGATACTCGCGAGCAGGCCATACACTGTTTCTCCTGTCCGCCTGCGAACAAGCCACATCGTCAAACCAACAAGTACGAGGCTCAGAAGCCAGGTCACTCCACGCCCAACATGAATGGGGTTGACCTCCGGATATAGCAGATAGCCCGGGACGCCATAGATCGCGGTTCTGATCCACGCGGCCCCGACGGGCAGGAAGGCTTTAGGAGCATTTAGTGTCGAGGAGAGTGCATGCGGGTGATGGACGGTCCCAGTCCTGACAGTTGCGATAGACTCCGTCATCAGCCACGATTCGTCACCGAACCAACGGATCGAATCAGGTACTGGAAAAACAAAGAGCGATCGCGCCTGCATGACGAGCAGCAGGAGCAACACGATGGTGAGTACAGCAGTAAGTGATCGTTTGATCAAAGCGAACAGGCAATGCACACGTGAGCACGGGTTGAGCTAGACCCTATGCGAGAACAGAGATAAGACTCTGTACAAAGATAAGACACAAAACTAACAATGCCCTGAGGCATC
>JBKJTP010000182.1:0-16999 GCA_046590195.1 Kapaibacterium sp. (SeqCode) | reverse complement strand
CGCTTGTTGATTTGCTTGAGATTGATGAGCCCGATGATGACGAGCGGCCTGAGCCTGAATTGTTCTTATTGCTATTAGGCATTGTACTAAAATCAAAAGTGTATAGATGCGCTATCGTTGACGCTGCTGCACTAGCTTATGATTGCTACAGCAGGTTCAGATCGCGGTCATCGCTTGATGACTAACTACATCAACTTCAACTTCTATACCTAACAGCATATTCGTTAGCTCAACGAAAAACTCAGGCAGTCACCGCTGTCGCTGAAGAAACGGTCTCATCCTTCCGCTTCAATATAAGCGCGGAAATGATCGTGACGAGCAGCCCTACGGGGAAGATCTCAAGGAAGACCATCCCAAAACGAATGATCGGATTGCGGTAGTACTCTTTCCATACTTCCATTTCCGCCATGTGATTGGAGACTTCCTGGTCAGTCGCTCCCTCCGCTCTCATCTCTTCGACCATCTTCGCAGAATATTCCTCCATGAAGTTCGGCATGTAGAGCGATGAATAGATCTCCCAGCCGACCACATAGAACACCGAGGCGATCAACGTGATCATGATCCCAACCTTGAACCCTTGCATAAAGCTGACCCTGCCGCCGTTGTGCTGATCGCGGAAGCTCTTGATCCCGAAGAAGACCATCAGCAGCGAGATGATCATCGTCACATATCCGGTGACCATGCTGTGCTCGCCGAGCGACATCTGAAGGATGATGCTCAGAACGATGACCGCAAACCCGGCCAGAAGGCCGTAAACGAGTACTACTTTTTTCATTGAATGTTAAAGCTGGAAATAGAACAAGGCTGTCATTGCGAGGCGGTATCCATCGCTTTAGCGATGGAGCCGACGTGGCAATCCCCCGAGGACGAGCACAAACTTACAAATTGCGAGAGCATTTGTCAATAACCCGAAAGTGTATTTCGTGCAAAATACACCAAAGTTGGGCAGATCATCTGAGCAGGCCGAGCTGCTTCGCTCGCTCGATCGCTTGGGTGCGGCGGACGGCCCCGAGCTTGGCGAAGAGCTGTGAGTTGTGCTTCTTGATCGTGTTGAGCGAGAGAAAGAGCTTGTCGGCGATCTCCTGATTGGAGTGTCCGGCAGCAATAAGCTGCAGCACCTCGATCTCGCGAGGGCTGAGATCGGTCTCAACATTGATGGCAGGATAAGGTGTGACAAGCGCTTGCTTCGTCGTGGGCCCCTTCGTCAGCTTCCAGCCTGCCCAGACGCCCAGAAGCGAGAACAGGACGGCGATCGTCCCGATATAGATCTCGACCGAGAGATCTCGAACCAGGTAGCCATACTCGATCGCCTGTAAAAAGAACAGGAGTCCAGCGAGAGAAGCAGCGTAAATATAGATCGACCATTTCTTCACACTGCAAAGATAATAAAAGAAAGCCGTCCCTCCCTTGGAGCGACGGCTTCGGGTCCATGCAGAATGTGAATTGATGTAGCCGCGCGGATACAGAGGTAGAGTGTGACTTTCGGGGGAAAGGCCACATCGCTTCACGAAGATAGTCTAAGAATTTCCATAAACGACAAAACCCCGCAAAAGCGGGGTTTTGAAATCTTTGAGAAAGAGAGAGGCAGAATTACTCTGCGCCTTCGTCCTTCTTCTTGCGGGTTGCGCGTGGCTTTTTTGGAGCGGTCTCGGTTGAAGCTGCATTCGCTTCAGCGAGTACGCCTGCTGCACGAGCCTTGTTACGCGTAGGGCGTGGCTTAGCTGCAGTGGCCTTTGGCTCTGCACCGGCTGTTGCATCGACTGCGAAATCAACGAGCTCAATGATCGCCATGTGGGCGTTATCACCATGACGCTGACCAAGCTTGACAACGCGCGTGTAACCACCAGCGCGGTTCGCTACCTTTGGAGCGATCTCCGAGAAGAGCGACTTGACAACATCCTCATCGTTGATGTTACGAGCAACTTCGCGGCGTGCATGCACGATGCGTGCTGCAGTCGTGGCATCGCTTGCATTGAGGGCCAACGCCTTCTTTGCACGAGTGATGATAGGCTCAACAAAGACGCGTGTCTCCTTCGCCTTTGCTTCCGTTGTTGTGATCTTCTTATGACGAAGCAACGACGTTGCGAGTGCGTTGAGCGTAGCTGCCCTGTGCGAAGCTGTCCTCTTTAATTTACGACCTTTATTACCGTGTCTCATGACCTTATAATTCTAAATATGCTTTCGCTACAGGATTAGTGAACAGCTTCCTGCTCACCCATATACTTATCGACGTCCATACCGAAGCTCAGTCCGAGCGTATCGACGATCTTACCAAGTTCATCGAGTGACTTACGACCGAAGTTACGGAACGTGAGCAACTCGCGCTCATCGCGGCGAACGAGCTCGCCAATGGTCTTGATGTTCGCTGCACGAAGGCAGTTCTGCGAACGGACCGAGAGCGACATCGAATCGACCTGCGTCATGAGGATCGAGCGGATACGCTCGGTCTCTGTGTCAGCGATCGGACGAACCGGCTCTTCCTCTTCTGGTCCACCGAAGCGGACGAAGAGATTGACGTGATCGCGAAGGATGCGGCCCGCGATCGTTACAGCCTCTTCAGGCGTAACAGAACCATCGGTCTCAACTTCGAGGATCAGCTTCTCATAATCTGTCTTCTGACCTACGCGTGTTGGCTCGACAATGAAACGAACATTGACGATCGGCGTGTAGATCGAATCGATAGCGATCGTATTGATCGGCGCATCGATCTGCTTGTTCTCATCCGAAGGAACATAGCCGCGGCCATGACCGACGCGGAGCTCCATCTGCACGTGTCCGTCGTTGGACAAGGTGAAGAGATGGTGATCGGCGTTCAGAATGTCTACCTCGCTGGTGAACTGCTGTAGGTCACCTGCCTTAAAATCACGTGGGCCCTTGATATCAACGAGCAATCTCGTTGGGCTCTTGCTCTCAGCGCGGAAACGGACACCCTTCAAATTCAGGATGATCTCAGCGACGTCTTCAACGACACCCTTGACGCTCGAGAACTCATGGAGAACACCCTCAACGCGTACGCTTGTGAAGGCGCTGCCAGGGATCGAAGAGAGAAGCACACGGCGCATCGCATTACCGAGCGTGGTGCCATAGCCTTCTTCGAGTGGAGAAGCGATGAAGCGTCCGAAAGTAGAAGTCCTACTTGACTCTTCAAGCTCGATCCGGTCAGGCATGTGGAGACTAGTCATACTGTTTGCAGCTCCTTATTGTGAAGTACTTAAAAACTTGTGTGAAAACCTACTGATATGGACGGGTTACCGTCGGACGGGCTACCGTCAAACTCGAAAGCCCGCTGAAGCACAATGTGCAAGCGGGCGATCGTAAAGAACTTGTTACTTCGAGTAGAGCTCGACGATGAGCTGCTCGTTGGCGTTCAACTGAATATCAGCGCGCTCTGGTACTGCGAGGAAGGTACCGGTGAGGCTACCCTTATCGAATGTTAACCAGTTTGGTGTGCCTGAATCGCCACGAGTGCGCTTGAGCGACTCATGGATCACATCAAGTTTGCGTGAGGTCTCTTTTACCGTGATGATATCACCTGGGCTTACGAGGAAAGACGGAATGTTTACCGACTTACCATTGACCAGGATGTGACGGTGGAGAATGATCTGACGTGCTGCCTTACGTGAAGGAGCAATATTGAGGCGGTAAACGACATTGTCGAAGCGGCGCTCGAGCAGCTTGACGAGGTTATCACCGGTAACACCGCGAAGGCGGGCTGCCTTCTCGTAGGTGTTGCGGAACTGGCTCTCGAGGACGCCATAGAGGCGGCGGACCTTCTGCTTCTCACGAAGCTGAACACCGTACTCAGAGACCTTCTGACGGCGTGCGAGGCCGTGCTGTCCTGGTGGGTAACTGCGCTTATCGACTGGGCACTTCTCAGAGTAACACTTTGCGCCCTTTAGAAAGAGCTTCTGACGCTCTCGGCGGCAAAGCTTACAACTAGCATCTGTATAACGAGCCATGGATCTTGTTCGAGTACTTTGTTATTTGATCTTTCGCCTTCATCCTCCGCTCATAGCTGTGGAGTTTACGACGTAAAAGATCACTCTTAAAAACTTATCTACGATGAGGAAGGAAAAGGAGCGGCGCAGCAGCTGCCATTCTTAATTCTTCACTCTTAATTCTTAATTAATTAGACGCGGCGCTTCTTTGGAGGACGGCAACCGTTGTGCGGCATCGGCGTATGATCGCGGATGGCAAGCACTTCGATACCTGCAACCTGCAGTGCACGGACAGCTGCTTCGCGGCCCGACCCTGGTCCCTTGATCAGAACTTCTACTCGGCGAAGACCCATGTCGTAGGCTTCACGGCCACATGCTTCAGCAGCGACCTGTGATGCGAACGGAGTGTTCTTACGTGAGCCCTTGAAGCCCATCTTACCAGCGCTTGCCCAGCTAAGGGTGTTGCCCGAGTTATCGGTAAGCGTGATGATGACGTTATTGAACGTAGCCTGAATGTGTGCTACGCCGTTCGCTTCTGCGACGACTTTCTTTTTCTTCTTCTGACCTGCTGCTGCTTTTGCCACGAGTATCCTTTAATGAGGAGTATCTAAAAACGATAAGAAGACGGGTGCAAAGCCTTTTGGCTGCACCCGTCTTACATCAATTACTTCTTGACGGCCTTCTTCTTACCTGCTACCGTCTTACGGCGGCCCTTACGGGTACGGCTGTTCGTACGTGTACGCTGGCCACGTGCTGGCAATCCACGGCGATGGCGGACGCCGCGATAGCTGCCGATATCCATCAGGCGCTTGATCGCAAGCTGCTGCTCTGAGCGAGCGACACCCTCAACCTTCAGGTCATTCTGAATGATCTGACGGATCGATGTGACCTCATCTTCTGTGAGCTCATTGACTTTCTTGTCTTCCGAGATGCCGACTTGCTTGAGGATGCTAGCAGCGGTCGTACGGCCAATGCCGTAAATGTACGTCAGTCCGATGACTGAACGTTTGTTCTTTGGAAGGTCGATACCTGCAATACGTGCCATGTAAGAACTTGTCTTCTACCTAATAAAAATTATCCCTGACGCTGCTTGTGCTTTGGGTTCTTCTTGCAAATAACACGGACGATCCCCTTACGGGTGATCATCTTGCAATCTTCGCAGCGCTTCTTTACTGATGCCTGGACTTTCATGTGCGTCCTAAAATTAAGAGATTCGTAAAACCTTATTTATAGCGATAGGTAATCCTACCTTTGGAGAGGTCATACGGAGACAACTCCACTGTTACCTTATCGCCTTCCAAGATCTTGATGAAATTCATCCTCATCTTGCCAGAGACGTGCGCGAGGATCTCGTGTCCGTTCTCCAGGCGTACTCGGAATGTCGCATTTGGCAGTGCCTCTGCGATTGTTCCATCGACCTTGATAGCTCCCTGTTTTGCCACTCAGTTTTGTTGGTGATTCCGGGGTTCAAAAAACCCAGTCAAAAAGGCTCTTTAACCCCAGTCAAAACGCTCTTTTTGCCGCCAAAAACCGCAAAAATCAAGAACTTTCGGGCTACCATGGGGATTGAACGCGGGCCACTAACGCCCTTGCATGGGCGAATGTTCCACGTTTTAGTGAAACCTGTTAAGGTTCATACCCTTTTGGAAGAGACCGAAGGAGGATGGCCCAATTATGGGCTAAATGCTGTAGGAAAAGCTGAGGGGTTCTCCAGAAGTGCCGTCTAACTCTCTCGGGTGGGGTTAGGTTCTTCATCGGTGGACTGGCCGCTATAAGACAGGGCGATAGGTCCTATACGACCTATGCGCACTATAGGACCTATCAAGATTGGTGGCCCGATGTTAGCGATAAATCGACAAAAATCCAGGAACATGACAATAGAACACGACGAGAAAGACGAGCTATTCTTCTTTGAGGAAGACGAGCAGCAGGGCGAATTGAAGTATTATCTTAAGGATGGCGTGATGGATATGGTCCACACTGGCGTCCCTTATGCCATGCAAGGCAATGGGTACGGCACACAATTGATCGAAGCTGCACTGAAATACGCCACTGAAAAGGGCTACAAGATCAAACCCTCCTGCCCCTTCGTAAAGGATTACGTCGATGAGAACCCCTCTTCCCAGTCCCTTGTAGCAAAGGACTAAGTCTCGAGGCATCCCAATACCTTATACCCTATACCCTATACCCTTCCCCACCCCCGGCCCGATTTTCGCTATGAACCTCACTCAGCCATATACGTTTCTTATACTCAACTATTAGCTTACAAAAGCCCATGAAGAAATTACTACTACTTCTCACGCTCGCGATTTCAACCGCAGCCGTATCCTCGTGCGGTGACGATCCTGTTGCCGTCGATCCAAATGCAGGCAAGCGAACGCATGTTAGCGCATTCTACGCTCATCCTGATCAGACGTTGCCAGTTTATGTAAAGGTTGGCGATAGCGTCACGATCCGTGATCTTGAGTATGGCCAGTTTGCATCAGGTCTTGCACCTTATGGCGACCGCGAGTTCATTTTCCAGGCTCAGTCAGGTACAGAGCTGATAAAGAGCGGGAATGTCAACATCCAGCCAGAGCGCAGCGTATGGGCGATCTATTCGGGTTCTGGTTTGAACCAGGAAGTACTCACCTCGAGCACGCTCAAGGGCACAGCACCAGCGGCGCCATTTGCAGGTGTTCGATTCATTCATGCATCAAAGAATGCCGGCAAGGTCAAGGTTCGTCTTGATGCTGCAAGCGGCCCTGCACTAACACAGGATCTTGTTGAATACGGTCGATCGAACGACGCATTCACAACGATCAATGTCAGCACAACGGCGCTCGTTGTGGTCAACGAAGGTGGCACTGAGATCTATAGTCTTCCACTGACAGGTGTTGCAGCATTGCTTCCAGGCAAACTGTACACTGTCGTGCTCTACGGTAATGCTGACGCGAACGCGACTGTCAACAGGCTGGAAGCACGCGTCCTGCTCGAGCCGGGTCAGTAAGAGACCTTAGTTGCAGGCAGCACAATAATTGCACAGCCAGAAGTGCTGAACGAAAGGGTCATAGGTCGGCAAGACCCATGACCCTTTTTCGAATGCGGGATATCCGTCTACAATAGCAGATCGATCATGAGGATCGTATGCTCCATTATTTATCACTATGAATTCATTTCTGCGTAATACACTGTACGGACTAACCGTCCTTATGCTCAGCCTTTCTTTATCAAGCTGTAGCGACGATGATCCGATTACGCCGCAACCAGTAAGGCCTCTACTCAGCGGACCTTCTACGATCAACTACGGCACTCTCTATGCAGGCGAATGCCAGGATACTACGATCACCTTTAACAACACGGCCAACTTTGCCTCCACGATCACGGCGATCGAACTTTCAGGCAGTGATGTCACGTGGGTTGGAGCAACACTTCCAGTTACAGTCGCAGCAGGTTCATCGCTTGATCTCAGCTTCCGTGCATGCCCTGTGATGACAGGCAATCTAACTAGTAGAGTTGTCATTCGTTCTTCTGCGGATTCGATCGTGATCACGCTCCAGGGAAATGTGATCCCCGTCAAGCGTACGACTATCGGAGCGTTCTATGCACAGCCAGACCTAACCCTGCCCATCTTCCTCAAGGTAAAGGATGAAGTGTTGATCAGCGGTCTGCAATATGGCCAGTACGCCTCAGCAGATGCACCGGTCGGCGAGCGGACGATCATCTTCCAGACAACTTCTGGGGTCGAACTTGCATCGAGTCAAAAGCTTGATGTTGATTCCGCAAATAGCCTTATCGCGATCTACTCGGGTCTTGGTACCGAAGATGAACTCATCGTCGTCAATACACCACGTGGGACTGCGCCATCCTCTCCTCTGGCAGGTGTGAGATTCATTCACGCATCGAAGAATGCACCGAAAGTGAAGGTGATTCTGGACGTTGCGCAAGGTCCTGCTATGACACCTAACTTTGTCGAGTATGGAACGTCCAATGGCGCATTCACGCAGATCAATCTCAATACAAGTGCGCTTGTGATAGTGGATGAGGCCGGCGCAACATTAGCTACGTTGACACTGAACGGCCCGTCAGCGCTAAAGGCCGGTAAGCTCTACACCGTGGTGATGTATGGCAACGCGACCCCTGGCGCGCCAGCGAATGCGTTGACCGCGACGATCATACTCGACCCAGGTCAGTAGCCGCTCCTTAGATCCAGTTTTTCATGAAGCCCGGCAAACATGCCGGGCTTTTTTATTCTATGGTGGGGAATATCTCAAGACGAGAAATTTCTCCTTGCGAAGTGAAAAATTCAATACTTTGATAAACTGAGCAGAAGTGGCCAAATTCGTCGATTTGGGCCAGTATCAATGTGGAGCGATGAGGAAGATTCTTATGAGAAGCGAGACGAGAAACTGGCGCGGCAATCGTAGTAGATAGTCTAGTACCGGAAATCTTTATTGCTCTACTACTATGAAAAACTTTATCGCAACAGCCGCCTTACTATTGGGGCTCATCATTGCTCCAGGGGTATCTCAAGCTGATGATGTGATCGCAACTGATGCAGCAGCGAAGGCCGACTCTTCGTACGTGATCGATGGTAAGATCTATAAGACCGATCTTGCAGCAGGTTGCTTTTATCTCGATTCTGCAGGCGCGAAGTATATGCTTACCGGCACGGACGAGATGCTGAACAAGGTACTCCGTATGGGGGCCGACGTCGAGTTGAAGGTCATACCTGATCCAGATGCTGTCACTGCGTGCATGCTTGGACCAGCACTTCGCATCGTCGATGTGATCAAGGTTGAAAAGCCAACTCGCGCATCGAGCGATTACAAGCCGATCACACGTGGCGAAGTATCGATCTAAATACCCCCCGAAGTTAACTAAGATTTAGTAGAGCTCTCTTCGTATGGGTCGCGCCGTGCGGGGAGAGCCTACTGCTATAGAGCACTACTCCTTCTACCGTGTAACTTTCAACTGCACATACATCAGTGAGTTGTGCGAGTTCTGTAAAGCATCCACGAATATCCTGAGGTCCACGAAATCGAGCAAGCGTGAGATGCGGAGTGTAAGAATTACGCTCTTCTTTGAAGTCAAATGGCTGGAGCAAACTATCTATCTCGCCTCGCAACTCACGAAAACTTTCCAGCTGATCGACACCCGCCCACAGCACTCTCGCATTGGCTGGACTATCGAAAACGCCGATCTTGCTGACACAAAACTGGAATGTCTCGGACTCAAGCGCCTTGCGATCTAGTGCTTTGATGAGTGGCGCTGATGCTACATCACCAAGGAAGCGAACAGTGATATGCGCATTGCGAAGATCATCAGGCCGCACATCGGTGATGCCATGATCGCGAAGCGTCTCGAGTGCTATCTCCTGCAACTCCTGAAGTTGCAAACGCAAACGATCCTCGACAGGGATTGCAAGGAACATCCGTTCAGTGCTCACCGATCGAGGATCGTGAAGTAAATACGGTGTCTGTTACTTCAACAACGTAACGTGACCGGTCTTTGTGTGCACCTTGAACTGCGTGCCATCAGGCTTCTGATGGATGACGCTGCCATCAGCATCGACGCCAACTAGCTTGACCGAGGACTCGCCCTTGATGCCATCAAGTTTGATGAACATGTCGTGAGCTGCCGTGGTCGTTTCTGTCATCTTGATCCAGTACTTATCAGAGACTGATTTCATGTCGCCGGTCTCAGGATCGACGTAGAACTTCGTACCATTCGGACGCTGATAGATCGTGTGGCCATCGCCGACGCCGATGATCGATACGCTTGATGAACCGACCTTCTGCTGAAGGCTCTGGAACTTGATGAAGGTATCGCTAGTGCGCGTTGTCTCAGCCCGCTGAACCTTTGTTTCCTTTTCACCGCGCTGTGCGTAGACTTCAGATGGCGTAGAGATCATCGGCACTGCAAGGATCGTTGCGACGATCGCTGCTTTGTTACCTCTCGATGACGTTGAGCTTTTCTTTTTCATGTTGATTTGTAGTTAGGACAACAATTCACTGTTTCAGCACTCGGGAATCACTGCTTTCGGGGACGACTGCGTGTCGCGATCATTGTTCCGCGACACGTCTGCGAGCCACAATAGCACGCATTCATCTCTTTGTCTTGCTTCGTCGGCTTGCGCTCGATCGGTGATTGAAGCTTATAATCGAAGGTGAGCTCTTCGCCGCGCACGATGTCGCGCATGGCATAGAGATACGCTCTGTCGTCGAACACATAGGCTTCACAGTTGGGTTCGCAACTGTGATTGAAGAAGCGCGCGTCATTCCCGTTCTGACCACCGTCGATGACCGTCCCGTTGCTTACACGGAAAGCATACATATTGATTGGCTTGCCCTCGCTGAGCTGAACGACGAATTTTGAGATCGGTATCCTTTTCCCCAGGTATTCGATTATGCGGCTTCCCTCCGGAATTTTACGTTTTGCGAAAACTCCAGTGCCTTGAATGCGCGATCTTCCGACACGGATGAAATCGCGATCGATCACTCCTGCGAGGATCTTCGGAGTGCGTTGCTTAGCCGGAGTGCCGGGTTTTGCAGGTCTCTTTACTGCCGCACGTTTCTTAGTTGTCGTCTTCATCATCGTCCTCTGCTGTGGGTCGGCGGAAGATCGATCCGACCATATCTTTGTAGCTGATCTCGCTCTCGTTCGATTCGTCTTTCGCGATCTTGCTGTGCTGATGTAGAGCATCGAGCACGAACTCCATCGCCGAAGCAAGCTCAAACTTGTTGACTTCCTGGATCGACATGTGCCGTGCAGTGAGCTCTTTCAAGCGAGGCACACGTACAAGCTCTTCATAATAAGCATTGAATGGCATCGTGTCGCGCAACGCAATGATGTTACCCTGGCTAAACCAGCGCAATAGATCTTCGTACTCTGATGGTTTCTGCGATTGCGCAGGGGTTGCTCGCTCTGAACGAATGTCATATTTCTCCGATGCACGCTCATCGCGCTTCTGCCGCTCTCGAAGATTCGGATCTGGGAAGTAGCGCTTGAAGATGGACTTGACCGCTTTACCAACTAGCGCCTTCGCCACCTTCGCCATTCCCTCCTGCTCACCTTCGAAGACGAGTTCGACCTTGCCTGTCACAGCCTGCGTGACGAATGCAAGATCGGTGACACGCGGCACGATGATGTTATCCTCGTTCAGGATCGCACGGCGCTCTGCATTCGAGACAAGCGCCTCCATTGCACTGATCGTGAGGCGTGCGGAGACACCTGACTTCTGATCGACAAAATCAGACTCACGCGCTTCGAATGCTATCTGCTCAATGATCTCCTTGAAGTATTGCGGTATCACAACGCCCTCTTCACCGAAGCGTTTGGTCCAGGCCTCTTGCTCTGTGATCTTGATCGCATTCTCCATTGTGAGTGGATAATGCGTGATGATCTGAGAAGCGATACGGTCCTTCAGCGGCGTGATGATGTTGCCGCGGTTGGTATAGTCCTCCGGATTCGCAGTAAAGACGACCATGATATCAAGCGGCATCCTGATATTGAACCCACGGATCTGGATATCACGCTCTTCTAAGAGATTGAACAATCCAACCTGAATGCGCGGTTGAAGATCGGGCAGCTCATTGATCGTAAAGATCCCTCGATTACTGCGAGGTACAAGGCCAAAGTGGATAGCACCCTCGTGCGAGTAATGCAGCTTCTGATGCGCCGCTTTCAGCGGATCGATGTCACCGATCATATCGGCGATCGTTACATCAGGCGTCGCAAGCTTTTCGCCATACCGTTCGGAGCGATGCACCCACTCGATCGGTGTTGCGTCGCCATGATGCAACACAAGTTCGTTGGCGTGATATGAGATCGGGTGATAGGGATTGTCGTTGATCTCGCTACCCTTGACCACCGGTGTCCACTCATCGAGCAGATTCACGAGCAAGCGTGCGAGACGTGTCTTCGCTTGTCCGCGCAGACCGAGCAGGATGATGTCGTGACGTGCAAGCACGGCGTTGACGAGCTGCGGTATCACCGTCTCTTCGTAGCCGACGATACCGGGAAAGAGCGGCTGCTTCGCCTTGAGCTTCTTGATCAGATTGCGGCGCATCTCCTCTTTTACGGGGAGCACTTCATAACCGCTGTGTCTCAGCTCACCGAGCGTGAGGATTTGGGGACGTTCCATTGATGATTCTCTGGGTTGGACTGTTTCTTTCAACAGACTCATCTGAGATAGATTCATCCCCTATTCGCTGTTGCCGAACAAGATCCTTTTTATCCGACTTAGCTCACTCGGCGACATTGTGCTGACAGCACCAGTCGTGGCAGCGGCACGCAAGCGTTACCCGGAGGCGCGGATCGACTTCTGCACAAAGTCGGAATATGTTCCGCTCGTCAAGCAGATTCCGGGCGTGGACGGCATCATCGAGGTGCAGAAAGAGGTATTGAACGAGGCGCGTGCCGAGATCGCAAATGCGGAGTACGATTGTGTCGTTGATCTGCACAATAACATCCGGTCGCGAAAGCTCGCTCGTGGACTGCGTAGTATTGCTCACGTTCACAAGCGGGGTTTGCGCCGATGGATGATCGTCAAGACCAAACGCAACTGGATGTCCGGACAGCCTGATGTCATCGGTCGATACTTTGAAGCGGCAGGCAAGGTACTTGAGATCAATGATGATGGTGCTGCGCCGTTCTTGGCGCCTTCTTCGACAGCCTCGCAAAGGATCGCGATATGTCCAGGCTCGAAGCACTGGAATAAGCAGTGGCCTGTAGAATATTTCGTAGACGTCGCAAAGCAGTTGTCGGATCGAGGATATCGAGTGGAGCTTTTCGGCTCGAAGCAAGATCAGGATGTATGCGCGAAGATCGTTCAAGCTGTGCCGGGCGCTATCGATCACTCGGGTAGGCTCTCACTCGCTGAACTACCGGAAGCATTGTCGAGATGCGCGCTCGCGATCACGAATGATTCAGGTTTGATGCATCTCGCATCAGCGGTTGGATTGCCAACGCTCAGCTTCTTCGGACCAACAGTGAAGGAGTTCGGCTTTGCGCCACGATCACCTAAGGCGACGGTACTCGAGAACGTCGGCCTCTATTGTCGCCCATGCACAAAGATCGGACTCGATCATTGTCCCGAGAAGCACTTCCGTTGCATGAAGGAGATCACGCCAGGTCAAGCGCTCGTGAGCATCGAGCCACTACTATACAGTCTCTCGCGCAGTTAGGCGCTCGCGGATCATGTCGTGAATCCCACCGAATCCGCCATTGGACATCACCATCACGACATCTCCTGGCAACGCGACCTCAGCAAGTTTGTCCGCAATCGCTTGTGGATCTGGAAGATAGAATGCTTCTGAACCCATAAATCTAATATCGTCGATCACCTTTTCAGGGTTCAATCGCTCTTCTTCCTTTAACAAATGTAAGCGATCGATCTGCGCGAGCATGACGATGTTTGCTTCCTTGAAGCAATCTACAAGCTCATGTTGGAAGATGTTGCGACGCGTGGTGTTCGAGCGGGGCTCGAAGATCGCAATGATACGCTCTCTCGGGTGAAGCTGACGCAGCGCGCGAAGCGTCTCGCGGATGGCCGTCGGATGATGCGCAAAGTCATCATAGACCGTCACCTTATCGAACACACCCTTGCGCTCCATGCGGCGCTTGATGCTTTTGAATGTGGTGAATGCTTCCTGGATCGCCTCGTAGGAAATGCCATGATGCCGAGCCGCGATGATCACGGCAAGCGCATTCTTCACATTGAATTCACCTGCCAACTGCAGCCCCAATCTCGCCTGCTGCACACCCTGATCGTACACGGTGAACGACGCACCGGACGGCGAATAAATGATCTCTTCTGCGCGCCAGTTCGCGTTGTTCTTTAGTCCAAAGGTCTGAACGGGCGCGGGAGCGTTCTGTAACACATCCATTACGTTATCATCGTCTGCGTTCGCGATGATGAGTCCATTGCGCGGGACAAGCAGCGAAAGCCTGCGGAATGAGAGCTTGATCTCATCCAGCGAATCGAAGATATCTGCATGATCGAACTCGAGGTTGTTCATCACGAGCGTATTCGGCAGGTAGTGCAAGAACTTGGAGCGCTTGTCGAAGAACGCGGTATCATATTCATCGCCTTCGATGACGACGAACTGGCTATTCCTCTCGTATCTCCATCCTTGATGAAAATTCTCGGGCACACCTCCGATGAGGAAGTTCGGCTTGAGTCCACCAACATGGAAGGTCCAGGCCATCAGCGACGACGTGGTCGTTTTGCCATGCGTACCTGATACGACGATGTTCGTCCTTCCCTGCAAGAGCTGGGTCTTCAGCAGCTCGGAGAGCGAGATGTACGGAATCCTCAACTGCATCGCAACTTCCACCTCTTCATTGCCTCTAGACATCGCATTACCGACCACGACGAGATCGGGTCTCGGATCAAGATGTCCGGTGCGATAGCCCGAGTTGATCCGGATGCCCTGCTCGCTCAGCAATACGGACATGGGAGGATAGATGTTCGTGTCAGAGCCTGCAACCGTGTGGCCCATTGCACGCATCATGAGCGCGGCATTACCCATAGCAGTGCCGCAAATACCGATGAAGTAGATATACATAGAAATGGCAGTGATCTTTTGCCGAAAGTATTATAACGACTTTGGGCGAAGAATCACTGCCAGATAACGCAACTTCAACGCTTATGTTGAAAATACTATGTGGCGGAGCGAAGAAGGGCTAATACCGGACTTTGAGCGATTGCACCTGACCACCGCTCATGACACGGGCAAAATAGCAACCCGGAGCAAGCCCATGGAATGCTGCATCAGCACCAGCCTGCTGTTGAGTCCGGCCGAGCATATCAATCAGCTCGATCATGATGTGCTTCCCTGAGTCTAGTGTAAACTTCAGCCCCGATTCTATCCGCGATACCTTCACCCCAATCGGCGATGCCGCCCGATCGTCAGCCACCGACATTTGTGTCATGAGCTCGATCACAGCTTCAGCGACGCCCGTCGCAGAGTTCTCGTTTTGACCTGTCACGATCCGGCCATCGCGCACGACGAACGGCGACATGTAAGGCCCGAATTCAACCTTTGCCCCGAACGACTCCAGCTGCTCGAACAAGATGAATGGAAATGCCGCAAGGACATCGTCTCGCGTGATCTGATCATGCCCGCTCTCTTCTTCCCATGAACGGGTCGTGATGTTCTTTCCGGTGATGAGCGGCGTGCCATCGGTGTGCTTCAAAGCCAGGAGCCCCGAAGGGCCATGGCACACAGCGGAGATCACGCCACCTTTGTGATAGATCGCCGATGCCAGTGCCCCAATCGCTGTATCATTCGGCAGATCGAACAGCGACGCGAAGCCCCCCACGTAGTACACTACCGAGTAGCGGTCAGCATGCACACTTTCCGCTTTCAGCGTATTGTCAACCTTCTTGAGCAGATCAGGCAGAGCATCGTAGCCCGCATAGTAATTCAAATACGTTGAACGGCGGTACATTGGTGCCTTGCCACCCTTCGGACTGATGACATCAATGTTCGATGTATCCAAGCCATGCTCACGGATGACATTGTAGAAGTCGACGAGTTCGGGCAAGTAATAGCCCGCAGCTTGCCCATTCTTCAACTTCGCGTTGCTCGTGACCACGACCAGGATCTTCTTCTCTTGCAACTGGGCAACTGCATCCGCGAGGCTCGTAGCCTGCGAGATCATGGATACCAAAAGGACTAGAAATACACGATGGATGATGTTCATGATTGATGTTTCGAGACCATGCTCGGTGATTGGTGAAAGAACTGCTTAAAGGATTTACTAAAACTTTGTAAGTCAGCAAAGCGATACTTGTGTGCGATCGAAGTGATCGACTGATGACCAGCTTGCAGGTCGGTCCTCGCTGCGCACAATCGATGCTCGAGCAAATACCGGTAAGGCGATACTCCATGCGCCTGTTTGAAACTGCGGATAAAGTGATGTTTCGACATTGCTGCCGCAGTGGCCATGCGATCTACGTCGATCTCTTCCATGAGGTGCGCTTCGATGAATTCGACTGCCTGCCGCAACCGCCGATGGATCTCCACGCGCACCGAGGCCTGCTTGGCTGCAAGATCCGAGATGCTCCTGATCTCGTTCGAGTGCGCGGCAATCAGATCCTGAAAGAGATCGCTAAAGATCTCGTCCTGATCGCTTTGGCTTGCCTGCATAAGCGATTGCATTCGCAGGCCAACAAAGTGCGCGCGCGAAACTCCATGCGGAAAATGCACCTCGCCGTGTGTGCTTCCATTATCATAGCCGTTGAGCAATGATTCGTCCGACCGAGCCGAGGCATCATGTATGTTAGCGGCCCGCGCTTGATCGAAGCACACGGTGACGAGTTTCGTCTGCTGATCGAGAATGGTCAGGTCGAACTCGTCGCCAGCATTCAGCAAGAGATAATCCCCTGCCCCGATCTTGTACTCTTGTCCGCCTGTTCGGTAGATGCATTCACCGCTTAGAACTGCCCGCAGCGATGTGAGAGATTGGAGTCTAGTGAAGCGCTGATCGCGGGCCTCAAACGAGACGAACCCCTCCATGCTATCGGGGAAGTGAAAGCATTCCTTTCTGCCGCATTCTGTCGCCTGTTTGCAAAAGCCGCAAGTCATATCGTCGTGAGTCTTTGCACATTCATGCTGATGCAGTAAAAACACTTGCTCACTTGCCAAGTTGCGGTGACGGCTTGTCAAAAATTGCTAAGATGACACGACAATAATGGCAAACGCAAAAACGGCAGTGACCTGATCATCAGGTCACTGCCGTCTATACAACCGCTAAACGCGTGCATTTGCACGCTACGAACCTACTCGATCACGATCTTCCTTGTCTCGGTACCACCATTCGGTGTCTGTATGGTGACGAAATAGATACCCTCAACCGGTGGAAGCTTGAGCGACTCGGTATGTGTACCAGCGTTACGCTGCGAATTCTGCTGCGCAACAACGCGGCCAAGCTGATCGCGCACTGATGTTATCACGTTGCTCTCCGTTGCAAGAACATACTCGATCGAGACATCAGAAAGCGATGAAGCCGAAAGCACAGATGATGGCTTTACTGCAATGATCTTCAGGAACTCACGGCCTGCCATCGCATCG
>JBKJTP010000118.1:0-4588 GCA_046590195.1 Kapaibacterium sp. (SeqCode) | reverse complement strand
CACGACTGCCTTCAGCGCACAAGCCGCCGAAGGAGTGGAGTATGTTGGGCAAGGTGTATCGCGACTCGTCAAGCCGACCAAGAGTGAACTGAGTCGCGAGAGCGAGCTCGCTCAATCGAAGCTGCTCATCACATCGAGTGCGTTGAAGCATGACGGCATCGAGCCACTCGGACAAGGCAAGCGGAAGGACACAACGAGTGCTGGTATTGATCGGTCTGCCGCAGAGCCAAAGAAGAATACACCTGAGACGTCGATGCCAGAGCGCACTGCTCCTGTAGCCGATAAGTTGGTCGAACGCGAGGGTAAGTTCGGCATCTACAATACGATCAAGGAATCGGTACTCGATTTTTTCTTGCCATCACGAAAAGCAACGGTCAAGAACGTCGATCTCTCGAAGGTCCAGAAAGATGGACGTACAGAGCGGGTCGCTCCGAAGACTCAGCCGTTAGTGAGATAGCGGGAAACGGTATAGGCTATAGGGGAGGGGGTATTGTTGAGTTTTTTCAGAGCCTGCGTTTAGCGCAGGCTCTTTTTGTTTCTTCGGTAGAGATGAGCCGAATCTTCCAAACCCCGATCCCACCAACCCGATCCCACCAACCCTATACCCTATACCCTATACCCTATACCCGAAATTCTTGACTTTCAGAGGAATTTTCAGTATATTGTAGGAGTCTTGTGCACGTCCCAATCAGGCACGAGATCGATCTCCACTTTTTATCGGCCTCTTTTTACCAGGTTGTTGTCCTGGTACGGTCCCAATTGATCCAAACGATCACGGATACACATGCTGCACTTCTGGTCAACTAGCCTGCGCCAAAGCGTACGGCGCTCTTCTCTGATAGTCTCATTACTCGCATTCTGCGCGCTCGTGGTTCCTCCACGTGACATTGTCGCACAATGGAATGTCCAACAGCAATTCTCCAGTCCGATCACGACCATCTACTTCATGCCGTTCGCTGGCGATCAGATGAAAGGATTCGTTGGACTTGAGACCGGCGATATCTGGCTGACCACGACCGAAGGTGCGGGGCCGGGATGGTCCGCCGCGACGACCCCTGCGAATACAGGCATCATCAGCTCGATCACGTTCAAGGATAACATGATCGGTTGGGCAAGTTATTACGACGCTAGCAAGAACGATGGCGGCGTGCTCAAAACCGTTGATGCTGGTGCCACTTGGGTCGTGCAGACGACGCATCGCATGGCGCTTGCGGTCTATTATCATGCGCCAAGCAGCACACTTTTTTTGAGTACGTCAGCTCCGGGACAGGCGACGCCGATCAAGAAGTCGGTTGACGATGGCGCCAATTGGACCGATGCGGTCAGCGCAAGTAACCGTGTACGTTATTCATTCTGGGATGCGAATGCAGCTCTCGTCGGTACTGCACCGGTGAATGCGAACGACGAGCAGGTTGGTCGATCGGTCGATGGCGGTAACACATGGTCGGCGATCGATCTCGACACAAGTGCGATCTTCTATACCGATCAGCCGCTTGCGATCCCGAATACGAATCTAGGATTCCTCGTCGGAAGATTTACCGAGAACAACGACTACCACACGTATCGCACGACCGATAAAGGCATCACGTGGAAGAAGGTATTCAACTTTCCAACGAATCCATGGCGCGCAACGACGCACCTGAAGTCGACGTGCAGCTATATCTATATGCAAGGTGAGGACGGGTTGTATTTCTCGACCTCGCAAGGCGATACATGGATCAACACCGTAGGCCCTACCACAACGAATGGCAGCGTATTCCTGAAGCAGTTTGATTTCGGCTTGCAATATATCTGGGCATCGGACGATCAGAATAATCTTTGGAATTACCCGATCCCGGCTTCACCGAATCAAACTCGTCTTCGCATCGATCGCAGAAGCCTTCGCATCAATAGCACGACCTGTCTGCCGGTTGACTCAAGCTTCTTCATATCGCTGGCAAATTTTTGCGATAATTTTCAGATCACGGCACTTCAACTTACTGGTTCACCCGAGATCAGACTTAATAACCCGCCCGCACTTCCATATACCTTGGGTGGCCGCGACAGCTTGTCGTTCTCATACACGAGCCCTGATTTCACGCGCGATTCTGCATGGATCAAGATCACGTATAACGTGAACGGTGTACCGTATGACACGACCGTTGTCATTGCAGCAGAGCGTACGCGGCAAATGAATGCGAAGCTGAGCTTCACGACGATGAAGTCCGAGGTGCCGCAGGCATGCTTCCAACTCGATACGATCTTTTCGATCATGAACACGCCTTGCGATCAGTTGCGCATACTGAGCGTAAAGCTAAGCGATTCATCGCTGTTCCGCATTCAGTATCCTGCTTTGCCAGCGGATCTGGGTCCGGATGCGAGGGCGGATATTCGCATCACCGCAGCATCATCCGTGCAGGGAACATACACATCGAAGCTGTTGGTCAAGTTCGAGTTTGCAGGGCAAGTATTTGACACGACGATCCCTCTCGAATATAGGGTAAGGTCAGGCCCACTTGCGCCGGTCATCCCGCCGATGAATTTTGTGCTTGATAATCCGTGCACAAAGCTCGACACGGTCGTTCGCTGGTTGAACCGGCTTTGCATAGACCTTCGGTTGGATTCGATCACCGTCGAGCCTAATAAGGGCGTTTCGCTGCGCACTCCGGCACCGCTTCCTGCATTGCCTACTGAGATCGTTCGCTATCCGATCACGATCCAGGGTGCCGCGAAGGGTAAGTACACAGCGAGAGTAAAGCTCTCCTTCACCGATCAGCAAGGTGTATCGTTCGATACAACGATCACGATCAATTACGAAGTAAAGAATGGCTTGCCGACCAAGATCAGTCAGCCTGCAAGCTTCACCTTCAGATCGACGAGCATTTGTGCGCCACGCCAGCAAACGCTCTATATCGAGAACACGCTCTGCGATCCGATCACCCTAACATCGCAGACCTGGATCGCTGCGAACCCTACCATCACGATCATCTCGCAGCCTGCTGCCAATGTCGTGTTGGCTCCAGGTGCGAAGGACTCCGTCGTACTTCAGTTCGCTCCAGCAGCCGCAGGCAATCAGGCAGCGACACTCCGCATCGATTATCGCGTGCAAGCTACTACGCAGTTCGCACAGGTTAGCATCAACGGCGTTGGTACTACGCAGGCGAATGCAGTACTCACAGATGATCTGCTCGTATTCGATTCGTCGTATTCGTGCGAAGCAGTCCCAGAGCGCTTCACCCATATTACTAATGAAGGATGCGATTCGATCAGGATCACAAACCTTTCACAGCTTGCTGGGAATGACTTCACACTCGTCGAGCCAACGATACCGTTCACACTCGGACCTGGCGACAGCATCCGGATCGTCCTTCGTCCGAAGGGTAAGCAGGGCGCGCTCGGTGATTCGGTCGATCTCGTGTACCGCAGTCTTTCGGGTGGTGCCGATCAGGCGGCACGCTTGCGCCTTGCAGGCTTCACGCGTCCGCCGGTTCGCTTGGTCGACATGATGACCAGCTTCGTCTTCGACAGCATTCCGCCATGCACGGTCAAGGATACGACGATCCGCATCTACAACAACGGTATTTGCGATACGCTCGTGATCAATAATGTGAACGCCACAGGACTTGGGGCTGTCACAACGAACGCAACCACACCAGTACGCATCGCTCCTGGAGAGTTCTACGACATTCAGATCAGCATGAACACGGGAACAGGCGGCGTGAATGGCACAGCTACGGTGACCATCGCGGGCAATGTGATTCTCTCGTTCACTGTCTCGATGTCAACAAGCAGTGGTGGCGGAACAGGCGAATCGACTCTGACGGTCAACGCTCCTCAGACCACATACACCGTCCCACCGTGCGGCACGCAGACACACACGTTCACTTTCACGGCGCAGGGCTGCGGTGATTTCACCATAGGCCGCGCAGCGCTGGAGTCTACGTTCCCAGGTCAGACGCAATTTACGATGACGGGTACTGCACCGCAGGTCTTGCAGCCAGGCGGTGTCGCAACGTACACTGTGACATTCGATGCATCGGGCACAGGTAACAACACTGTCGATCTCGTGATCGAATCGGCTGATGGCTCGTTCATTCGCCGCATTCCACTTACTGCAACAGTCTCTGGATCTACCGGTGTCTTCTCACTGCGTCTTCAGGGAGAGGGTGGAGCGAACACGTTCACGAAGAATGTGGGTGAAACGGTGAACGTTGAGTTCTATACCGATCAGAATGTGGATGCAGGTCTCAATCTGAGCGAGGTTGCGTTCGATCTTGCTTATGACATCGACGTGATGAGCTCGACCACATCAAATGGTGCGAACGGCTGGAACATCGTTGCTCAGGCAACGCCGACCGGTACGCGCATCGTCTTTACGAAGGCTCCTGGCACACCGCATAATGTGACAATGCCACTCGGCAACGTCGAGTACACTGTTCGTCTCGCAGAGCAGAAAACAACACAACTCACGATCGGTGATCCGACGCTCAATGGCGGCGATGCCGATTACGTGCGTTGCATTCTGCGTCCGCAGGCAAGCTCGGGATCGGTTGGTGTCAACGTCACGACAGATCTCTGCGGCGATGACATGATCCGCGATGCGATGGCA
>JBKJTP010000001.1:0-10050 GCA_046590195.1 Kapaibacterium sp. (SeqCode) | reverse complement strand
GCCGATCGAATGCGATACGGTGATCTATCAAAAGTCATGGTTCGAGGACCGGGCAATGTTGCTCGGACTTCGCAAGCAGAAGTTCGATGTTGCGATCGACATGACGGACAATGCGTCGGTCACTAGCTCGATGCTGATGGTGGCGATCAAACCACGTTGCGCGATAGGCATCGAGAAAGAGAACTCTGTTGTCTACGACATACTCGTGCCACGGATTGATCGCGAGAAGAATCACATCTCCGCTCGCATTGCTGAGCTCCTACGACCTTTAGGGATTAATCCAGTAAGTGTGAGCGGGAAGCCAGTTCTAAAGATCGATCGCCGTGCAATCATTGAAGGAAGACTAGGCATTAATATTTCCGCCGGCACCGAATCTCGCTGGGCACCTGAATCGGTGTATGCCGAGATAGCAAAGCAAGCGCTCCAGAACGATAGATGGAGTGAGATCGCGATCCTCGCCGAGCCTCGCGACGAAGCGAAGGCGATGGAGATCGAGAGACTTGGAGCGAACGCCCGCATTCGAGTGCTTCCTGTGAGCAAGTCATACTCTGAGTTCGCGTCCACCCTTTCAACATGCCAGGGCCTCATCACGCCAGATACTTCAGTGGTGCACCTAGCTGCGGCACTAGATATTCCCCAAGTGGTAGTTTATGCGCCGATCCCAAATGGATTGCATTATTGGATACCTATAGGTGTGCCATACGAAATGATGATCCAGTCACCTTCGCTGTCCACGCTCGAACCCCATTCAGTTCTCTCGTTGTTACGCAGACTTGAGGCAAAGCTCGACAGCAAAACGACCCCCCGAGCAACCTTATAAAAAAGCTCTGTGAAGATCTTAGAAACCTATAAGCGTCTTTGGCCATACGCCCGCCCCTTCAAAGGCAGGATGATCCTGGCTTCGCTCATGAACGTGGTCAGCAATCAGCTGAACATGGTCGTGATCGTGGTGATCTTGCCCATTGTGAGCATCATCCTCGGCGGACCACAGATGAACATGAATATCCAGAACAAGTACGTCGACACACAGTCGATACTGGACTGGTTCACGGCACTCTTCATCTCACCTAGCTACACCACTTCGCTGATCCGCATTTGCGCGTTTATCTTTGGAGTTTATGCGCTGAAAAATATCTTCGGATATTTCAACGGATATATGATGTCGATCGTCGAGGGTAAAATGGTAAAACGGCTTCGCGATCAGATCTTTGATAAGCTTTCGACGCTAAGTCTAGACTACTATTATGAGCGAAAGGCTGGACAATTGCTTTCACGTGTGACGCATGATGTTAGCGGTGTCAACAGTACACTGATTGGTGGATTCAATACGCTCATTGGACAACCCTTACAGATCGTTACCTTGCTCTGGTTTCTCTTCACGATAAATGCGAAGCTCGCTCTCATATCGTTTAGTATCGCCGCGCTGAGCATGTGGATGGTCGGTTTACTTGGCAAGACGATAAAGGGTCTCTCACATAGGGTCAACCAAAATATGGGCGATCTTTTGTCGATTGCGCAGGAGATGATCAGTGGCGTAAAGGTTGTAAAATCCTTTGGGATGGAGCATTATGAGGTCTCCAGGTTTAAGAAGGAAACCGAAGCGCAATATCGCGGCGGACGCAAGCTGTCACGAATTCGTGGCACCATCGGTCCGATCAACGAGATCATGGCTGTCTCCGGCTTCATTGGGATTCTCTGGTTCGGCGGCCAAGCCGTCGGTGCAAAGGAGATGAGCGGTGGAGAATTGTTGCTCTTTCTTATTTCACTTGTGCAAGTAATGCAACCGATCCGAGTTCTAAGCGAGCTCTCTGGCCGGTTGCATGAAGGTGCAGCGAATGCAGAGAATCTTTTTACTATCCTTGATGCGGAGCCTTCTGTTAAGGACGGATCGCGTTCGATCGCGTCGGCACACACTGCGCCCCTGCTTTTTGATAATGTTCGCTTCCAGTACAAGAATGCCGAGGACGAAGCACTCAAGGGTATCGATCTCGAGATCTTTCCAAACGAGGTCATCGCGCTCGTCGGGCCTTCAGGAGCTGGCAAGACTACCCTGGTGGATCTCGTCGCCCGTTTCTACGATCCGACAGGCGGCAGGATCATGCTGAATGGCAACGATCTTCGTGAATATAAGATCGAAGATCTACGAAAACTGTATGGCATTGTGACTCAGGACACAGTACTCTTCCATGATACTGTCTATAACAACATCGCGTACGGCAATCACAAGGCTACTCAGGCAGATGTTGAAGCGGCAGCGCGTGCTGCGAATGCCCACGAATTCATCTCCTCCATGCCGGAGGGCTACCTGACAATGGTCGGTGATCGCGGCGTCAGGCTCTCGGGTGGGCAACGGCAGCGAATAGCGATCGCCAGAGCGTTGCTTAAGAACCCGCCGATCCTGATCTTCGACGAGGCCACCAGCGCACTCGATACAGAGAACGAGATGCTGGTTCAAGACGCGATCCAGAAGCTGCTTGCAGAGCGTACGGCTATCGTTATCGCGCACCGCTTGTCGACGATCCAGCAGGCCGATAGAATTGTCGTAATGAGCGAAGGCCAGATCGTTGAGATCGGTACGCACACCGAGTTGCTTGCAAATCCAGAAGGTACGTACTACAAGCTGTACAACATTCAGCTTCGCGCGGCTTCCGAAGGAGTTGTCGTTTCATAAGCGTGGACGCACAACAGCAGAAGATCGATAAATACACACGCAAAACGCGCCGCAAACGCGAGGGCGGTGTGCAGGTCCCCCACTTTCTTCACAAACTTCGCAATGGCATTGAGGGCGCGAACAGGAAGCTGTGGTACGGCATCCTCCGTGTCATGCTTCGCAATGAACCTCTTCAGAAGAAGATCGCAGTCGAAGAGCTTAAGAGCCTCTTGATCATCCCTTACGGTGAAGCAATTGGTGACTTGATCGTAAGCCTCTCGGCTGCGAGAGTGATCAAGCGTCGCAATCCGAACTGCAAGATCGGGATCATCACTTCCCACCGCAATGATTCAATACTCCGGTGCGATCCAGATTTCGACGCGATGTATGAATTCACAGGGCGGAGCGATCGAGGCAACTTCAAGCATCTCCGAAGGGCACGCAAAGAGAAGTATCAGGTCGTGCTAAATCTACACTTCCAAAGAATGTCTGACTATGGCTTGATCAGCAATTACATCAGTCCATCGGGCATCAAGGTCTCTGTCCAGCACAAGCGAGGCGAGATGTATCGGATCCTTTTTAATCAGCTGACAGAAGCAACTCGCTTCCGTGTGCATCTTTCACAGCTTGGACTCAAGCTACTTGACGATGTCGTTGGTTTCTCTATCGAACCGATTAAGGCTCTTGAGTCAAGACCAATCGTTAGCATCTGTCCCGCTGTTCTGACAAGTGTTCGAGATCGCGTTGAGTCGCACATTGGGGGCGTGGGTGCCACATGGTTCATCTACGTCAATCCACAAGCGCGAAATCCTACTCGTGAGTGGGGCATCGATAATAATCTTGAGCTGTGCGATAGGCTGCTTGAGAAATACCCCGAAGCGGCTGTGCTGATGACCTCTGCCCCTATGGCACAAGCGGAGCTTCAGGCAGCACTATCTCGCCACGGAAACAAGCGCATCCTTTTCTTCGAAACTGGATACGACCTCAACGAACTTGCAGCGTTGTGCCGCCTTTCGAGATTGATCGTCACTCCCGACACATCGGTCGTTCATATCGCGAGCGCAGAGAACAAACCTTGTATCGTCTTCTATGTAGAGTTCGGAGAGACCCCGCGTGAGTGGCTGCCGCTCATGGTCCCATCCTATCAGTTCGGCCCAAGTGAACGTGGCGCAGCAGTTTCGACTATCCCGGTCACGGGAGTTGTAGAGGCCGCATCGCGTTTATTAGACGGACGAATGCTAGCTACTGCAAGCAGCAGCGGCTTGAACCCAGAAACCCCTTCACCGTACCAAGCGGCCAACGGAGAAAGAGATCTCATTGACCTGATCACACCAGAGATCAGCCAAGGCAGACATTAGTACCTCATCACATCCATGAGCGAGAAGGACCAATTACGCCAGCAGTTTTTTCACAAGCGACGCAAGGGGCCCCACAGGTTCTTTGAAAAGACCCGTTGGTACCGAAAGCTTGGTATCGCGATCGAAGAGTACAACAAGCGGCTGACGATCGGCGCGCTTGGAAAGCTCCTTCGGATCAAGCCAGTACCACATCCGATCCCGCTCAAAGACATCAAGAGTGTATTGATTCTTCGCTATGACGCCATTGGCGACATGGTCGTAACGACGCAGATGTGGCGTATCCTGAAGAAGCACGCACCGCATATCAAGATCGGTGTCGCGTGCAGCTACCGCAATATTGACGTGCTGCGTGTCGATCCTGATGTCGATGTGCTTTACGATATGTCCGAGGCTGATACGAAACAGATCCTCAAAGGCGCGAAAGAGGCTCGCCGCGAGAAGTGGGACGTTTCACTTCAGACTGTATACAATCGCAAGACCAAAGGCGCGATCATCTCTCGCCTGGCGTGTCCGCGCGGAGTCACATCGATCGCCGCGCACGATAAGATGTGGCGCTATCAGAAGCTGTTTAGTATCGTTGGGCTTTCACCGCATCGAGGCAAGTACCTAACGCCGATGGTCGATGTACTGAAGGATCATTTCGAGGCTGTCTTTGATTACAAGCCGACGCAAGACGAATGGCACCCTTCGATCGTGATCGACGAGAAGGTTTTGACACGTACCCGTGAGCGACTCGATACCTTGCACGCTGCTAATGGCACCACTCGTTACATCATGGTGAATACCGAGGCGTGGACACCATTCAAGGAGTGGGGCTACGAGAACACCCTAGCATTAGTGAAGCTGATGCAGGAGGAATATCCCGATTGTCTGTTCCTTGTCACGAGTTCGCCGGCTACTCGAGCGGCGTGCGAAGCATTCATGGATCGGCCGGACAAGCCGAGCAGAATGATCTACTATCCAACGGCAGATCTGCATGAGCTGATGGCGGTCACGCGATATTCTGCATTGGTAGTTACGCCGGATACCTCCATCGTTCACTTCGCGACGGCAGAGCGTAAGCCGACAGTGACAATGTTCGTATGGCGCAGCGAGTGGCTGCCTTATCACGTGCCGAACGTTGTCCTCATTCCTCAAGAAGGAAGTCCTGTCAATACGATACCGGTCGCTGATGTATTTGCTGGCGTGAAGCAATTGCTGCTAGCGTCTGATCAATCATAAAAGAGATCGTACGAGCGCAGGCTATCGTAATGCTGATACTTCTGCTTCAGCAAGTTGATCGTCTCTGCATATTGTGGGAGTGTACGTTCAATAGGAGCTGCGAAACGATCGCGCTCGCGCTCTAATACCACAGCAGTATTTGCGTGGGCTTTCTCAGTCAAAGATCGCAGCAGCGTGTCATCGGGCCACCCCATTTTCTGGCTTTTTCTACCTTGGAGCCAACCTGATGTCCAGCCGTTTGTGTAGTAGGCTAGGCGCGGTGTTAGGCTATCATGCGGCAGTCCTGAGTGGACGACCACCACTTTCGTGATGCTTGCACGAGGCAGCAACGTATTCGCAATGTGCTTTGCGCCATCGTCGTATAGGTCATCGGGAGTGCCTATCACTCGGGTTGCGGCAACGATGACGACCAAGCCAGTCAGGCCAGTAATCAGCGCTCTCTTTAAGTGTCTACGTTGGATCATCACGAGCGCGGTTAAAGCGATCGCGAGTGGCACTGCGATCTCCCAGTGCGGCGCAATGTAATCGAACTCAGCACCTCGGATCATCAGCCTGAACTGAGTGCTCAACGACCACAGCACTGCTAAGGCCAATAGTATACACTCGACCCACGAACGTTTTGAATCATCCTTGAGCGGTTGAGCAACAACTGCGAACGCCGGTGGCAAGAGCATCAGCGCGAAGTGCGGAAACTTCGTCACTGCGATCTGCAGCACGAGCATAACGAGTGCTAGCCAGCCAAGGGTGAGCCATCGATCAAGTGTCCATTCTTTTCGCTTGACGATCGAGATGACAGCAAGCACAATGAATGGGCATGCAATGATCAGCTGATTGAAGTAGTAGAGCGGACTCTTCTCGGCAGTTTCGTAACCTGCAACTGAGCTCAGTCCAACGATCCAGCCAAAGACAGAATCAACAAAGGCCGAATTTGTCGCTATCATGTAGAGATACCAACTCGATCCAATGACCAGGCCAGGGATTATGTATGCGAGTAAAAGCGCCCTGTCTTTTCCATGCACATACCAATAGCCTAATACAAACGGCAGCACATATATGGCCCAGCCGAACTTGCTCAGCATCGCCAGCCCGAAGCATATGCCAGCAATCGTGGCGTACCGCTGCGAACGTCTTTCAAGTGCTGTGCAGAACAGAGCAACGCTTGCGAGACTCGTCGAGATCAGCAAGCTATCAAGCTGAGCATGCCGCGCGTACCACAGAAAGATCGAGCAGGAAGTAAATGCAGCAGCGAGCAGCAGAGCTGTACGATCCCCGCACCAACGACGGAGTAGGAAGAACATGCTGATAGCTGCGATCAGACCACAAAGTGCTGCAGGCAAGCGCGTAGTGCATTCTGTATTGCCAAAGATCGCACGGCTTGCGACCATCATCCACACGCCGAGCGGTGGGTGTGCTGAGGAATAAAGTCCGCCTAATGCATATTGAGATTGATCAAGCCAGGCTCCATGCTTCTCGATGACATGGGCGCGATAGACAATATGCGATTCATCCCAATCCTCAAACTCCCCTATTCCCAGCTTAATGAAGAGTAGCGACACCGCAAAGCAAAAGATCGCCAGCTCCGCGAAGTGCGCGCGAAGCCAGCTGCTCTCTAAACTGCTATTGTCCGGTAAGCGAGAAGACAAGCGGCGATGGAGTAAAACAAAGGATAAAGATAAGGATCGTTAGCAGGCCAACGACAAATCTGCGTGGATCAAGCTTCGACTCGTCCTCCGATGGCGGATGTTTGAACCGCATCAGGAAGGAAGCAATGATCGCCCAGATAAACCACGTTGAGCCACCCGCGATCACCAAAGGCTCAAGCCACGTTGGCATATCGATCATGCTCGCTTGTGCGAGCGAGTTGATCGAGTCAGGTATCGAGATCAGGAAGAGAACGCCTGCCGTCGCCTTACCGACGATAGAATGCACCTTCGAGCCAAACATGCCGTAGACCAAGTGTCCCCCATCAAGTTGACCGATCGGCAAAAGATTCAACGCTGTAACGAACAATCCAAACCAGCCAACGCAAAGCAAAGGATAGTGATAGACCTCTGTCATGGGTGGGATGTATCCGTTCGGATTTGCAAACATCTGCTCACAGATCGAGTACAGGATCGTCTTCCCAAAGTATAGCGATGGTCCTTGCGCCGCGATGTCCGGATAGCCTGGATGGATCGCCTGAAGATATTCTACTCCAGGCAATGTCATAAACCCAACGATGAGGATCGCGAGACAAACCAAAAAGCCTGCTATCGGCCCTGCGACCCCGATGTCGAACATGACCCGGCGGCTCGGGATACGAGATCGCGTCTTGATCACTGCACCGAACGTCCCGAAGTTCGGACCCACTCCAAGCAGCATACCCGGAAATGGGATGTAAAACGGGAGCGTGGCTGAGACGTTGTTCAGACGAGCGACGATGAAGTGCCCGAACTCATGATTGGTCAGGAAGAGCAGCAACATCGAGCCATAAAGCAAACCCTTGTCGAAGTTCTGCAGATCGAATGGGTCCAGCCCGAGCCATGCTACGCCCGCGATCGTGGTCGTAAATACCGAAACAAGGAAAAGGAGAATGTGCAGCCAGTAGCGTTGCGGACCGAAGAATTCACGAAGAGAGCTCAAGGAATGGGTCGAGATTTTTGGACCGATGCGGAAGTTGGGATCAATCGAACCACTCAAACGGAATTACCTGCATTCCAATTTCGGCTTGTTGCTCCTCCCTTTTGCCTTCGATTCCAGCTCGAGAGAGTCCGGAGTTATACCGCACAAAAAGGTCTAGACTAGCTGAGCGGCTGAATCCGAGCCGGCAGGTGACCCCGGTGCTAAAGACTGGCCATGACGGTCCAGCATCGGCAGAGGCCGTCAGGAAGAGCATCCCCTGTGCATAGCTGGTGTCGACGTTGCCGAATCTCACGATCGGTACATTCAGGCTTATGGGGATTTGGAAAGAGGACTCGACATCGGTGACCTGATGGAAGACGTATTTAACCCCAATCGCTCCGAATACCTCCACTCCTAGGATCTCGCTATTAATCGCGCGCTCCAACGAGATGAACTCGCGGCTGAACCGGCTGCTAGATCCTCCGACGACTGTATCTCCCCCGTCAACCAGATGCGCGGATATGTGGCTGATCCTGATGCGGTGCTTCGCGCGGAAGAGATCGAAAGTTGAGTAGAGTCCGAAGAAGTAATCGGCTGTCTCGACAGGAAATCGAAATCCTGATAGGCTTCGCAGCCGACTCCAGATCAAGCCCTCCATTCCAAAGGCGATCTGCGTATGAATGATATCACGCCCGAACCCAGCCTCAAGCCAGAGATACGAGTCGTTGATCTCGCTGATGACGCCGAAGCGATTCGGCTCCAGAAAACTCCCCGGATTGTGTGGCCACGATTGTGCGATGGCATTGCCGCGAGTCAGAGCAAGACAACACAGCAGACTAATGCTTATAGACGCGACCCTTCCAGACAACATTCTTTTGCAAGATCATTACAGGCATCGAGAACACAAAGAGCGCAATATAGAGCTCGTAGATCGGAAAGTAACGTAGTAGATACGTTTTGCGAATACGGGTAAGCACTGGAAGGATGATCAGTAGATCAGCGGCCCACTTGACCAATATTACCATGATCGCTGCTGCGGCAGGCAATACGAATGGTGCTGCAAGCATGGCAAGATTACCGAACAGACCGATACCAAAGATGAGATAACCTAGCGCCTTCAAGCTTTGTCCACCCTTTACCCAGCGGTGCTTCTGCCTCCACCATGCTTTGAAGTTCGGCGTTGCCTGACTCATCACGGTAAGTTCAGGATGGATCCTAAACTTCACCTTCCATGGTGCCTTGTGCCAGATCGCCTGGAACAATGCATAATCTTCTGTGATGCTGAACGGGATCTCGCGGTAGCCGCCTACAGAATCATACGCGCTCTTACGGATCGACATATTATTGCCGATCACCGAGAGTGGTACGTTCAGATTCGCACTTGCCGATGCCATGCCAAGCAGATAAGCCCAGTCGATCGACTGGAGCGAATCAAAGAAGCTGTTTTCGTCGAGCAGAGTGATGCTCGCCACCATGCCGGTATCTGATTCGTAAAATCGGATGTACTCCTTCGCCCACTGGGGATCGACGTGCGAATCAGCATCCGTGATCAGCACGAACTCGCCAGTCGCTTGATCCATACCTTGCGTCAACGCGTTGACCTTCCCCTTCAACTGACCAACTTCAGGGCCCGTGCGGTAGACCGTGAGATTGGTGATCTTCGCTTGCCAATGCTCAAGGATCTCGGGAGTTCTGTCGCTTGATTTATCATCAACGACCAAAAGCTGCAATTTTTCCTTCGGATAGTCGAGAGCCGCCAAAGATCTGACGCAAGCCACAATGTTATCTTCTTCGTCTCTCGCACAGACTAACACAGTTGCAGTTGGCAGATCCGCATCAGCCACTGAACGAGAAGGCACGGCCGGGCGGCGCGCTCGCCAAACGCCAATAGACAAGAGCAGATACTCAACGAAATATGCTGAGACGAGTACGAGAAGAAGTATCGTTAATTGATCCTGGCTCAAGAAGCTTTGATAAGTTTATGTGCGGCAAAAGTGTTGAAAGAACCTACTCCTGCCATTCTGTGACTTCAGCACGGAAATCGATCAACACGTTATTCGCATCTTCGGTGTGAAGATGCATTACGATCTTGTCTCCAACATTGAGTGGACCTGTACCGACCGGTGTACCTGTAAACAACAGGTCACCGGTCGGTACAGGTCCACTCAATGTTGGAGACAAGATCGTAATGCATCTTCACACCGAAGATGCGAATAACGT
>JBKJTP010000273.1:0-13546 GCA_046590195.1 Kapaibacterium sp. (SeqCode) | reverse complement strand
AGATCGCCTTCATACGCGGCGATCGTCTGCGGACTCGACTCGCGCTCGTGCTCGAGATACTCGAGAAAGCTGCGAAGCCATTTGGGGAAGTCCTGGTAGAAGTTCAAGTGCTGAGTGCTGAGTGCTGAGTGCTGAGTGCTGAGTGCTGAGTGCTGAGTGGGAGATGTTTGAGATATCAGTTGATTCCCTTCTCTACTTCACGACGCAAGCCTCCAATGATGCGCCCAAATTCCGTAGCAAGATCTTGGAGTTGATTGAATCTTTCTTCTTCCACATAACCTACGTCAAACGCGACATAGAGATGAGAACGAACTTCTGCACAGGATGACTTGGCGACGGAAAGAAATTGATGAAATTCCTTTCGACGATTACGCTCGAATCCTTCCGAAATGTTTGCCATGATCGAAGTTGAAGCGCGCTGGATCTGACCTGACAGGCCATAATCCTTAGCGAAGGGCATAGAACGGGTAGCAGCATAGATCTCACGTGTAAGAACTCGCGCTTTCTGCCATGCAATAAGGTCTTCAAATTTGGATACCATACCGCAAAGATACGAATCCAAACTCAGCACTCAGCACTCAGCACTTTCTACTCTAGTCCCCGTCCTCGACGCTCTCCTTAACGATCTGATCCATCGCTGGAGTGAACTCGTTCTTGCAGCTTGGGCACTTGAGGAATTCACCACGGCCTTGCGTCCACTTCGTGCCGATCCAGTTGTTGTTACAGACCGGGCAGTTGACGTTGACCGGCTTGTCATTAGAAAGGAAGTCGCACTTTGGATAGTTCGAGCAACCCCAGAAGGCGCGCTTGAACTTGCCACCACGACGTTCGATGAGATCGCCAGTGCTACACTTCGGACACTTGATACCGCTCGGAATAGCGCGAGTGTACTTACATTCAGGATATCTCTCGCAACCAACGAAGCGACCGAAGCGCGATGAGCGAATGATCAACTCACCGAGCTTACACTCTGGGCAGGTCTCGCCTGTCTTTTCCGCTTCAGGCTTTGCCATCTGCTTGAGCGACGTCTTCTTGCCGCAGCTTAAGCAATCGACATACATGCCCCATGGGCCCTGCTTGATATCCGTCTCCGTTGATTGACACTTCGGACATACCTGTTGCGGTATCTCCTCCTTAAGGCGCTCTTCTACTTTCGCGAGCACATCACGGAATGGAATGTAGAAATCTTCCATCACACTCGCATACGCGCGGTCATTCGATGCGATCGTATCGAGCTCTTCTTCCATGCGCGCCGTAAAATCAACGTTGAAGATCTCAGGGAAGCTCTTGATCAACACGCGGTTCACATCCTTGCCGAGTTGTGTCGGATTGAGCCTGCGCTCTTCCTGCACAACATACGTACGGTCCTGGATCGTCCCGACGATGCTTGCGTATGTTGACGGACGACCGATGCCAAGCGACTCCATCTCTTTAACGAGAGATGATTCGCTGAAGCGCGGTGGCGGCTTTGTTGAGCTTCCGGTCGGTGAAAGATCTTCGAGGTTAGCCGAGTGCCCCTGCTGAATGCCATTCGGCAAACGCTTGCTCGTCTCGTCCTCTTCGTCTTTTTCTTTACCAGTCTTCTCTTCCACTTCTTCGAAGACCTGCATCCATCCACGGAAGGTGATGACAGATCCTGTTGCGCGGAAGCGGTACTTGCTGCCAGTCGTCTCGACTGACTCGATCTCAACGGTCGTCTGATCGAGCACAGCAGGCGCCATTTGGCTCGCCATGAAGCGCGTCCAGATCAACTCATAAAGCGATGCAAGATCTTTATCTTCTGCTTCGAGATACTTGCGTACCGACTTCGGATCGTTCGCGATCAGCGCAGGGCGGATGGCTTCGTGGGCCTCTTGCACGTTCTTACCTTTCTTTTCTTTGCGCTCGGGTCCTACGTAATTCGCGCCGTAATTCTTGTCGATGTATTCGACGGCTTCCTTGCGCGCGTCATCACTGATGCGTGTCGAATCGGTACGCATGTAGGTGATAAGACCGGTGAGTCCTTCAGCAAGCTCCACACCTTCATAAAGCTTCTGCGCTAGGCGCATCGTCTTTTTCGGATTGAAGCGAAGCTTGAGCGATGCTTGAGCCTGCAATGAACTCGTGATAAATGGCTGCGGCGAATTGCGACGTACTTCACGCTTCTGAACACTTGCGATCTTGTATGTCTTCGTTTTTACATCGGCAGCGTAGCCCTTGAGCGTTGCTTCGTCGCCAATGTAGCTGCCCTTCTGATCGTCAGCGAGTTCATGTGCTGAGCCCTCCGGGTTTCTGAACTCTTGCCCATCGACAGAGATCAAGCGTGAGTGGATCGGGAATTCTGTTGACTCCGTCGAGAAGTCTGCCCAGAGATTCCAGTAGTTGATCGGTACAAAGCGATCGATCTCTTCTTCGCGCTCAACGATCAAGCGAAGTGCAACCGATTGCACGCGGCCCGCTGAGAGATTGTCTGCTGCCTGCCCGATGAATGCCTTCCAGAGGATCGGCGATACCTGATATCCGATGATGCGATCCATCACGCGACGGGCCTGCTGCGCCTCGAAGAGGGCAACATCAACTTCGCGTGGGTGCTTCATCGCTTCGGTGATACCCGACTTCGTGATCTCAGTAAAGAGCACGCGAGAGATATTCTTGTTCTTGCCTTCGATCTCCTTGGCAATATGGTACGCGATAGCCTCGCCCTCGCGGTCAGGATCGGTCGCGATCACGACAGCTTTCGCCTTCGAAGCAAGTTGTTTCAGCTTGTCCAGGATCTCCTTCTTGCCCTTGACCGTGATGTACTTCGGTATGTAGCCATTGTCTGTATCGACGCCAAGCTTCGACTTCGGGAGGTCTTTGACGTGGCCGATGGAGGCCTCGACAATGTAATCCGATCCAAGGTACTTATTGATGGTCTTCGCTTTAGCGGGAGACTCTACTATAACTAGTGTTTTTGCCATTCTAAACTTTTTTCTGACTGGCTTCGGGTATACGACCCCGAGGCCCCCAGGTCACGTTCTGTGGTGGAATTGGTCTCTTCTAGGACTTAAGAACCCTCTCAAGTTCCTGCTTTGCTTTATGCCAAGCCTTTTGAAGTAGGTAATTCTTAAACTTACACCTATCCTCAGATATAGCAAAAGCGCGAGAAAACTCGCGCTTTTGACCAAATTTGGACACTTTCAAGATCTAGTGGATCGTGTCATTGACGCTCAGCATCATTCTGCTGCCGGTTCTGGTCGAGTCATCGAAATCAAAGATGACCCCGGAGACAAGCTCCTTGAGATCCTTTACGTCGATCCTGACAAAGCCAAGCTGCATGATGCGATCGATCAGGTTCTCCATTTCGGAGTCGCTCATCAGGCCAAGTTCGCGGAGTTGGAGGAGGTAACCCTGCGCCGATGGACTAAGTACTTTGCGCTCAAAATCGTGGTAAATTCGGAAGGACTGCACGCTAGGCGAGCTCCATCCTGCGCTCTTTGCCATGGCGTTATAGAGCGGTGCGCCGGTGGTCTCGGCGATGGCTAGCTTGTCATAAAGCCAGGAAAAGGCGGTCGAGATCTCGCTCTCTGTAAAACCCTTTGCGGCCAGTGTGCCTAGGTCGACATCGTGAATGTCCTTCTTCCCTTGCATCTCGCCAAGAAGCACTACGAGAATCTCGATGATCCGTTCGGGCCCGGTGGCCTTAGCTCCTGATGATTCTAACAATTCTTCTTTCATAAGTTCGGGTGCTCTGGATGATAAGCGGGGCGACGCCGACCTTTACGGTCTTCACATCCAGTAAGTACTTCTAGCAATCTGCGATAAGCTAGCGAATAAGCTGCGTTATAATGCCTCGAATACGATCAATTTTGCTCCTCGGAACTTGAGAAGCGAGCCATCCGGAGTTTCCAAATCTTCAAATGAGTCCGAGATGAACAGCTAAGAACATACAAAGATACGAGATTCTTTCGTCAAACGCAAGGTAAAAATCTATCCCACCTACAGATTTTAAACACCTGGAAAGCCAGTGCCCCTCAAAACTGGAGAATCTGGCCTGTATCGCTACATCGAATGCATGAGCTTGCCTGATTTTCTGACACACTTAGCCAAACCTGTGCACCTCGAGGTAGGCGCGCTGGGTCCGGTGCATCAGCCGCTTGGCTTTCGGTTCATGATCGTCGTGCCCTGCCAGGTGCAGGATACCGTGAATGACGAGCAGGATCAACTCGTCCTCGGTCGATTGCTTGTGCTTGCTGGCGTTCTCGTTCGCGCGCTCGACGCTGAAATAGAGTTCGGCAGTGAGATCGGTTTCTGTTCGGTCGATCTCGAAGGTGAGAATATCTGTGTAATAATCGTGATCGAGCGACTGTATATTCAGTTGCCGCAATTCCTCATCGGTCATCGTCACAATGCTGAGCTCGAACTTCTTCAATCCCTCGATCTCAGACTGCGAGACATCTTTGCCGGCAGCTTTGATCGCCGCTTTCAGCTCTTTGGAAATAGCGAAAGACTTCCGTGCGCCGGGAGTCTGGGTGAGCTGAAATGAATATCTCAACGAGATCTTGGGAGAGCGTGAGCTGCTTCTAAGCCGCTTCTTATGCGGACTGTAGGCTGAAGACCTGTGCGTTCTCCATGAACATCTTCAGCGCAACACCAGCGCGAAGATCACTCTCTTCCATGTCCTGCACTTCCAGATCGGCAAGCGAAGAAGAGATGTTCATGTAGGACTGGATGACACCGTTGGAGCTTAAAGTCAGCAGCGAAAGCTTCTCGCCGTTTCGGCTCAGGAATGCAGCTTCGTTCGTTAGCTCGAGCAAGCGGATCTCATCGACATCGTGCATCTCGATCATGCCGAGTGCTGATTGAAGGATCACGCTGAAGTGTTCGCCAACCTCGAAGAGATTCAGTTCGAGAAGCGGTACTTCGCGGAGCGTGCTCTCGGCCGACTTCGTAGCATTGTTCTCTCGCGGATGGAACAGCAGGATGCTCGCTTCCTGTGGGCCAGTCCCATTCGGGCCTTCGTTGGATCGTCGGCGATCCACACCCACGGCGATCCCTTCAAGGGTCTCTGCCAGCGATTCGATCAGTTCTTTGCGCATCGTGCTCGGTTTCGGTTCTGCTTGACGTGAGTGCGGGCCAATTGGGCCATATTCTTGTACGGGAGCTAGCCCGTACTGATTCTCTGACCACGAAAATAAGAAGAGAGTTCTGTTGTTTCATGATTACATGACCTATGACCATGAATCCGGCCCTGCCGCTGAGGCACAAGATGCGGCGAAAGCTCGCGAGATCGTCATGCGCTTTGGGTGGAATGCTACGGCTTTTCAGCTCGTCAATCCGGGCATTTCGCTCTGGTTCTCGAAGCAGTGCGATGCGGTGATCGGTTATGTGGAGCGCTCAGGGATGCGAGTTGTGGCCGGCGCCCCTGTCGCCAGACATGAGGATCTTGGACAGGTCGTAGAGGAATTCGAGAACGACACCCACGCCCTAGGTCTTCGCATTTGCTACTTCGGAGCCGAGGAGCGAATGCACACGCTCCTCGAAGTGCCGGACAAACATGCGATGGTTGTGCTTGGGGCGCAGCCTTCTTGGCGTCCGAAAGCCTGGCTCGATGCTTTTGAGAACAAGTCTTCGCTTCGGGCACAGCTCAATCGCTCGAAGAACAAAGGCGTCTCGGTCGCAGAGTGGCCGTGGACAAAGGCGGAATCGAATCAGGAGCTCCAAGGCGTGCTTGACGAGTGGCTCGCCTCGCGAGGCATGGCCGCACTGCACTTCCTCGTCGAGCCTCGAACGCTCTCGAACCTCGAGGGAAGGCGGATCTTTGTCGCATCGATCGATGGCATCGTCGTTGGCTTTCTGCTCTGCTCACCGATCCCAGCTCGCAATGGCTGGCTCATCGAGCAATTCATTCGTGGCAATAATTCGCCGAACGGGACGGTCGAACTGATGCTGCATTCATCGATCACTGCTCTGGCGCTATCAGACGCCGAGTACGTGACGCTCGGACTTTCGCCGCTCTCGCCCACAGGCGAGATCGAGCGGATGAATCCATGGTGGCTGCAGATGCTCTTTCATTGGGTGCGCGCGCACGGCAAGCGGTTCTACAACTTCGAAGGACTGCACAACTTCAAAGCGAAGTTCGAGCCCGATCATTGGGATCCGATCTATGCGATCGCGCCCGGCAACCGCTTTGGGGTCATGCCACTCTATGCGATTGCGCACGCATTCACCAACAAAAATCCTGTGCGGTTTTTGCTCGCAGAGCTGTTGGATGCCCTGCTGACCGAAATCAGATCGACTACGATCTGGCGAATGTTATTCCGGCGCAAGTAAACACATCTCTTACCTGTGGCACATAGTACACTGCTCTTAAACGGTAATTCGCTGACGATCGACGATGTCGGAAAAGTCTCGCGCCGCGAGATCACCGATGTCCGCATCGATCCGACAGCTGTTGAGCAGATCAATAACTCGCGCAAGCTCGTCGAACAATGGGTCGATGAGGAGAAGACGATCTATGGTGTAACAACAGGCTTCGGTGAATTCGCCAACGTCAGCATCTCTCGCGACAACATCGAGCACTTGCAGCAGAATATCCTTCGCTCCCATAGCGCAGGTGTCGGGCAGCCTCTCTCACCCGAGATCACTCGCGCCATGCTATTGCTTCGCGCAAATGCACTAGCAAAGGGTTGTTCGGGCATTCGGTTGTCTACGATCGAGAAGCTGCTTGAGTTCTTAGCGAAGGATGCGCTGCCAGTTATTCCGTCGCAGGGAAGTGTAGGTTCATCCGGTGATCTAGCACCGCTTTCGCATTTAGCACTTGCGATGACCGGTGAAGGCTTCATCTCCATCCCGGATGGCGAGACGCGCAAGACCCTCGAAGCGAGCGAAGCACTTAAAACGTTATCCATCGAGCCGGTCAGGCTCGCTGCAAAAGAAGGACTCGCGCTGATCAACGGTACGCAGATGATGTCCGCGATCGGGTGTCTGGCCGTAGAGCGTGCGTCACAGCTTGCTGAACTCGCAGACATAGCAGCCGCGATGTCGTTCGAGGCCTTGCGTGCAACAGACCGCCCATTCGATCCACGCTTGCACCAGGCGCGTCCACATGTCGGCCAAGCGCACGTTGCCAAGCACATGCTTGAGCTAGTTGCTGGAAGCGAGATCCGCGATTCACATCTCGAAGGCGACACGCGTGTGCAGGACGCCTATTCATTGCGATGCATTCCGCAGGTGCATGGGGCAGTGCGTGACACGATCGCTTATGCAGAGCGCGTCATCACCACAGAGATCAACAGCGCGACAGATAATCCGCTGATCGTACCAGAATCGGTCGATGCCGATGGCCGCGTGCATGGAGTGAAGCTCGAGGGCGGCAACTTCCATGGTGAGCCGATGGCGCTCGTGCTCGATTATCTCGCGATCGCATTGAGTGAGCTTGCAAATATTTCTGAGCGGCGCACGGAGCGCATGGTCAATGGTGCACTCTCATTCGGACTCCCCCGCTTTCTCACGAAGCATGGCGGCCTGCATTCCGGCTTTATGATCGCGCAATACACAGCGGCGGCGTTGGTAAGCGAGAACAAAGTGCATGCGCATCCAGCAAGTGTTGACTCTATTCCAACAAGCGCCAACCAGGAAGATCATAACTCGATGGGCTCGATCTCGGCGCTGAAGCTTCGTCATGTTGTCGAGAACGTCAACATGGTGATAACGATCGAGTTGATGTGCGCGGCGCAGAGCATTGATTTTCTCCAGCCATTGAATCCCGGAAAGGGCACTGGCAAAGCACGCGAGCTGATCCGCTCCGTTGTTCCATTCCTCGAGGAGGATAGGAACATCTCCATCGACATGCAGCACTTGCGGGCATTGATCGAGGGGTCAGAGTTTATTGAACAAGTACATTCAGCAATTTAGGATGAAGATCGCAGTATCCAGCGACGGCAAGAATCACTTTACCGATGCATTGATCGACGAGTTGAACAAACGCGGGCATGAGCTCACGCTTTACGGCCCGATCAATGACAGCGACACGGAGAAGGATTGGCCACTCGTGTCAGCGCACGCAGCCGAAGCCGTTGCCAATGGCGATGCTGACGAAGCGATCGTCTGCTGCTGGAGCGGGACCGGTGCGTGCATCGCTGCGAACAAGGTCCCTGGCATCCGTGCGGCACTCGTGCAGGATGCCGAGACCGCCAAGCTCGCCCGCATTTACAATCACGCGAATGCCCTGGCATTGAGCATGCGCGCAACACCTGTGCAGGTGATGAAGGAGATCCTCGACAGCTGGTTTGCAACGCCGACCACCGAAGGCGCTGCTCAGACTGATTGGAACAATCAGCAAATACAGCGGATCGCCGAGTTAGAGCAGAAGCACATGACGAACTAGAACTCCAGCTTGATACTGAGATTCGGTATCACGAGTGCATCCCATTGTTCTTCGAACTCACCGGTCTTGAGGTTCTTCCGATAGCCTGTGAATTCCTCAGCGCCTGTTATGTTCAGCAGGCCGAGCGCTATCACCCACGAGTGACCCGATCCATTGAAGCGATAGGATGCAGTGCAATGCAGGATCGCTTGCGCTGGAAGCTGCCGGTTGAATGCACTTGCTGTATCAAGCACGACCATGTTCGCAGCCTTCGATGCTTCTGGCAAGAGCGTCATCTCGCGCAATCCGCCTTGATAGGTGCCTCGCACGCTTAACGCCAGCATGTTCCGATTCGCCTCATCGAGAGACCATTCCGAGCCGAGTACTGCGTTGATCGCACCTGTGCGATCATATCGGGTTTGCCGCCAGATGTTGTCATCAGTTTGGTACTCTGACTTCAGGAGTGAGCCACTTAGCAAGAAGAAGTATCCATCCGTAAGTGACTGCTCGAGCGTCAGATCAATTCCATAGTTTCTACCCTTGCCTACGTTGTGCAACTCGCGTGCGAAAAACCAGTCGTTCGCATTGTTGATCAGCGAGATCGGTGTGTTTCGAACGATCGGCACACTGAACAGCGACTGATAGTACGGTGAGATCTCAAGCGATACATCCTCTGACAACTGCGCTTTATACTGCGCAACGAGATGATGCGCTTTACTGAAATCCATCTCGTTGTTAAGCAACCTTCCGTTCTGCTCAATGAAGTAGTAACTGAGCCGCTCCATTCTGCTGTGAAGTCCGTAGGCGAGGCCAACCGCCTGGTCGCTCGTCACCTTATAGGTTAACGATAGTCGTGGTTCGATTGATAACTTCTTGCTGACGTCAAGATATTGCGTGGCAAGTCCAGCTTCGACTCGGAGATCTCCGAAGTTCATCTCAGTGCCTACATGCGCATTCGCAAGAAGCGCAGCACCACTGTTGTTCACGACATTCGTGAGCGCCCTTCCGCTATCTGCGCGAGCGAGGCCAAGATCAAAACCAAGACGCACGAACCTCGCGCCTGAGAGAAAGTAGTAACCTGCGGCGATCTCGCCAACCGCGTGCGACGTAATACTCAAGTCGCCCTGACGAGTCTTGATTCGTGCAGTTGGTTGCAGTGAGTTACCGTAGAGAGTGTTGGTCGAAAGATCAAGACGTCGTTCGGTGTATGCAAGTGTCGTGTTCAGCGACATTGAGCCAAGCGCTGTTTTGTGGCTCAATCCAGTTGCATACGCGATCTGGTCGATGTCCTGCTGCTCCATGTCTTGTGGATAGATGCGAATTGTCGGATCATTCTCTACCTCTGTGCCGCTGTTGTCCGTCAGTCCGAATCCCCACAGCGAGATCTTGTCAGCGCCCATCGGCACATTCACGTTGAATGCAAGATCCTGGAATGAGGTACCGGCAGCTTCCTCTGGAAGCAATGGCTCAAGCAGTGTAAGCGTCGAATAGCGATAGTTAAAGAGATAGCTTGATCCTTCGCCGAGGCCGATGGGCCCTTCGCTCGCCGCATCGATGCCGATGCCGCCAAGTTGGAAGGTGTGCTCGTGACGCTCACTGTTGCCTTGTCGCATCTGAATGTCGAAGGCACCAGCGAGCCCATTCTGATACGGAGCTGGTAGCGCGCCGATCAGGAATTTCGAGCTTGAGATAACTTGCGTGCTGAGCGCGGTGAGCCCGCCGCCGCCGAAGGATTGAAGGTCTGCGAAGTGATTCGGATTCGGTATCTCGACTCCGTTCAACCGCCACTGGATCGCAGTCGGTGCGTTGCCACGAACGATGATCGCGTTGTTGCTCACGCCGCTCGTCACCCCGGCGAATGCTGTCGCGAATCGGGCAGGGTCATCGAAGCCGCCCGCAATACGAGAGGTCTGCTCCATCGTGAATGAGCGCGCGCCGATCTCTCGGATCTGCATCGTCTCCTCGCCAGAGACCACAACCTCCTCATTCACAGTGCGCAATAGCTCGATCGTGATGTCGAGTTCTTTCGCAGATGTGACCAGGACATCGGTCATTTGCTTCGGCTCATAGCCACCGCGAGAGACAGAGAGAATCTGCCTCCCGAGCGGCAGATCGAGCCGGAATCTACCGAGAGAATCGGACTTCGCACCGGTCTTGGCAGTCTTGACCGAGATCAGAGCTAGCTCGATCGGCTCGCGGGAGTGGGCATCGAGGATGATACCGCGAACCACCTGTTTTTGGACTTGCGCGCTGAGATTTGAACAGAATAGTATTGAAACGAGGAGTAAGAGAATTCGCATGAAGTTTTTGATGCAAATATGCATGTTCTGACCCTGCCTCCGCAATACTGATTAATCAGTAATCTTTTCTCTGATGACCACAGAACTACAAAAACTGCACCTCGAATACCAGGATTTAGTCGCTGCACAGATGCTGAAGGAGTCCGAGTTGGACTACTCACGGCTCGAGATGCACAAGACATTGCTCGGCGAGATGGACAAGATCAGTAGCGCCTGTATCTCCATCTTTGACATGAACCGTGGCACGCACACCTATCTTTCGAGCAAGTTCTTCGATCTGCTGGAATATGACCGTGCGGCGCTGGCCCATAACGAGATCGCTTACATCAACTCACGCGTGCACACAGAAGATCTGCTCACGTTAACACGCAATGGCCTCGAGACAATGCGGTTCTATGTTGGTCAGCCGATCGAGACGAAGCGCGACTTCAAGCTCGTAAGCGAATACCGGATCACCAAAGGTGACAACAGCTTCGTGCGCGTGATCGAGCAAATGCAGGCCCTTGAGCTCGATAGCCGCGGCAATGTTTGGCTGTCTCTGTCGTTCATGGAGATCGCGCCGAATCAGGATCTTACAGCCCCTGCGACGAGCAGTGTTGTGAATTTTAAGACGGGTGAGGTCTTCCCGGTTGGACGTTCTGGAGTGCTGACCAATCGAGAGAAGGAGATACTGAGCTTGGTACGTGACGGACTTGCAAGCAAGCATATTGCCGGAGAGCTATCGATCAGTGTTCACACCGTAAACACGCATAGACAGAAGATACTAGAGAAGCTAAACGTCGGCAACTCCGTCGAAGCTGTGCGCTACGCGCAGCAGCTTGGGTTGCTATCTTAAAGATAATCTTTCGCCTTAAGCCGCGTCATCGTTGGCTCATAGACCACCGCGATATCGAAGATGACGCGCGCGATCTCTTGCGGTGTTGGCAAGGTCATCGGATCCTCGTTCGGATATGCATCGGCGCGCATTTGCGTGCGCATCGCACCGGGGTCGAGCGCGTGGACGCGGATCTTGTCATCAAACACTTCGTCCTTCAAGACCTGCGTTAGACCTTCGATAGCGAACTTGCTTGCTGCGTAAGCTCCCCATCGTGCGCCGCCCTTTACTCCAGCACCGCTTGAGACGTTGACGATCACTCCCATGCGTTGCTGCTTAAAGTGCGGCACCAGCTCGTGAATAAAGTAGAAGCTGCCAATCGTATTCACACGAAGCACCTCTTCAAATTCTTCGGGAACATACTGTTCGAGCGTCACACGCGGCCCTAGAATACTTGCGTTGTTAACCAGGATGCTGATCTCCTTGAAGCGATCGATCGCTGAGGCACAGAAGGACTTCACATGGTCGATCGATGCAACATCGACTTCTTCTGCGAGCAGTCTATCGGGATGCTCTTGCTGCAATGCAACGAGGGGTGAGATATCTCGCGCGCATGTTGCAACATTCCATCCGTCGTTGAGCCAATACTCGACCATCGCCCGGCCGAGCCCCTTACTTCCGCCTGTGATAACTACTGTCTCAGGCATCGATCAATTTCTTTAATTCTGATAGACGGATCATCGCGTCCATCGGTGTTAGCCCATTGATATCCATTTGCTGGATACGCGTCCGAAGCTCACGGGCCTCTTCGTCGATCTTTAGCTCTTCGGCATCACGCGGGCCTGAGGAGCGGCGCTCCATTGGGAATGGGATCGTGCGCTGAATATCGGCCTCCGCGATCTTAAGCTCGGTCTCTTCAAGCGTATGCAGTATTTCGCGTGCGCGAGTGATCACTTCCTTCGGAATGCCAGCCATAGCCGCGACTTCGATACCATAGCTATGATCTGCATAACCCGCCACGATCTTGTGAAGGAAGTGCACCTTGCCATCGGCTTCGCGAACTTCTACTTTCAGATTTTCAATGCGAGGGTGCCGATCGGCTAATGCATTCAGTTCATGATAGTGCGTAGCGAAGAGGGTTCGCGCTCCTGGCAGCGAGTCATGGATGTATTCCGCGATCGCCCATGCGATCGAGATACCATCAAATGTTGAAGTGCCACGCCCGAGCTCATCAAAGAGCAAGAGCGAGTTCGATGTCGCATTGTTCAGGATGTTTGCCGCCTCATTCATTTCGACCATGAATGTCGATTCGCCCTGCGCCACGTTATCGCTAGCGCCAACGCGAGTAAAGATCTGATCGAGCGATGGAAGTGATGCGCGTTCAGCTGGTACGTATGAACCGAGATGTGCTATGTATGCGATAAGTCCTGTCTGTCGGAGATAGACCGACTTACCCGACATGTTTGGTCCGGTGATGACATAGAACTCCGACTCACCCGGCAAGAACTTCACCGAGTTCGGCGTAAACCGCTCGCCTACTGGCAGCAACTTCTCAACGACTGGATGACGACCGTTCTCGATGGTCAGGTCACCCTTCGCATTGAACTCCGGCTTCGTCCATCGTGCCCGTGTGGCTGTGATCGAGAGCGAAACGAGGCAATCGATGAGGCCCAAGAGTTCAGCGTTGCGCTGCAGCGTGTTCACATCCTGCATAATGCGTGCACGAAGACGCGCAACCACTTCAAGCTCGATCGTATGCATCCGCTCTTCGGCACCGAGTATCTTCGACTCGTGCTCCTTGAGCTCGGGCATCGTGTAGCGCTCAGCGTTCGTCATCGTCTGACGGCGCTCATAGTTCTCTGGCACCTTGTGCGAGTTCGCTTTGCTGACCTCGATGTAATAACCAAAGACGTTATTGAAATCGACCTTGAGTGATGCGATGCCAGTGCGCTCGCGCTCACGAGCTTGTATTTCCATCAGCTTCTCGCGGCTCGAGCGCGTGAGTTGGCGGAGTTCATCCATCTCCGGATTTGCGCCATCGCGGACAACGCCTAGCTGTCCATATACTGTCGGTGCTTCAGGGTTGATCGTGCGATCAATCGCTTC
>JBKJTP010000078.1:0-10162 GCA_046590195.1 Kapaibacterium sp. (SeqCode) | reverse complement strand
CTGTCAACTGGCGAGGTCGGCATCAATAACGCGAATCCGCTCACGGCGCTCGATGTGAATGGAGGCTTGAGAGTTACAGGACCTGCAACTGTTGTGGGTACGCTGAATTTTGATGGTGCATTGTACGGCATCGGCAACGGATCCGTAACGGGTTCATTTGCCGCAGCGGATCTTATCGCAGGTTCAGCTCCGACTCAGATGGGACGCCTCTTCATCTACGATGGTGATGGTGAGGATGCTACCATATCGACATCGAATCTTAGCACTTCTCGCGCGTTCTTGCTTCCTGATGCATCTGGTACACTAGCCCTCACAACGGACATCGAAGCCAGCAGCTGGACGAAGACCGGGAATAGTGGTACAAATCCAGCTACGAACTTCATCGGAAGTACTGATGCGCAGGATGTCGTGATCCGTGCCAACAATGCAGAACGTCTGCGTGCGAATTCTACGGGTGGAGTCAGCATTACAGGCGATGCGGGTGTAACGGGGATCCTGTCATCTGACGGAGCGATCATTGGTGGGAGTACTCTGACAGTTAACGGTTCGATGGTCGGGGCAACCGATCTTACGATGGGTACGAACTTGTTGGCTGGTATGGTGAAGTTGCGTGATGGCACTGGCGGCTCTGCGGAACTACGTGCTTCGGCGACTGGGAATGGGCTACAGTTCTATTTGCCGACATCGTCGGGTACGCTCGCGCTGTCGAGTGCAACATGGGGCTTGACGGGTAACTCAGGAACTGGGCCGGCTGACTTTATTGGTACTACTGACAGCAATCCGCTGCTCTTTAATACCAACGGTGTGACACGAATGATCATTGCCTCTAGCGGCGAGCTTCAGGTGAGCGGCGAGCTTCAGGTGAGCGGCGAGCTTCAGTTGAACAGTACACTCACACTTGGTGGCGATGTTGCCGGTGAAGGTTATTCTATCTCGGGTCTGGGGGCACTCTATACCCTCAACGCAACGGTTTCTGGACAGCTGAACGTGACGAATGTCGGGGGCCATACAATGGTAGGTGGCTTGAATATGGGAACAAACGATATCGTCAATGTCGATGATATCACTGCTGATGGCATCGAGGCTGGTGGCCTGCTGACCGTTGGTGATGAGTTGCACATACGTAAGCCAGGCGGGGCGGTTTATTCGTCCTTTGAGACTGGTGCCACCCAAGACTCGAACATTCTCTATACGTTGCCTACTACTCAAGGTACGACAGGTAGCACGTTGCAGAACAACGGCTCCGGCACATTAACCTGGGGAACACATGTACATCGGGAGATTGTAAACAAAGGCAACGTAAACATTGCCGGAGGGGCAAGCCAAACGGTTACGTTTAGTATCTCTGGTGCACCTGTGGGTGCAGCAGTCTACGTTTCTCCGGAGGATGCTCTTCCGAACGGTGTCATTGTTTCGTATTCCCGCGTCTCAGTTGCTAATGAGGTTGAGATCAAACTCTTCAACGTGACTGGATCAGCCGTGAACGTCGGAGCAATGGACTGGTCGATCGGTGTGATACACTAACTCCGACAATTTTGACAACTGAACAGCCGCTGTCCGCAGCGGCTGTTCCTGTTTATAGCCTGCTTGTAATGAGGTCTGACCTCTCGGAATTTAGAGTCTTCCTATCCTCGACGTTTCACGATCTCCGTGAAGAGAGAGACCATCTTACCAAAAAGGTATTTCCCGAGATCCGTCGTAAATGCCGCGAGCGCGGCATCGAGTTCACTGAGGTAGATCTTCGGTGGGGCGTTACCGATGAGGCGGCTCGAGCTGGCCTTGTCCTGAGAACTTGTCTCGAGGAGATCGATCGTTGCCGACCGTTCTTTCTCGGTATTGTTGGAGGGCGATATGGGTGGATTCCAACACGCGAAGATGTATCAGGCGATGCCGATCTGTTCAAAGATTATCCGCTTCTTGAGGGATTGATCGATGCTGGTGCAAGCGCTACTGCGATCGAAATGCACTATGGCGTATTTCAATCCTCGCCAGCGCGAGAGCTGAACTCAGTTTTTTTCATTCGGGATAACGCGACTCCTTCCGCTCCAGCAGACGTACCAAAGTTGCAGGATCTTCGAGAGGAGATCCATCAGGCCGCGCATAGCCGACCAGAGCAGGTCTCTGTCCATCATTTCGCCCATCCTTCAACGCTAGGCGAGTTAGTCCGTGAGGAGTTGCTTCGCACGCTCGATCTCCACTGGCCCGCGAACGAAGGAGACGATTGGCTCGATCGAGAGGCGCAAGAGCAGGAAGCGTTTGCGGTAAGCAGGAGACGCGGCTACCTTCCTGATCCCGAATCGGTCAAGTGGCTGGAAGAATGTCTGAAGGATCCCGAAGAACGAGCTCTCTTCATCTCGGCCCCATCGGGTGCCGGTAAAAGCTCATTGATGGCGCATTGGGCCGCGTGCCAGCGACTGAAGGGAAGCAAAATACATGTCATCGAGCATTACGTTGGCGCTACCGCTGGAGGGGGAGACCATCTGGCGATCTTACAGCGTATCTTCGGCGAGATCGCAAGGCATTCAAAATCTGCTGATGCAATACCGACCGATCCACAGCAGCTTGTAGAGCAGCTTCCCTTCTGGCTGGCAAAGGTCATCGATTATGAGCTGGTCATTTTCATTGACGCTCTCGATCAGTTAGCTGGAGTTGCCGCCGAGTTGGAGTGGCTGCCGCGATATCTGCCATCAAGTGTAAGGCTCATTGTTTCAGCAGCAGGTGCCCAGCAGATATCTACGCTACGAGGACGGGGATGGCCCGAGTATCAGCTACAGCCATTGAATATGGAGTATCGAGAGCTGATCGTTCGGCAGTACCTCGGTAGCTTCAGCAAAAAGCTTAGCCAGCAGCAACAAGATCGAATCACTCGACATGAGAAGTGCGCTAATCCTTTGTTCCTTCGAACAGTACTTGAGGAGCTTCGCGTGCTTGGGGTCTATGAGAAGCTCGATGAAGAGATCGATAAGTATCTCGCTGCGAGTGATCTGCTCGGATTGTTCGAATTAATGCTCGAGCGGATCGAGCGAGATTTTGGTGATACTGTTGTTGCCGTCATGAGCTTCCTTGTGATAGCTCCATCGGGACTCACAGAAAGTGAGCTCATTGAGCTTAGCCGGGTGTCACGTGCAGAACTCTCAGCGCTTGTCAATGCGCTTGACTATCATCTCATACGTCATTCGGGCGCGCTGTCTTTCTTTCATCCGCTATTCACGAAGGCAGCTGAACAGCGATATGTCACTACAGATCTGAGGCAAGAGGGCCAGATCGAGTTGTTGCGCGTCTTCAGCAGAGAGCAATTGGACGTTCGCAGTCTGCGCATTAGACTTTCGTTGTTGAAAGAGTTGGAGATGTGGCGTGAACTTGTAGCGACGCTGTCAGATCTACATGTGTTTGCTGAGCTGAACGAGCCACAGACAAAGTATGAGTTGTATGAATCGTGGCAACAGGCTCTTGCGCATCACAGTGATCAACGAAAGATCGCAGATCATTATGTTTCCTCACTTGAGCATGCTCAGCGCGACGAGCACGATGCCGACATCTCAACCGATCGCGGTAGGCTGTTCCTCTCACTGGCAGAATTCATCCGAGACTGCGGCGACTACGAGGGTGCCGACGCGTTCGCACAGCGCGCGTTGCATCTCTATGCTGCATTAGATGCCCCAGATCTTGAATGTTTGCGTGTTGCGGCAAATATCAAGCTGCATCTTAGCAAGCCTATTGAAGCTGAACCCTTGCTGCAAGAGGCTTATGAACTCAGCTCGGAGTTACACGGTGCAGAGAGCACCACCACGCTCAAGGTTGAGAACGAGCGTGTATGGCTGTTACAATTGCAAGGTAAGTTACAGGAAGCTGCACTACTTGCTCAAAGGCTTGCAAATATTTACGAGGCAAAGTTTGGCTCGTTGAGTCCCGAGACAGCACACAGCCGCAGCCACCAGGCCCGTCTGCTTACAGAGGTTGGAAAGTCCGACGAAGCATACGAAATGCTTCGAAGTGTCGTGTTGATCTTTAAAACCGTCTTTGGTACGCGTTACCCCGATACCGCCGGCGCAGTCCACGATCTTGCCCAAGTGGCGATCGCTCTCGGGAGATATGATGAGGCTGAATCACACCTAGCTGAAAGCATCGACATTCTAAGCTCACTCCTCGGTGACCAGCATCCGCACGTTGCACAGGCAATCGCTAATCAAGCATTTTTCTTATCAAAGCGCGGCAAGATTGCAGCAGCAGATACACTCTTTCAGCGTGCAATAGCATTGCAATCGATGGCGCACGGAGTTGAGAGCGTTACCGTCGCAACAGCGCTTAACAATTACGGCTTGCTCCTAGCTCGTAGTGGGAAGTTCGCGCAAGCTGAGCAGATGTTGCTGCGAAGTACGCACATATGGCGAAATGCATTTGGTCCGAGGCATCCCCTCGTTGCATCAAGCCAAAATGGCTTGGGCACCGCGATGATCGAGGCTGGAAACTTCGAAAAGGCCGAACGATATCTAGCAGAAGCACTATCGATCAGGACAGAAATTCTCGGTAGGAATAACCCCGCGACCTTGAAAACCTTGCATACCATTGCTCTGCTCAAAAAACAGCAGGGCTATGGGGAAGGCTCAGAGCGCCTCTTCGAAGAAGTCCTCGCAACTCGCAAGCAAGTTCTCGGCGAAGAGCACATCGATACCATCGCGACTGCGCACGAGCTCGGCGAGATCTATCTCGAAGAAGGTCGCTTCGACGACGCGGCACCGCTGCTCAAATCTGCTTACGCTATTCGCTCCAAAGTGCTCGGAGCAGAGAACGCTGACACCGCCCGGACGCTCTCGGCTCTCGGCAAGCTTTATCTTCTTACTCATGGTCCTCGGCCTGATGCAAACCGCACCGAGCACTTCACCCCAGCACTCGACGCGACACACGATCCTGCCCCATCGCACTTCGTCGTCGATTCGATGCTAGCACCTGAAGTAACCGATCTCAACAGCTTGGCCGAGGGATCCGCACCTGGGGGAGTTACTCCTGACGGCTCACACATGGTCATCCTCGCGCACGCTATCCATCATCGCATCATGGGACCCGATCATCCAGACACCAAGCGTCTTTGGAAGCGCATCGAGTCTCTCAGCCTTCACAAGAAGAAGTGAATGCGCTTAGCTTTCTCTCAGCTCAACCGTAAACACGAAATCACAGCTTCGACTTATCTAGGCTGTATATTCGAATCCGTGCGCAGATCAATGACGGATCTGCTGTATTCCGTTCGCAGATGAGGGCTTAACCAAGATCCGTGGGAGCCTCGCAATTCAATCTTTCCAGCCAATGGCAGTTTCCAACTCAAGTATCGCCAGCGATTCAATCTCGAGCATACTCTCCCAGCATCAGGCACAGGTTCTCGATCAGTGGATCGCTGCCCAAAAAACAGCGGGCGTACGGACGAGTCCCGGCCGCGAATCCGAATTCCGAAGCCAGTCGAGCGAATTTCTTACGTCCTTCATCGCCATCGTCGACGAAGAGGGCAAGAATGCCCGTGAGGACGATAGACTTCGTACGCTCAGCCCTGGGTCCTTGTCTGCGCATCCAGGATGGAACAACGTTACCGACTTCCTCGAAAACCTTTCACGCACGCGTGCTAAGCAGGGATTCAGCCCCAGCGAAACTGCCATCTTCATTTTCTCGCTCAAAGAGCCCGTCTTTCATGTCCTTCAAGCCGAGATCGGAACCGATGGTAGCACCGCATCGGCGGCGATCTCCTCCTCGGCGGCGATCCGCCTCGTCAAGGCTACTGTACGAATCAATTCGCTGCTCGATCAGCTCGGACTCTACACCATTGAGATCTTTCAGAAGACGCGGGAAGAGGTCATCTCTCGCCAACAGCAAGAGCTCATGGAGCTCTCTACGCCTGTCGTTCGCTTGTGGGATCAGGTCCTCGCTCTGCCGTTGATCGGTACGCTCGATAGCGCGCGTACGCAAGTCGTGATGGAAAGCCTTCTTCAGGAGATCGTATCTACCGGTGCAAGCATCGCCATCATTGACATCACCGGTGTACCTACTGTTGATACATTGGTGGCGCAACATCTGCTTAAGACGATCGCAGCTGCTCGACTCATGGGTGCCGACTGCATCATCTCCGGCATTCGTCCGCAGATCGCACAGACCATCGTACATCTCGGCGTCGAGCTTAATGATGTCATCACGAAGGCAACCCTTGCCGATGCTTTCGCCCTGGCTCTCGCGAGAACAGGTAAGACTGTTGTTAGTAAAAAGGATCTTAGAAACCTCCAAAACGCTAATGCACTAAACAACGGCGCACAGGCTAATCAGAATCGCTTCTGAGGCTACCCTAACCAGGATCATCAGCACTCAGCTACGATCTGGATCGGCTACGATCCTCCCCAATTCAGAATTCATAACTCAGAACTTAGAATTCCCCAACCAATGGACCGCATTCCGATCCTCAAAATGGGCCAGTTCTTGCTCGTCTCGATTCAGGTCGACATGCATGATAAGCTCGCGCTGACCTTACATGATGACCTTACAGACAAGATCGTCAAGACGCAGGCAAAAGGTGTACTCATCGATATCTCTGCGCTGGAAATTGTTGACTCCTTCATCGGCAGAATGCTCGCAAACATTGCGGCAATGGCTCGAATTCTTGATGCGCAGACCGTCGTGGTGGGAATGCAGCCATCGGTTGCCATCACGCTTGTCGAGCTTGGGTTAACGCTCAATGGCATACGTACCGCGCTTTCTGTCGAGCGGGGAATGACTCTGCTGGCACACGAGATCGACAGAGATTCTTACGCAGGAAGGCCAAACGACGATCCGTTCGGGGCCTATCAATCTGGATTCAGCACTTACGAAGGATCACCCATGATCCGCTCAGGGCTCCATAACGACGCCGATGGGGGATGACCGATCATCCGCGCTCAAGACTGAGTCGTATCCGATCCGAAACTCCGAGGACATTGTGAAAATCAGGCAGGGTGTCAGGACGATGGCCCTCGAGATCGCACTATCCCTCGTTGACCAAACGAAGATCATCACTGCTGCCAGTGAGATCGCGCGTAATACCCTCGACTACGGAGGGGGTGGAGATGCCGTTATCGAGATTGTCTCCACCGGGCTGAGAAAAGGGATACGACTGACCTTTTCCGACCAGGGGCCGGGCATTCCAGATCTCGTTAGAGCCATGACCGATGGATACACGACAGGTAAGGGTCTCGGACTGGGACTCAGTGGATCCAAGCGACTAGTCAACGAATTCGACATAGACACAACGGTAGGTGAAGGCACACGTATCACATTAATACGCTGGAAGCCTTAAGTATTAATTGATTGAAGTAGTATGAATACTATTGGTCAAGATATCGCTGCACCGATCGGCTACGATCGCAGCACTGCAAAAGATTGATGGAGACTCTTGGAGAACTTACTCACAGCCTGTGTCTTACTGTATCTGATCCAAGTCACATTGCAGATGCGAGAAGACAGGTAGCCTCGCTCGTCCGTTATGGCGAGTTCACCACAAACGATAGTGGACGGATTGCGCTCATCATCACCGAGCTTGCCACAAACATCCTTAAGCACGCAGGCCAGGGTAATATTCTTGTGCAAGCTGTTTCGTCATCTCGCGATTTCATAGCATCTGATGGACTCGTAGAGCACAACGCTGACCTGATCGGCTTGGATATTCTAGCGATCGATAAAGGACCAGGGATGCGAGATACTCAAGTGTGTCTTACGGACGGGTATTCAACGGCTGGCAGTTCTGGTACTGGGCTTGGCGCCATCGTCAGGCAATCAGATGATTTCCACACGTACAGCGTACCTGGAAAGGGAAGCGTGCTTCATTCACGTGTGCTCAGCAGCAATGCGAAACCCAAGGCATCTGGATCGGCTACGATCGAGAGGTTGATGGTATCGATCGCCGGTATTAATGTCCCCTATAGTGGTGAGGATGTGTCGGGCGATGGCTGGGGATGCAAGGCTACTTCCAAGGGCATCGCTGTTATTCTTGCAGATGGGATCGGTCACGGATACGATGCGCATGTCGCTTCCAAAAATGCAGTTAATACCTTCCTCGAAAGTAATTCAATAGGACCTGCCGAGTATCTTGATGACGTTCATGGTGCGCTCGCCTCTGGACGAGGAGCAGCCGTCTCGATCGCGACATGGGATCTACAGGATAGCCAGCTTGTTTTTTGTGGCATTGGAAATGTTGCCGGATCGATCAGCGACCATCAACAAGGTCGGAAGATGATGACCTTCAATGGTACGCTCGGCCATAATATCGGTAAATTCCACGATCTGAAGTATCCGATAGCTGATGACGGTGTTTTCGTGATGCACTCTGATGGATTGACAGCCAACTGGACGCTTGATCGCTACCCGGGACTGACCGAACTGCCACCGGTTGTTATCGCTGCTGTCCTCTACCGTGATCTCTCAAGACACAGGGATGATGCTTGCATTGTTGTTGCCAGGAAAGCTCAATGAACGGTTCACATAAGTTGATCGCATGACGCTCCCTATCCTTACGGTCGATCTGAAGTTCGATCACGATGTCGTAGGCGCGAGACAGCGCGCTCGTTTGCTCGCTCAGAAATTGGGATTCGAGGGCCAGGATCAGACACGTATCGCAACGGCAGTCTCCGAGATCGCGCGCAATGCATTCCGATACGCGGGTGGCGGCAAGGTGTCCTACGCTATCGATCAAACGGAAATGCAGCAGTTGTTCCGCATCACTGTTGAAGACAAAGGTCGAGGAGTCGAGAATCTGCAGTCGGTGCTATCTGGAAAATACAAGAGCACAACAGGAATGGGCATGGGGATCCTGGGTACAAGGAGACTCATGGACGACTTTGCCATCACTTCAAGCCAGCATGGTACCATTGTTAGCTTTGGCAAGAACCTGCCAAAGAAGGCCGGACGGATAGACGGCAGGCTCATTGAGCGGATCACCAACGAATTGCAGCGCGACCGCCAGGACGATCCACTGGCTGAGGTGCAGCATCAGAATCAGGAATTGATGCAAGCTCTTGATGAGCTCCGAAGAAAACAGGAAGAACTTGAACGTCTGAACGGCGAGCTTGAAGATACGAATAGAGGTGTTGTCGCACTCTTTGCTGAATTAGATGAGAAGGCGGACCATCTCCGACGTGCAGATGAATTGAAGTCCAAATTCCTGAACAACATGAGTCACGAGTTCAGGACACCGCTCAACTCCATTCTCGCACTGTCGCGCATTCTCACCGATCGAACAGATGGCGAACTGACACCAGAGCAGGAGAAGCAAGTAGGCTATATTAAGAAAGCGGCTGGCGATCTGACTGAACTCGTAAATGATCTGCTTGATCTCGCAAAGGTCGAAGCGGGTAAGATCGTGATCCAGCCAGTTGCATTCGAACTGAATAACCTGTTCGGTGCCCTTCGTGGAATGATGCGCCCTCTGTTGCTAACAGAGTCTATTTCGTTGATCTTTGAAGACGCCCACACGCTACCGGAGCTGTATACAGACGAAGGAAAGCTTTCACAGATACTGCGAAATCTCATCTCGAATGCTCTGAAGTTTACGGAGAAGGGCGAGATCAGAGTCTCAGCAACTTACGACAAAACCACCGACAAGGTAACTCTATTCGTAACAGATACAGGCATCGGCATTCCGGCCGAGCATTTGGATACGATCTTTCAGGAATTCACTCAATTGGACAGCGAAACGCAACGCCGTGTCAAAGGCACTGGGCTGGGGCTTCCACTTTCTCGCAGACTCGCTGAACTGCTCGGCGGTTCACTGCACGTCGCAAGTACCTCTGGCAAAGGCTCGAGCTTTTCAGCTATTATTCCTCGCACCTACCTGGACATCGAACCTCCAGAGCCTAAGACTGGCGAGATCGTACGAACACCTGGCAAGATACCGGTTCTCGTTGTTGAAGATCAGGAACAGGATCTTTTGATCTACGAAAAATTGCTGTTCAACTCGGAGTACGAGCTGTTCCCAGCGCTGACGATCAAAGATGCTCGAGACCTTTTTATCCGACTAAAGCCAGATCTGGTCATCCTCGACATTTTGCTTCAGGGTGAAAATGGTTGGGCGTTGCTGAAGGAGTTAAAGAACGAGGGACCAACTCCACCCAAAGTCCTTGTACTTACCGGCGCTGAGGATAAGGGACGCGCGATGGCG
>JBKJTP010000041.1:0-36913 GCA_046590195.1 Kapaibacterium sp. (SeqCode) | reverse complement strand
CCATCGCGAAGAAAAACGTCAGCAGACTTATCTCCCTTCTTGAGCAAACGATCCATGTCCACTTTCACATCGCCTGTACGGACCATCGTCTGCAACCGGAAGTTTGCCGTGTCCTCTACACCTAGGTTGGCAAGGCGCCACAAACGCATCTGCTCTTCCTCAGGGGTCAGCCCTTCCTCTCGACTTGTCAATTCTCGAGAGATATACGCACCGCTGAGATGAGCAAACTCTGTGACGCCACCCGTCTGTGCGATAATATCGGATAGCTTCGTTGAGGTGCGTGTAATAGGATACACGCCTGGCTGCAAGACCTCGCCGCGCACGATGACTCGCGAGAGCTCACGAATGTCGGAGCGCTCGCGTAAGAAGATTCGATCACCGCTCTGAAGCTTCACATCGCGTGAGGAGCCAGGTTGGGCGTTCGCAATGTCATACTTATTCGTGATGAAGTCTTCGCCGCTTGCGCCCATGCGTGTAACCTCTACACTAGTCAGATCGGCATTCGGCGTTGCACCATAAGCGTTCGCGATCATGCCGACGAGCGAATCTCCTTCGACAAATTCATAGGAGCCGGGTGCGCGTATTGCTCCGAAGAGTGCAACAGAGCCCTCGACTTCGCGGCGGAACGGCACATAGATCACATCGCCCTCGCGAAGCAATGGACAATACTTCGGATCACGCGTAGCCTGATAGCGCACAAGATCAACACGATCGCTCTTGCCATCGCTATGCGTTACAACCACGTATCGCTCGCTATACTTCTTCTCTTCCGTGCTACCGAAGTACGGGCGAAGTTTCTCTTTCTCGCGCTCCTGGCGATCCAGCTCGCGAAGCATCGACTGATCGGAGATGTTCACTGACTTTGTCTCCGATTTCTTTGCGAGTTCAACAGCGAGCGCTGCACGCGTCGCGCTCGTCAGCGAATACACTCCCGGCGATTCAACCTCACCCTTTACCGTCACCAGGATCTTGCGTGGTTGCACGAGCGAGACCGATGTAAGATTCTTCGTCGAGCCTGGACGCTTTGTAAATGAGTGTGAAGCCTCCTGTTCGATCTCCTGTGTGATCTGCGCAAGCGTTTTGTTGCGTGCATCGAACTCACCAAGTCGCGGAACGAGCAGCTTCTGGTCGATCGAGACCATCATGAGAGAGGGGTCAACTGCCGACCAAACACGCAACTGCAGCATGTCGCCAGGACCAAGCCGATACTCGGCTGGATCGACCGGGCCATCCGTGATCATCGCCGAAGCATCAAAGCTTGGCAAGCCTCGCTCAAGCGTGCCGGTGGTTGGCAGCGTTGGGGTGGTCGTGACCGGGCCGGTAAGCTGCGCGCTCGATGTACTTGCACAAAGCGCAAGAACAGCGAGCATCGCCGAATAAAAGATAGAGCGTTGAGACAATGTCATCGTGGGCTTATGCCGAAAAAACTAAGGATTAAAGATTCTCTTTTACGATCGCGACGATGCGCGATGCTGCCTTACCATCCCATAACTCCGGGACACTGGAGGACTTCCACTCGCCCTTCGCTGCGCGGCGAGCATAGTCGAGAGCTTTTTGAATATCGAGACCGATCAGCTCATTTGAGCCCTGCTCGATCGTAATAGGACGCTCGGTGTTCTCACGAAGCGTAATGCACGGGCGAGAAAGCGCAGTGCTCTCTTCCTGCACGCCACCGGAATCTGTGAGGATCACAGCGGCAGCATCCTGCAACGCAAGAAAATCGAGATAACCGACCGGCTCGATGATCTTCACCTTGCTCAATGAGCGAAGCCTATCACCCAAACCAAATGCATCGATCTGCTTCAGGGTACGAGGGTGGATCGGGAATACGATCGAATCCATGAACTCTGACATCGACTCGAACAAGCCAAGCAAGTTTGCTAGATTCGTCTTGTCATCAACATTGCTCGGGCGATGCAGCGTAACAAGTGCAAAGCCATGACGCTTCAGCCCCTGCTTCGCCTCCCACTCACCAAAGCGTACACGTGCTTTGTCAAGATACTTGACAACGCTATCGATCATCGTGTTGCCGACGAAAAATACTCTGTCATCAGCGATCCCCTCATGCTTCAGATTCTTCAGTCCGCTTGCTTCGGTGACAAAGCAGAAGCGAGAGAATTCATCAGCAACAATGCGGTTGATCTCCTCGGGCATCTCACGATCGAACGAGCGCAAGCCTGATTCGATGTGTGCGAGCGGAATGTTCGCTTTCGCTGCAACGAGCGTTGTAGCAAGTGTGGAATTCACATCACCAGCGACCATCACAAGATCTGGCTTCTCTTCAGCAAGAAGCTTCTCCATCTCGATCATCACCTTCGCGGTCTGCTCAGCATGCGAGCCGGAGCCCACGCCAAGGAAACGATCGGGTGCCGGCATATCGAGATCGGAAAAGAAGATGTCGGACATGTTCGCATCGTAATGCTGTCCTGTGTGGACGAGCATCGCCTCGAATTCGCTTGCATTTGCACGAAGCTCTGCAAGGACCGGCGCTACCTTCATGAAGTTAGGCCGCGCTCCGACAACAAGGATGATCTTCTTCTTTTGACCCAAAATGTGTTTTACGCTTGTGAAGGTGTGGCGTATCCGTTATCGCCCGATCCCAGAAGACGGATCTTCGCACGGCGAGCAGGATCCTTGACGGGCTTCGTCGCATTGCGCGTATCGATCACAAGTTCAGAGTTATCGATGATCATGTTGTGATCGTACTGCGTGTGATCGGTCGTAAGCACAACGATGTCAACGTTCTTGAGGAGATCAACCGTCAACTCCTTTGACTGCATCTTCTTCCCTTGGACTGTGAGCTCCGCAACGAATGGATCGTTGTAGCTGAGGTTTTGCGCACCACTATCCTGCAGCAATTCCATGATGCGGATCGCAGGTGAATGACGCGTATCATCTACGTCGCGCTTGAACGCAACGCCCAGGAACAGTATCTTCACATCCTTGAAGCGGATCGGCAGATCGGCTACTGCGCGCATGATCATGTCACGCACATAGAATGGCATCGACTCGTTCGTCTCCGCTGCAAGCGTAATAAAATTCGCTTCGAAGTCGTAGGCGCGCGCCTGCCACGACAGATAGAACGGATCGATCAGGATACAGTGTCCGCCAATACCCGGACCCGGATAGAACGGCATGTAGCCGAACGGCTTCGTCGCAGCGGCCTCGACCACTTCCCACATGTTGATACCACCCATTCGATCGCAGAGCTTCGCAAGCTCATTGACCAACGCGATATTCACCGAGCGGAAGATATTCTCGAGCAGCTTCTCCATCTCTGCGACCTTCGGCGAACTCACCGGCACGACATGCTCGATGATCTGCTGGTTCGCAAGCACTGCGAGGTCTGTACAATCTTGTGTCACACCACCGACAACGATCGGTGTGTTCGCGGTCGTCCACTTCTGATTACCCGGATCGATACGCTCTGGTGAGAACGCAAGAAAGAAATCTTTGCCAACGGTCATTCCCTTCTCCTCCAGCACTGGCTGGACACTGCCCTGCGTGGTGTTCGGAAAGGTGGTCGACTTCAATATTATGAGCTGTCCCTGGCGAAGCTCTTTCGCGATGCCTTCGCTAGCCGATATGATGTAACCGATATCCGGATCCTTGTTGATCGTGAACGGCGTCGGTACACATATATAGATGACGTCGAACGTGCCGACACCATCGTAATTCTGCTGGGCCTTGAATTTCCCGGTCTTGACCATCTCCGCAACGTGCTCGTCGGAAATATCCTGGATGTAATTCTTGCCCGCCTGAAGCGCTTCGATCTTGCGAGGGTCGAGATCGATGCCGACACTGTCGAACCCCTTCCGCGCGAATTCGATCGCGAGTGGGAGACCGACGTATCCGAGACCGATCACGCCGATCAGGGCTGATCTGTCACGAAGCTTTTGCTCGAGATCCTGGGCTATTTTATGAGATGTCATTCGTGGACTTTCGTCGGATGTCGTCACATCCGCAGGGTCAAGCTTTGTGAGAAACTGAGCTGAGAACGATCAGCGAGAAGCAACGCCCGGCACGAGTACGACCTGTTATTGCCGAGTACGTCTCGATATTGCCGAGCACCCCCTGTTTTGAGGCCTTCCGGTAACGCCTCCTATTTCCAAATACTTCCCCCCTGGCGCAAGGTGAGCCCGAAGTGCCTTTTCTCGCAGACAGGCAGACGGTCCGCGCCGCGGTTCATTTTGGGACTTTCTATATATAGGGCCTGTTAAAGCGGCTGACCCCGGCAGTTCGGGGCGTTCTCAGTACTTGTCCTAGCTATTCTGCTCAGCCCTCGATAATGAATTTCAGTCCTGCACGGCTCGAAGCCCTGTCCAGCTCCTTTTGCGCTGCCCGCGTGGCAGTCGTCGGCGATCTCATGCTTGACCGTTACATGTTCGGCGCGGTCCACCGGATCTCTCCCGAGGCGCCGGTCCCGGTCCTGGATATTCATGAGGAGCAGGCCCGACTCGGCGGGGCAGCGAACGTTGGACATAACATCCACGGACTGGGTGCCACGCCCGTCATGCTCGGTGTTGTCGGCGACGACACATCAGGTCTCGTCCTCAAAGGACTGTTCGCCGATCTCGGCTTCCCGCTCGAGGGTATCATCACCGACAAAGAACGGCCAACCACTGTGAAGACACGTGTCATCGCAGGTTCACAACAGATGCTTCGCATCGATCACGAGAAGAAGCACGACATCTCGCAAGAGACTGAAGACAGATTGATTGCAGCGATCGAAGATAACATCGGACAGCTTGATGGTATCATTCTCGAAGATTATAACAAAGGTGTTGTTACAGCTTCTGTCATTCGCCGTGTGATCGAGATCGGTAAAAAGAATAACGTACCGGTTCTCGTCGATCCGAAATTTCAAAACTTCTTCGAGTACAAAGGCTGCACCGTTTTTAAACCGAATCGCAAAGAGACCGAGGATGCGCTCAGTCTTCAAATGAACACCGAGCCCGAGATCGAACACGCCGGAAGAAAATTGCTCGACGTCTTACAAGCCGACAATGTTCTTCTGACTCTCGGAGAAAAAGGAATGCTGCTTTTTGAAAAAGGTGAGCCGCATTCTTTTTCTATTCCGACTCGTGCGCGGAAAGTTGCCGATGTCTCCGGTGCCGGCGACACCGTCATCGCGACTCTCGCAGTTGCGATGGCATGTGGAATAAATTTACGAGAGGCAGCAGTTCTTGCAAACCGAGCAGCGGGTCTTGTCGTCGAAGAACTTGGTATCATCCCGATCTATCGTGAGCGACTGATGGAAGCACTCATCGAAGACGAAGCAAACTTGGCGATCGATTAATGTACGACGAGTCACTAGATCTTGCACCAGTATTTTACTTTCGAGAAGAGAGTGATCGTGAGAAGCTTGCACAGTGGAGAGAGGATCTTCGCAAGCAAAACAAGAAGTTGGTCTTCACGAATGGTGTCTTCGATATTCTGCATGCTGGTCATGTAACCTATCTTGCGAAAGCACGAAGCATGGGCGATGTGCTTCTTATCGGACTCAATTCGGACGCAAGCACGCGAAGTATCAAGGGGCCGAAGCGACCGCTTCAACACGAAGAAGATCGTGCAAGATTACTCGCTGGACTAAAGTCTTGCGATGCTGTTGCGGTCTTCGATCAAGACACCCCTTTCGAGCTGATCGAGCTCGTGATCCCCGACGTTTTGGTCAAGGGCGGCGACTACACCGTCGACACGATCGTTGGCCGTGAACGGGTCGAGAAGCATGGCGGCAAGGTGCTCCCCCTCGCTTTTGTTGAGGGCCGATCTACGACCGGTATCGTCGAAAGGATCGTCGAGCGCTACGGAAAGTAGCACAATCTATCGTTTTCATTCGAAAATCGCAATATGTTACGCGATTCGATCTGTCTGAAGACTAACGGAGAGAATGCGTGGCATTTCTGTTGATGAGCCGATAGTCATCCTTGCTTCCGAACTTGGCCCTCAGAATACAGGTTTTAAAACCCGTAATCAGAAGACTAGAATCGGCAATTATCAGTGAGGGCCTTGACCCAGTCACTACACAGACCTCCCATTCAGGGAGTCTTTTTTCTTCCCCACAGCGACTATCGATCCCGCGGTTCCAAATACTCCAGATGCTTCAACGACGACGGTGGTTACGACCAAACGTCGCAAGAAGCCGTTGACGAGAATTGGACAAGCAATCATTATTCTTCTTCTCATCGTTTTCTTCATCGGCATCTCTGCGTTCCTCTTTACGCAGACCTCGATGTTCCGCCGACTCATCATCTCGGAGCTCGTCTCTACGATCGAGGAATCAACCAACGGTACGCTTGAAGTTGAGAGTCTCAGTGGCGACTTGATCAACGGATTCGTCCTCCGCAATGTGCACCTTAAGTTAAAGACGGCAACCGCGTATGACTCGATCGATGTGCTTCATGCCGAGAGGGTGTTCGTTGATTACGATGTCTTTAAACTGATCAAAGCTGCAGAGCTCGGTGCACGAAGCATCATCATCGAACGTCCGACGATCAACCTCGTCAAGTTCGAAGGTGACACGCTTTACAATCATCAGTTGCTCTTCAAGCCTGTCGCGAAGAACCAGCCACCTCCGCAACCCTTCACCAAGATCGTACGACTCGAAGCACTTCGCATCATCGATGGAAATGTTCGTGTTCGTGACTACAACAAACGCACGGAGCGCATCCAATATGTAAGAGGTGGAAGCGGCGCAGAGAGTAAGAAGAAGGATATCGATTGGGGCGATCTCATGGTGGAAGATCTCGATCTCGATGGCCATCTCTTCGTACGAGGAAGTTCAGTCATTGCTGCGCGCATCGATCATCTTCGATTCTCTGACCGCACCAGCGGTTTTTTCGTTCATCATGTCGGCTTCGCAGCGTACTCCGATAGCTTACAGGTGCGCATCGATAATGCTGACATCGTCACTGGCAGTTCGAATGTGATGTTCTCACTCGAAGTTGCACCACCGAGTGTGTTGGAAACCGGGCTCTTCGAGTCACTTGAGAATTCAGGTACAAGTCTGCAACTGCGTGGTCCGCGCATCAGCACATACGAACTTCGTCAGTTCTTACCCTCGCTCGGCTTTCTAGGAGGGACGCCGGGTATCGATCTCGTGATCGATGGTGAGTTCAGCAAGTTGAATCTTCGAAAGCTCGATCTGGATTTCAAGGGCAAAGGAGATATCGCGATCAAGGGAAGGCTCGACAACCTTCATGATCCCGACCAGTTCTTTATGGACCTCCACCTCTCCGCACGGACGCTCTCGAACTCGACCGTTCAGACCTACGTACCAGGCCTCGAGATACCAAACCTCTCCGCTCTCGGCACGGTCAACATCCCGACTCTGACCTACGTCGGTACTCCGTACAACTTTGCAAGTGCGCTGAACGTACGGACAACCGGTGCTGGAAATGCTCGAGGCGACGTAGCGCTCGATATGCGGGGCGAGATGCTCGGCTATAAGACCAACCTGACGACCGAGAATCTGAACTTCGGGGCCGTTATCGCTGACCCTACGATTCGGACCGATCTTTCTGCCACGATCAAGGTCGATGGACGCGGTACTGACTACCGGACGCTCACCAGCACATTCGATGTTAAGACAAACGCGCCATCCTCTGTGATGGGCTATGCGGTCACGTACTTCAATGGTCAGGGCGTCATCGATCGCGGCCGCGCGATCATCGATGAGATGCACTTCAACATGATCGATGGACCGCTGGTCGATATTGCATCAGCGCAGATCGATTTCGACCGGAAGGATCCGGTCTACATGTTCAATGGAAGCGTTCGCGATCTCAGGCTCGCCAAGTTCGTGCCGAGCTTCCCGAATAAGCAGATGATGATCTCGTTCGATGCGAATCTCGATGGCGTCGGGACAGATCTTGCGACGGTCTCCGGTACTGTCGATGCGAAGATCCACAATCTCTATCTTGCCGGACAACCGATGCGCGACATCCATGCAAGCGTTACTCTGGCGCCCAAGGGTGGATTTAACTCGCTGCAGCTCAATAGCGAGATCGCCGATATTTCTATCGACGGACGCTTCCGTCTTTCCGATCTAACGACCGCGATCCCTCAGCGTATCACCGCCATCACGACGGCGATCAGCCAGCGTTACTTTCCTGATCCAGGCGACACAGGTGCACCCGCGCTGCACAACGAGAGAGCCTGTGGCGACTCCGTCGATATTGACTTTGCGATCCGCGCGAAGGATCTTCGTCCGCTTTCAGCGATCTTCCCACGTATGACGCTGCTTGCGCGAGGTAATCTCGATGGTCAGATCATTGGTTGTTCGTCGCGCGATCTGAACATCTACGCAGCCGCCGATTCCCTCACGTTGTTACTTCGCGAGCGCGGCGGCAAAGTCGACACGCTCCTTGCGTACAACGACGATATCGATACGATGATCTTCCTCGCCGACAGCATCAAGGCGATGAAGGCTGCCGATTCCAGTGCGCTGCCTCGCATCCACATGACACCGACGCAGCTTTCGCTGACGATGGAGAACATGACCACTGATCCGAAGACGGTTCTCGATTCGCTCGTCTTCGCATTCAAGTTCAAGGATTCGCTTGCGCGTTTCAACTCGATGCTCTTCACCTCGCCTTCGGTCGATGTCGAGTATCGCAACCAGGCATTCAACTACGACATCAGCACTTGGTACAATGACAAGTTCAGGTTCCGGGCTGATGGACATGCAGCTTTCCCCGCTGGCGATCTATCGCTATTCATCGATACGCTCGATTTCCAGTTGAAGGATCAGCGCCCGATGGAAGCTCGCGAAAGCAGAAGAGCCGATATTCCTTATATCTGGCATAATACCGAGCCAGTAGAGATCACCTTCGGCCAAGATGGATCGATCCAGATCGATACGTTCGGTATGCGTAAGGAAGGGCTGGGCCGAGATGTGTCGAGAGATCACGTCTCGCTCGCCGCACGCATTCGCAAGGACACGATCGAGTACGCTTTCGTCGATGTACCGACGCTTACCGTAAGCGAGCTTATTTCCATATTGCCACCATCGAACAAGACCTACAAGCTCGAAGAAGTAAGCGGTACTCTGCTTGGCCTTCGTGCAACGATGAGCAACACGCTTGCGAAGCCCGAGATCGAGGTCAAGGCAAGTCTGAACAACATCAAGTATCAGGAGCTCGCATTCGACAGCACAGCCTTCAATGTGCGTTATGTCGATCAGGCGCTACGTGGCGATGTCTACCTGAAGATCGACACCGGCTCGGTGCCGCTTGGTGACTTCGCCTCGATCCAGATCCCGTGGAATAACGTCCTCGTCGCGCGCATCGATAGCATCCCGATGCTCATTTCCTTCGCGAATTACCCTGGCTACGCCGCAGATAGCATCGCAGTAAGAAAGCGCCCGCTCTCTGCAGGACTGACAACACGCAACTTCCCGATCGACATTCTTTCGCCATTCCTGCCGATGTTCACCACGATCACTGGTATCGGGAACATTGGGCTCTCGATCAATGGGACACAGGAGAACATCGATTATCGGGGCTCGGCCGATATCGATAACGGCGGCTTCCTGCTTGGTGCGAATAACGTTTACTACACCTTCGATGGCGGCGTTGAATTCAATCGAGATCGATTGGATCTGAGAGACATTGTCATCCGCAATACACCGGCTGACGATCCAAATGGCCAGGCAACCGTGAGCGGCGGTCTCGATCTGAAGGGATTCTCCGTTCAGAATTTCGATATTGGCCTAACAACTGACAGGCTCACTGTCTTGACGAATGCCTCCATCGCAAGTTTGAAGAATATCTATGGGCCGCTAGCGATCTCTACCCAAGGGAATCCACTGACGTTCACGGGCTCACCGGATTCACCGAAGCTTGCAGGTCGGTTGAACGGCGATAGCACGCGCGAGAGCGGCACAGTCGAGATCTTGTCGGCCAGGATCAACTATCAGAACGAAGCACGCGGTAAGCGAGCACGCACCGGCGGCATTCAATACCAATATATTGTCGGCGATTCTATCGTATCCGATAGCACCTATACTGCGCCGCAGGAGCTGCGCCAGGCGATGCTGCGCGACACGGTGCGCTGGACGCCTGCCGATAGCTTGCTCTGGCCGGATTGGGATGAGAACATCATGCTCGAGAACGAGTACTCGTATGCCGATAGCATGGTTGCGAGGATCCAGGCAAAGCGCTTCAAGGATGAGATCAGTCGGCCGACTTCCTCCTTTGCCGATCGCATGCAGTACGATCTCCTGCTGAGCGCGCAGGATGCGTGGATCGTGACACACCTTGCAAGCACGCTCGGTTTATTAGGTGAAAGATTGCAGGCTGAGCTCGTGACCAGAAGCGAACCGCTACACATCTTCAAGGGTAAGAACACTCCATTGACGATGAATGGGACGATCAACATCTCCGATAACAGTACCTATCGGATGTATAAGAACTTCACGATCTCACGCGGAGATATCACATTCACGGGCAACGCTGCGAACCCAGAGATCGCCATCACTGCAGAGCATGCAGGGCAAGATGCGGAAGGCATGCGGGTAGTTGTGCAGATCACACTGTCGAACACATTAGAAGATCCGAAGCTCAAGATCACGATCTTGAATGAGGATGGCAGCGGCTCGATGAGCGAGCGCATGGGCACAGAGCAAGAGATCCAGGAGGATGCATTATACTTCCTGATCACCGGTCGATTCAAGAATCAACTCTCAGATGTACAGCAAGTCGGTGCTGTCGAGCAGGCGTACCGTCAACTCGGTTCACAGGTCACGAGTCAGTTGCTTTCAAGTTTACTTGGGTCCTCGTCCATCCTGCGATCTGCGTCTGTCGATTTCAGCAGAGGCAACCCGCGAGTAGTACTCTCCGCTGTCTATAAAGATCTTACGATCAACTACGCCGGCATGTCGCCGCAGGACGCTGATCTTGAAGTTGAAATTCCGTTGAGCGCCTTCGTGAATTTCGATGGATCCCGCCGAATCATTTTTTCGTACCAGCACAAGTCGTACGAGACGATGAACCCCGAGGCCTCTCCGCTGTACCAAGTGTCAGACCTGCTGAAAGTTTTGGTAAGGATCCCGATCTATTAGCACTGACATGTCCGAATGTGGTGTACCAAATTCGGATTACGTAGCAGAATGGGGCAGTAGAAAAGAATTGGTTGACAAAGTTTCAAATTTCTGCCCGAATGCGAAACCGCGGTGTATGGAAATTCGTATTGTAAGGCGAAGAGAGATTTAGTTTTGGGCAAAAGGTAGATCTCACTTTTTAGGGCAAACAAAACAAGAGCTCCGCAGCGCAGTTTTCTTTTCTCGGCTCGCTGCGGTTTCTTTTTTAAAGCCTCGATCCACTCCGTGGATGAGCTTCGAAAGCGCGAAACGCTGACCATATGATCCGGTCAAGCAGTTCAGCGCTTTTTTTATGCCCCTCCCCATCGTCAGTTCGTCACTGACAGTTCACAGACTTTGTCAGGTCTTATGGGCGAAGTGCGTCAAGATGCCGTATCTTTGTAGCGAGCGGAGGGCTACTTGCGCTCTGGCGGCAGTCACCGTCAGATGACAGAGAAGCTCCGCTGCTCGTCGTTATCCAATTCCTTAGTAAATACAATGAAGATCAAGATCCTGTCAGCGCTCGTGCTTGCGCTTACTATTAATTCCTGTGCGGATGATGCTATTATCGATCCGCCGAACAACACCAAGCAGCCAACGACCGAGTACGGTCAGTCCATCAAGGTTGGCAATGACTCGGCTCGCACATACGTAACGCTGGACACGAATGGCAACCCGATGGCTATCGGTATTGCTATTGATGAAAATGCGATCGATGGACTGGGCAATATGATGAGCACGACAGTGCTCCCGCTACCAACAGCTGCGAACAGCAAGCTCCCATTCAAGGGCGTGACAATGGATTGGAATCCAGCTGGACATGATCCGCTGATGTTCTTCTCCGATAAGCATTTCGACTTCCATTTTTTCTTAGCGCCTGAGTCGGAGATCCAGAACATTGGTTTGGACTCCAATAAAATGTACAAGGAGCCTAACCAGAGCGATGTCCCTGCAGGATATACAGGCTACGTAAATATCACACCAGGGCCAGGCCGTATCGCAACTGGCGGCGTTCCAGGGATGGGATGGCACTTGAGCGATTCGACGGTACCGATGATCCCGGGACAGTACGTCTTTGATCATATCTTTATCTATGGCTTCTACAATGCTAAGATGACCTTCCTGGAGCCAATGATCACAAAGACATTCCTCGAGACCAAGACTTCGGTCACTGCTAATATCAAGCAACCACAGACCTACCTCAACTCAGGTAATTACTGGCCGACAAAGTACACCATCCGCTTCGACGCAACTGCGAAGCAGTACCGCGTCGAGATGCATGACATGATGCTTCGTAACTGATCACACGATCAAAAAAGAAAAAGCCGCGTTCTTCGCGGCTTTTTCGTTTCTTGCTGTTTGACTCACAACACACCTTGCACATCCACATCGACAGTGAGCTTCACCGTCTGTGATGCATAGCGCTTCTGATACTGCTCGATGGCACCTGTGATCAAGCGACGGATCTTCTCACCGGATGGGTCCAACTTTTTGAAGTTCTTCAGTAACACATGCCAGCGATACTCATTACGCAATTTCGGTATCGATGGTGCTGCCGGACCGATCCGCTCATAAAACGATGCCTTCTCTGGAAAGAGCGACGCGAAGGCATCAGCTCTCTCCTTCACCGCCTGCTCGTGCAAGCCTTTGAACTCGATCAGAATGAACCGGCTGAACGGTGGATACTGTAGACGTTTGCGATCTGCGATCTCCATCTGGAAGAAGCGCTCGTAATCATGCGTCAACACTAGCTCGATCGAGGGGTTGTGTGGCTGCAATGTCTGGATCAACACTTCACCTGCAAGCTCTTCGCTTCGTCCTGCACGACCGGAGACCTGCGTGAGTAACTGAAATGTGCGTTCGCCGGCGCGGAAATCAGGCAAGCATAAGCTTGTGTCGGCACTCACAACTCCGACGAGTGTCACGCGTGGAAAGTCCAGCCCCTTCGCGACCATCTGCGTACCGAGCAGAATATCAGCTTCGCCATTCGCGAATGATGTCAGGATCTTCTTGAACGATCCTTTCTTTGCTGTTGAATCGAGATCCATGCGTATCACCTTAGCATGTGACATGGTGCGCGCTATCTCATCTTCGATCTTCTGCGTACCGACCCCGCCAAGCCTGAGATTCTCGCTGCCGCAGGTTGCGCAGGTTGTGCGCTTCGGCGCATAGAATCCGCAGTAGTGACAGCGCATCTGCCCCTTCTGCTTGTGGAATGTCATCGTGACATCGCAGTTCGGACACATCTCCGGCGTACCGCAGTCGATGCATTCAAGATAGGTCGAGAAGCCACGTCGATTTTGAAAGAGCACCACGCCCTCTTTGCGAGCAATACGCTCTTCGATCGCTTCGCGCATCTCTTTCGTGATCGCATTGCGCTCACCCTTGGTCGCGTTCGGGTCTCGTGCTGCACCCTTGAGATCAATGATCTTCACTTTCGGCAGCTTTGCTTCCTTCGCACGCTGCGTTAGGCGGATCAACTCATACTTACCCTCATGCGCATTGTAGTATGACTCAAGCGATGGCGTCGCACTACCAAGCACACAGACAGCCTTGAGCATCGCCGCACGCACTACGGCGATATCACGCGCATTATAGCGCGGCGTTTTGTCGTATTGCTTGTATGTCGATTCGTGCTCTTCATCGACAACCACCAATCGCAAATTCTTCAGCGGCGCAAAGACAGCGCTGCGTGCACCGATCGCGATGCGCACCTGACCTTCTACTAGCGACTTCCACGATGTATAACGCTCGCCGATCGACATGCGCGAATGCAGCACTGCGATCTCGTGATCGTGCTTAATGCTTAGACGGCGCTTGAAACGATCGATGAGCTGCGGAGTCAGCGCAATTTCTGGCACCAGGATCAACACACCTCCACCCTCGCTCAATACTTTCTGCGCAAGCGAGATATAGACTTCCGTCTTACCTGAGCCCGTCACACCATGCAGCAGATAAGACTTATGCTGATTGAGATGGATCTGTTGCTGGACAACACTGACCGCATGACGCTGCTCTTCGGTCAGATTGATCTTCGTGATGTCATCATCGCCAAGCACTTCGCGATCAAGCGACGGATTGGACTTCAGCTGTTTTGCGACAAGCTGCACCAACCCTTTCTCGCGTAATGCCTTCAACGTTGACGCATTCGCACCAGCCTTTTTCACCAGCAACGCAGGTGAGAGCGGCTCATCAGGATGCATCTGTGCTTGCTGCACAAGCGCGAGTAAGATATTCGCTTGTCGTGGCGCGTGTTTTTCGAGATCGGCCAGTGCATCCGAGAGCTCAGTCGAACCGATCTTCAGTCCATCAGCAAGCTTTGCTACTTTCTCGGTCTTGCCTTTCGCCTGTTTTGCGAGCGGGCGTTCGATGGCAACGAGTGATTGCTCTTCTAACGCATGAAGTGCTGCATGAAGCGATGACGACTTGAGTTGCTTCTGTAAGTGAGAGATCGCAACGCCATCGGGATAGTGGGCGATCGCCTGCAGGATCTCTGCACGACGTGGGGCGCGCTTCGCGATCTCTTCGATCGAGAACGATGAGCTCTCGCTTACCAATCGAACAATGCTTTTCGTCTCAGGCTTCAGTCCTTCGGGCAATGCTGCCGCAAGCACTTCGCCCCAACTAGACATGTAATACGTCGCGACCCACTTCGACCACTGCAGAAATTCTTCATCGAAGACCGGTTGTGGATCGAGCACATCGATGATCGAGCGGATCTTGGCAGACATCTCCGGCGCCTGATGCGATACGTGCACGAGCACACCTGTCTTCTCCAGCTTACCAAGCGGCACGAGCACACGTGTGCCTGGCTTTGCACGGTCTTCGAGTTCTGGGGGTATCTTATAGGTCAAGCCGTCCACTCCGCCGGAGTGAAACTTGAACGGCAGCGGCAACGCGACCGTAGCATATAAGGTAGAGAAACTCACCTCTTGAGTGCGCGGCGGAGAATGATAAGAGATCGAGGCGGGAGTTGTGTTGCGAATAGAGATGGCCCGATCATTCGAGCCCTTCGCAATTCGTGCATGTATCTGACTACTCTCCTTTACCAGCGAGAGCAAACGCTTTCCTGTACTTGACATCGGCTTACTTGATACCAACTCATGCTGGCGTATTCGTTCTACATTCGACGAGATCCAAGTTGCCGCGTCAAGAGGCTAGAGGTCAGAGACTAGAGGCTGGGGGAAGAAGCGACATACAGCCTCTAACCTCTGACCTCTAGCCTCTTTCTATTCCTTCGACTCAGCAGAGCCTTGACCTTCCTCCTTCGCCACATGCTCCTCAATGAGTAGCTTCATCTTGTTCTCGACCTGCTCGTGGGCAGTGCCGCGAACGATGAGCTCAAGCTGCGGGCAGAAGGCTGAGTAGCCATCTTCTCCCTGACGACGGACGAGGATCTCGTAGTTCTTATTCCCTATCTGCATACAAATCAATAAGTTAGCAGCAATAGGTGCCTATATAAACACCTATTGCCCGAATTCTGGTTCAGTTGGGGTAAAACAGGGGGTTGGGGGTTAGGGTTTGCTTCGTCCTCGTTTATAGGCCCAATAGGACGTATAGGACTTATAGGTCCTATTATGTTATGTCGGCGTTGAATGACAGATTTGGGTGTTATGCACTCCTTCATGATCAACCTCACCGCAAAAAAATCGCTCGGGCAGAATTTCCTCCAGGACCCCTCTGTCCACCAGCGGATCGTTAAGCATCTTGCGCCGAAGCCTGAGGACACCTTCATCGAGATCGGCCCGGGCACGGGCCTGCTGACGAAGTACCTGCTCACGTCACCCATGAAGAAGCTCATCGCTTTCGAGATCGATGACCGTGCGGTGCCGCTGCTGAAAGAAGAATTTGAAGAGCATGGTGATCGCTTCGAGATCATCGAAGCTGACATCCTGAAGATCGATCTCGACTCGGTCTCCGAGAAGGAGAGCACGAAGCTACGCGTCGTGGGCAACATCCCCTATTACATTACATCGCCGATCCTGTTCAAGCTGATGGACGAGCGCGACGTCGTCCGAGACGCCACGCTGCTCGTGCAATTTGAAGTAGCCGAGCGCCTCACTGCGAGCCCCAGCACGAAGGAATACGGCATCCCGACGGTGCTCGCGAATTTCTTCGGCGAGGTCAAGTTTCTCTTCAAGGTACCGGCCGGCGCGTTCAAGCCGAAGCCGAACGTGGACTCCGCCGTCATACATCTCGATCTCGAGAACGGCTACTTCGAGCGCACCAAGACCCTGCGTCCACCAGGCTTTTCGAATGAAACATTCCGCAAGCTCGTGCGTGGAGCATTCGCGATGCGGAGAAAGACGCTTCGCAACAATCTGAAAGGCGTGGGATTTGGCGACAAGCTCCCGCTGCTCGAATCGACCGACGCGGGCGCCACGATCCTCGGACGGCGCGCCGAGGAGCTGACAATTCAGGAGTATCTCGCGCTCTACGCCATGCTGGAGTTGTAAATTTGCACTGTCACCATCTGACTCGTTGTCTCTAAACCAACCGCATCCTCCGTACGACTCCAAGCGCTTCATCGACCACCTCACGCCGGTCGATATGTTCGTCGTCGCATACGGACTCTTCTTCATCGCGTTTGCACTCGTCGCGTCGCCATGGGTTGATGAGAATGTCGTGATCGGCAACTCCGCTGTCGGGATGCTGATCGCTGTCGGGTTGGTCGGCGTACGTGCCATCAGTGATCGCAAAGGCGCGAACGTCGCGCATGCATTTTACGTAGCGCCGCTCATCCCGCTCTTCTTCAAGACCGCGGAATATCTCTCCTATCCTTTGCACGGCAAGGACTACGACGAGATCTTCATTATGATCGACCGCATGATGTTCGGCGTCGATCCGACGGTCTGGCTCTACCAAAACATCCCGGTCGTCCCGTACTTCGTTGAGTACCTGCAGATCTGCTACTCGCTGTTCTATCTCTTTCCAGTGCTGCTTGGCGTTGAACTCTATCGCCGACGCGTGCGCCGCGACCCCAATCATTACTTTCACGATGAGGAGTTGGATGAATTAGAGCAGCTACGCTTCATCAGCATCTACGGCTTCTGCCTGTCGTATCTTGGATACATCATGCTGCCGACGGTGGGACCTCGTTTCTTCCTGCATGACTTCTGGTCGATCACGACAGAGCTTCCCGGCCTGCTCTTCACAGAGCCCGCGCGTATGCTAACCAATAGCGGCGAGAACATCCAGTCGTGGATGACGCACGCGCAAGCATACAAGGTCGTCACACGCGACGCCTTCCCGAGTGGACACACGATGATGACGCTGACGACGATGATCCTCGCGTTCAAGTTCAACGCGAAGTCGCGCTGGGCGCTGCTCATCATGGGATCGAGCTTGATCTTCGCGACGGTCTATCTCCGCTATCATTACGTCGCCGATCTGATTGGCGGTGCGCTCTTCGCGATGTTCGCGCTCTATACCGCGCAGCCGCTCGCGAATTTCTTCCTCCGCGTACGAGAGAAGCTGGATCGATGAGCACGCTCAGCAGAGATCTATTCGATTTCCTGCAGGACGACCAGGTCCTGCACAAAGAGGCCGATCTGCTGACGTATGAAGCCGACGCCGTCACGCTCGAGAAATTCCGCCCAGCGCTCGTGCTGCTGCCAAACAATGCGGACGAAGTCGCGCTCATCGTGAAGCGATGCGTGCGCGAGAGCATCAACTACGTCGTGCGCGGGGCAGGCACAGGACTCTCCGGCGGGGCGCTCGCCATCACGCATGGCGTGATGATCGTGACGCAGCGGCTCAACAGAATTCTCGAGGTGAGTGCAGAGGAGCTCTTCGCCGTAGTCGAGCCGGGCGTTGTAAACTCCCATCTCTCACGGAGAGTCAAGCAGCTCGGACTCCACTTCGCGCCCGATCCATCGAGCGGTGCAGCAGCAACGATCGGCGGCAACATCGCAGAGAACGCCGGCGGACCGCACTGCCTGAAATATGGCGCCACAGCCGAACACATTCTCGCGCTCGACGTCGTGCTGCACGATGGCTCGCTCGTCACGTTTGAACGCGGCACTGCAACCGAGCCATTGCTATCGCTCATGATCGGCAGCGAAGGCACGCTCGGCATCGTGACACGTGCGAAAGTACGGCTGACGCCGCTGCCCGAAGCGATCGAAACGATGCTCATCGATTTCCCTACGCCGCAACACGCAAGCGACGCCGTCGGAAAGATCATCGCGTCCGGCGTATTGCCAGCAGCGCTCGAGATGATCGACGCAGAGGTGCTCACGGCGCTCGAAGAAGCATTTCATCTCGGATTCCCGACCGACGCCGGCGCACTGCTCATCGTAGAGCTCGATGGACGCAAGGCTTCGCTTGCACGGCTCGTGCAGGATGTGGTCTCGATATGCAAAGAAGCGGGCGCGAGAGATGTACGGGTGGCGCAGAACGCCAAAGAGCGCGACGATCTATGGAAGGCGCGCAAGCGTGCATTCGGTGCGCTCGGCCGCGTGTCGCCAAGCTACTACACGCAGGATGGCGTGATACCGCGCAAGGCGCTGGGCGCTGTGCTCACCGAGATCGCTGTGATCGGCAAGCGCCACGGAGTGCGCATCGCGAACATCTTCCACGCCGGCGACGGCAATCTGCATCCGGCCATACTCTATGACGAGCGCGATCCCGTGCAGGTAAAAGCGGTGCTCGCGGCGAGCGACGATATCTTAAGGTTGTGCATCGCACAAATGGGATCGATCACCGGAGAGCACGGCGTCGGCATCGAGAAGCAGCAAGCGCTCGGATGGATGTTCTCCGAAGCCGACATCGAGATCATGCAGCGCATCCGTTCTGTCTTTAATCCCAACGCAAGCATCAACACCGGCAAGTTCTTACCCACCGATCACTCCTGCCGCGAAGTATCGCCGAGGCACCGGAAGGTGGGGGTCTGAACGGACGAGGTTAGGATCGGCGAGCCGCAAAGCTCAACCGTTCGGCACGTAAAGCGTGTTCTAACGAGTTAGTGGTTCGTGAAATCGCCCGTCTACACCATAACCCATGAGGGAGACCTCTTCTCCATCACTACTCCAGAAGGAGAAACGACCCTCTATGCGGAGGGCGAAGAACAGGCGCGCACCATTGCATTCACGCTGCTCAAAGGGCTCGGCCATGACGGCGCGCCCATCGCTGAACCCCAGGACGACGGCAGCCTAAAAGTATGGCTCGACTCCGAGCTCACAGGACTCTAAGCGCCGAACGCACCGGACCAAGAAGCCTAGTCCAAGCGGTCCGTATAGCTAATTTACTGAACGCTGGACGCTAAACGCTTCCCCGATTAATTCTAGGTCATAATTCTCGCACCTGCGCTTCCGCGTGTGAATTGAGGTGTCATGAGGAAGAGGCGAGTGTCCGGAATTGAAACATCGGAGGGGTCAATCCGAATACGGAGGAGAGATAATCCGAAGTTAATCTTGAGCTTAGCTCAGAATTTGGGGAGCTTCGTACCATTTCGGCGAGCTCTACTAAGATTTCGGAAGAAATTTTCGGGGAATCGTTGGAATCGCGCTTAAAAGTTCGTACTTTTGCGCGGCTTAGAAGCGGATCAGCGATGATCCGCGGCGACCAGGGAATTGGCCGTGGGTGGGATGTTAAAACAACACTTCGGTTTTCCGGAATAAATCCCCGGGCTGTTTTCCTCCAGGAAGCTCAAAATGCCCCCTTTTCTACCCTAAATAGGGTAGTATGATGTATGAATTTTGCTACGCTAGGCGCCAGGTCCTCGGTGCTGAAGCACGGCAAACGTAATAGATGCTTAGGTACAGGTGACTGTGCGTCAGGATCGGTAAGATAACTAATAGATTAGGTTCGGCACCCCATTGCCGCGACCGGAAAGTAAAGTATAGATGCTGAATACGTTAAACGACAAGCAGATCCGCGATCGACATAAGGACTTTGAACGTGAGGCTATGCCGCACATCAATGCCCTGTACAACTTTGCCCTGCGCATGACCGGCGATCCGGATGATGCGAATGACCTGCTGCAGGAGACCTACATGAAGGCCTACCGTTTCTGGGACAAGTTTGAGCCTGGGACGAACTGTAAGGCGTGGCTCTTCCGCATCATGAAGAACTCCTATATCAATATCTATCGTAAGGAGTCGAAGGAGCCGGATAAGGTCGATTACGAGGATATCCAGAATTTCTACAACACCATCCGTTCGGAATATACTGATCCGAACGACATGGAAGCGCGTCTCTACCGTAATCTGCTTGATGATGACCTGACCCGCGCGGTCGAGTCATTGCCAGAGGATTTCCGCACCGTCGTTATCCTTTGCGATATCGAAGGCTTCACGTATGAGGAGATCGCTGAGTTCGTTGATTGCCCGATCGGTACGGTGCGCTCAAGGCTCCACCGCGGCCGTAAGCTGCTTCGCAATAAGCTGATCGAGTATGCCCGCGTTCGTGGGTATAATGTCGATGAGGAGCGTCATCGCAAGACGAGCGTTCAGTCGGGCGACTTGATCGTCGAGGGCGATGCCGAGGCTGGAATTCCGATCATCGAGCGCGGCTCTGATAAGGAGGAGATCGGCTAGGATTCCGTGTGTAAATAAGAGTATCGGTTCTTTTCTCTATAAGACCGGCAAAGGTAAGGCGACGCCACAAGCGAAGTCGAGCTCGAGCCGGTCTTAAATATTTAGGCCCCAGAGTTAGCTACTCACGACGGTAGGACTTCCATGCTTTGTCGCAAGTGGTGCAATGAAGAAATACCATCCCCTTATCACCGCCGTTGGGGAAGAGGATATTCCGAGTGTTGGGGAAAAGACGCCTTGCGGTCTGCATGTAAGCAGAGTCATTCGTGATCCCGACCATGAAATCAGCCCTAACGATGCCTTGAACGAGGCTATCGCCATGCACGCGGCAATGAGTCGCTGGGTTTAGATTGCTGGCGACCTCCGACGAACAGCCTGCTGCGGCGATCAGAAAGAGCAGGAGAAATAAGCTTTTCATATATTCTATCCAAACAGTCGTTAATAGACTCTGCCCTACTAGCGAATTCCTTTCGTTACCAACTCATTCATGATGTCTGATGACCATTTGTATCGCTTCTTCATCTGCTTCTGATCGATCGGTTCGCCGCGTTTGCGTACCTCAGGATCTAGCATCAACTCTTTGCCGATCGCTTGTTGGAAGTGGTAAGCCACTGACTGCATGCTATCGATCGCTTTCACCTCTGCTGCCATGGCAATGGATTCGCTGATCACACTGTCGTGCTTGGTGTCATACAGCAGGATGTAGATGTACGCCGCTTCGGAGAACATCTCAGCACGGCGCAGGTCGCGAGCGCGTTCGAAATCGACGGGAAAGGCCCAGCCGCGAGTTGAATCCAGCTTCACCACTCCGTAGCGGACCTTGTTCGGTTTAACCTCGATGGTGCAAGCGCTTAATGACGCCGCAAGGAGTGCAATGAAGAGGAGCAAAAAACCATTATTCATCGGTCGGTCAGGCTCGATACTTAGATTAAGAAGAACAAAAGGCAGCTAGAAAAACAACAGTGGATACCGTTACCCTTAACGACAAGATCAGCATTCCCGTCTCCGAGTTGGATATCCGATTTTCGCGGTCGAGCGGCCCCGGAGGTCAACACGTAAACAAGACGTCGACTCAGGCCGAGCTCACGTTTGATCTTGTCAATTCCCCTTCCATCCCAACAGAGGAAAGGGACTGGCTCATTGAGAAGCTGAAGCACCGATTGGATTCTGCGGGCCAGTTGCGCCTGACCTCTCAGGATACCCGAAGTCAGCGGCAGAACAAGTCGATCGTCATTGAGCGCTTTCAAGAGATGCTCAAGCATGCATTGCGACGGCCGAAGAAGCGCAAGCCCACGAAGCCAAGCAAAGCCGCAGTGCAGCGGAGGATAGAATCGAAAAAGAAACGAGGCGAGACGAAATCGCAACGTCGGGCACAGTTTTAGCCTTCACCTTTCCAAAAGAAGCTACCGAATAGTTGTAAGTTTGTAACGGTATCCACTTCCCTTTCAAGTATCTATCTCCATTTCCATGGCTGAAGTTTCCTGGTTGATCTGCTGCGAAGAATTCATCGTCAAAGAAAATGGTCTCTGCGACGCCAAAGACCTGCTATTCGAGCTACACACTCCGCAAGTGCCGGTCGTCGGCAAGGTGGGCATTGATGTCGCCGCTCTGTGGCGCACGGACGATCCAGAAGGCGAGCCACCATTGACTATCAGAATGGCAATGGTGTTCAAGGGCGGCGTGGTCCAACCGAGCAATGAGACGTGGACGCTCACGTTCACCAGCCCACAAGTGCTCTGGTACAAGCGGATCACCGATCTCTATCTTCAGGAGTACGGTTTTACCTCGATCGCGATCCAGGCACTGGAGGACGGCGAATGGGAGACCAAGGCCGAATATCCGATCATGGTGATGAGCAGCCGCGAAGGAGCCTAAACAGTCATTTTTGGCCACTACGCGTAGCGCAAAGTAGGCAAGATCGGTATGGCCGGGTTATTGCGGATGAGCTTGGCTCTTGCATCGGTTGATATAAATTTTCTCATAGCACAATGCGTAAATCCTATAGTATTCTCGTTCTTTCTTTCTGCCTGCTCTCTACGTTGTTATCATGTGGCAAAAAGGAAGAGACGACCACGGTAGATACCTCTTCCACGGTCATCGCAGACTCGATCGCTAGAGCGGAGAGCGCCGCGAAGACGGTAAGCACCCAGCCTTCCAACACGGCCAAGACAACGACCACGACAACTGCAGCAAAGACACCTGCACCGAAGAAGGACGTGATCGATGAGGCAAACGATGCGATCGATAAGACCACCCGCACCATCGATCGAACGACAGAGACGGTCGACAAAGCAAGCGAAGCAGCGCGCAAAGCTGATGAGCTACTCAATCGTACCAAGCGATAACTTGGCAGATCACGAGTGATAATTCGCGGATCCGTTTTAACGCAGAAGACCGGCCATAAGCCGGTCTTCTGCGTTAAAACTCTTAATGAGATCAGGACTTCGCAGCCATGATCGCATTCTTCCCTTCTTTGCGCAGCCATGCAAGTGCGCCCATCGTGTTGCGCCATAGGCCGCTCCACAATGAGTTGTAGTTGAATGCCTCCTCTTGTGAGAAGAAGCTGACATAGCTTGGGTTGTACTTGCTCGGCATGCGGTGCTTATCGGCGATCAACTCGCGATAGACCTTCGGACGGCTCTGAACTGCCTGATGCAACATCTTGGTCGCGTCATCTTTCTTGCCAAGCGAGAACAAGGCAAGCGCCTTACCGAACATGATGTACGCTGCATTGCCGTCAAGCGCTTCTGTCGCAAGCTTGAGCGCGGTCTCGTTGTCCCCTGACTTGAGCGCGAGTTCGATCGCCTTTTGTCGTACGCCTTGATTATCTTTCGGATTGATTGCGAGGTAATCATCAGCGAAGCTACGAGCTGATGCATCGTCACCTGCCGCTGCAAGATAAATGACCATGTGTGCATACGCGCGGAGCAATCCGCGGTTGCCCGGCCAGTCTACTTCTACTTTACCATTGCCAACGAGATCCTCGGGCCAGAACTTCTGCATATCGAAGATCGCAGCTTCGAGAATGTCGAGCGCCGCATCCCACTTTTTTTCTCCGCCATAGTGACGAGCAAGGGTGATCGCGGCCTCAGCATGACCAGGCCATTGATTCAGCAGATCCTTGATCGCTTCAATACGCTCTGCTACTTTCAGCTCACGCTTGAATACTTCCTGCAGCGATTCCTCTAACTCCTTGCCACGCTCTGTCGAGCGATAAGCATAATTGTTCTTTGTTACCTCGAGGAAACGAATGTACTCGTCTTCACCGATGACGTTGGCCTTTGCCAGGGCCTCTTCCTGCTCTTGCGCAGTTGCAGCAACGACATTACCATGTCCATCGGTCTTCATACCGCTGCGCGTCAAACCAACATGCTGCGCTTGCTTACCACCCGAACGCTGGAACGCCTGCTCTTCACGGCGTAACCAATCGATAGCGCCTGGTACGGACGCCCATGCTGTTCCGAATACTTCAAAGTAACCGTAGAGAACCTGAAGCTCATTGACAGCTTCACCCGGACGCGGCATCGTTGTGCTGGAGGTCCATTCACGGCTGATACCCTGTGCAACCATCGGCCAGTGGCGCAGCGCTGTCTGCAGCGCAGTGGTCGCATTCTCCGGCTGCTGCATTGCAAAGTACGCAAGCGCGCGGCCATAGAGCACGAACGGTGCTGGAGAATCGCTGAGTGCAGCAAGTTCATCGATCGCGACCTCAGGATGACCGAGACGGATCGAAAGATTGACGATCGCGCTGATCACATTCTCCGGATCTGCAGGATCGATGGTGCGTGCAAGCTGCGCAACTGCCAGTGCTTCTTCCAGCTTCTCTGCGCGCTCGAGTGCGAACTCGTAGTTCGCGAGCATCTGGATGAATGCGCTCGAGCCGTTGCCAGTAGCAGCGATCTTTGTAGGATCACTTACTTTCGCGTCCTTCAACAATGCAGCCCACTCAGCGATCGCAGCTTCGCCAGCTTCAAGAGCTTTATCGAAGTTCTTCTCTTCAACTGCTTCGTTCACTGCGTTCTCAACTACGCCTGGATACGATGCCCAGCGCTCATTGAGTGTGTCAAGAATGGACATGACAGCTTTGTCGCGCGGCCCCTTTTCCTCAGCAAGTTGATAAGCACGATTGAAATCGGCCTGTACTGCTTCGCCCTTTTTTGTGAGCGAGAATTCAAAGCTGCCATCCTTGCGCTTATCGATCTTGATGTTCTCTTTGATCGCCGATGACGATCCTGCCTTCGAAAGGATCTGCTCGAAGATCGCGGAAACAGACAATCCTGCTGTAGCTGTGGACATTGAGAAGGTTATATAAACCTGACTGAAAAAAGGTAAATCGGTTGGAGGCCCTGACTGACTCGTCAGGGCTCAACAAAAAAAATTAGTTGGTCACGCCATCGCGTGCATCCTTGAAGCCTGCCGTAAGGGCAGCAACATAGATATCCATGATCTTACGCTTGAACGCTCGCGGTGCGAGGTCCTGCACGTAATAGTGATCGCGATATCCTATTTCATAAAGCTTCTTACCCCAACGGTAGTAACCCTCTTCAGCCATGCTGTAGTTGGCACCGTTGTGATTGAACCGGCCATTCTCTGGTGCGAGCTTCGCTGGATCGAGATTGCCACCGATAGACTCCTTGATGACGGTCTGATCGGCCTGATCGAGTTGTGACTGTGATGCAAAGCCTGCATTCGTCATATCGACCTTGGGGCCGCATGACATCATAACAAATGTGAGCGCCACGAACAGTAATGACGCGAGGGACTTAGTAAGCATACGAAAAGGAATTGGACGACGAACGAGTTAGGAATTGCGACCCTCGACCGGGCCATGCATTAATGAAGCATAGGGGACTTCTGCAAGGGTTCGCTAACAGCAAGGTATGGGCTTGGGTTGCCCACTGAGCCCCTCATGCTCGAGCTTGTCGGATTGAAACGACGGAAACATTTGTCGCATACAAGCGTCCTAGCCACGGCTTTTGGGGTACCATATCGACGTTTTAATTCACATCGGATCTTCCATGAAACGCTCCTCTGTTTTCCTACCGCTCTTATTGCTTAGCCTGATCCTTTCCTCGTGCGCTGAGCAGGCTGCGATGCCTGGTCGGGCATTTGAAGGTACGATCACCCAAGTCATCAAAGTCCCAGGACTGATGAATGCTGTTGGCGGGGAAATGGGCAATGGCGGCGCAATGCTCGCCGCCGCCAGCAACGTCAACATGAAGATCTATGCCCGCGAGGACAAACTAGCTTACGAGATGGCGGTGATGGGCGGACTTTTCAAGATCAAGACGATCATCGATCGCAGCAGCCGAACCATCACCATGCTGATGCCGAACAAGCAGGCATTCGTTACCGACCTGCGCTCTATGGACAGCATGCGCAGCATCATCGACGACTCGTTGAACAATAGCGATCAACTCGATTCACTTGCGCAGAACATCCCTAAGCCGACGGGCAAGAAGATGGAGATCAACGGTTTTGAAGTTGAAGAATACGTAAGCAAGGTCGAAGGTATGGATGTCCAGATGTGGATGACGAACGATCCTCGCATGCAGTTCTACGAGATCATTCAAGACGCAATGTTAGGCAGACAGCGCACGGGCATGGGCGGCGTTGAAGAAGCGTTCGCGATGCTGATGCCGCTCTCGAAGGGTAAGGTGCCGGTGCAAGTGACCGCGAAGCTGAACGGCGAGGTCTTCGCAACAAGCGAGTTAACAAAGATCGAAGAAATGGAATTGGATGACGAGATCTTCGCGATCCCTGCAGGATATACGATCACGAAAGGCTCGCCAGGCGCAATGAGTAGCGGCTCTAGCAGCGATTCAGTTGTTGATGCTGACGATGATACATCAACAGTCAAATCCATCGACACCTCGAATAGCTTCAGGACTGGCAAGCCATAACACATGCTAACGTAACGAGAAAGAGCCAGTCATTGACTGGCTCTTTCTGTTTATGGCGATATGCTTACTTCGACTTTTTCTTCGGAGCTTTCACATTGTCGGCGTTATCAGTCTCGATCGCTGATGGCTTTGCCGCTGATGGAGCGGCTGGCTGTCCCGCCGCCGGCTGATTACCCTGTGCGCTCTGCTGCTGCACGCGAAGTGCACCTGCTGCGAATGCATTGATCAGCACGATGTTGCCGCAATCGCCGCACGTAACTGCAACGGCAGGCTTGATCACGCCTTCAGCCGATACACCCCCGCCCATGAATTGACGGATCTCGAAGATCACATCGTCGAACTGCCAATTTGGCGATCCGCAGATCTGACAAGGATTCTTAAATGTCGATTGTAAACGCTGCTTGAGCTGTTCAACTTGTTGAGGCGCTAGACGCATAATTCTTAGAAAGAGAAATCGGGTGAAGAAGCAAGCGATCGTTGCTTCGGGATCTGTTCATCTACACAAAAATACGGAATTTCGAGCGATGGCATCACAAGAGCATAAAAGATTTGCCGTACAGGACCGAGTCAGGTGGTCCGACGTGGACAAAGCCGGCATCATCTACTTCGGCAGCTACGTCCGTTTTTTCGAGATCGCCGAGACAGAGCTTTTCCGCGAGATCGGTCTGCCGTATTCTCATGCGTTCGAGGTTATCGATTCCTACCCCGTCCGTGCCCAATTCCACTGCGATTTCAAGTCTCCGGCTTATCTCGACGACATGCTTTCCGTTGAGATCTGGGTCGGCTCAATCGGCAGCGCATCGCTGAACCTGGAGTTCGAGATCAAGCGCACAAAGTCAGAGCGCGGCCAGTTGGGCGAAACGCTCATGACTGGACATTGTGTACTCGTGACAGTCAACCGTGAGACCTACAAACCAGTGCGGGTACACCAGCTACTCCGGGATGCCCTCAAGGATTATGTGAAAGCCTAAAGACACGGGGCCTGTATGCGACCTTTCCTGAGGCAGGGTGTTCCCCGAAATGAAGCGGAAGTATCGGAACTGCCTTTCCCCGATGGAGCTTTTCCTCTTCCGCAATTCCCCGGACCGTGGCTAGTATAGAAATGAGTAGAGCCAGTTGTCCAGCTTCGATTGCCAAACCAATAACACCCAGCTATCGTGGAAGAGACTATGACGACCGCCCCTGACCAGGAGAACACTCCGCAGGACCAACCGGTCGAGATGCAAGCAGCTCCTGTAGAAAATTCTCAGGAGACCAAGAACACCGATTCGACGGGCACCGCCAAGAAGGCAACGCCTGCGAACGATCCCTTTGCGTCTCTGCGTGAGGCACAACGGACGAAGAAAAGCTTGCAGGCCAAAGTGATCAAATGGCAGCGCAACGGTCTCGAGATGGAGCTTGAGGACGGCACACCGGCCTTCATGCCGAACGACATGATCGATCGCGATCCGAACCGCAACATCGCCAACTACTTCGGAAAGACAATACCGGTGAAGATCTCGGCCATTAAGCCGAACAGCGATAAGTCGAGCGTCACTGTCAGCCACCGCGCCGTGCTCGATGAAGAACTTCGCGAGCAGGGCAAGGAGCACATTCAGGGTATGAATGTCGGCGACGTCATCGAAGGCAAGGTCAAGTCATTCAACAATCAGGGTGTTAGCCTTGACGTTGGTACGGGAATCGAAGCGATCATTCGCTTACGCGATCTCTCGTGGGAGAACTTCGATCATCCGTATGAGATCGTCAAGCGTGGCGAGACATTGAAGGCGAAGATCCTTCAGGTCGATAAGGGCCGCCGCCGTGTGCAGCTTGGCGTTCGCCAGCTCACTGCTGATCCGATGGACGAGAAGTATAAGAGCTACTCGGAAGATCAGACCGTCACTGGTACAGTCAGTCACATCAATGAGTACGGCGCTGAAGTTGAGTTGAGTGATGGCATGATCGCATTCCTTCCGATCTCCGAGATCAGCTGGACCCGCATTCCTAGCGTGCGAGATGCACTGACAGAAGGTGATGCGATCGAAGCAAAAGTACTTCGTGCTGATGCAGATGCACGCAAGCTCACGATCTCGAAGAAGCAGATGACTGAGAATCCGCTTCGCAAGGCGGAAGGCAAGTTCAAGGTCGGTTCAGATCACGATGGTAAGGTCAAGTCATCGGATCGTAGCGGCGTCGTTGTCGACTTCGGAGAAACTGGCGAAGGATTCATCCCTCGTCGCGAGCTCAGTCACGATCGTGTCGAGCGCGTTGAAGATTCTTTCAAGCCAGGTATGGCGCTCGAGGGCATGCGCGTTATCGAATTCGATCGCCGCTCCGGACGTCCAACGCTTTCGCTCGTCGCAGCAGAACGCGAAGAGCAGCACAAGACGCTAAAGAACTACAAGGCTTCGTCAAAGGCAACGAGCTTCACCATCGGTGATCTCAGCGAGCTGAAGGCAAAGCTCGAGAAGATCGAGCGCGGGGGTTAATTGTAAGCAAGCTTTGTAAGCTGAAAGGCGCATCGTTGATGCGCCTTTCTTTTATATGCTTGAAGTGGTGCGTCGGACTTCTCTCAACGCTAGGAAACCCTTTAAACGCATGAAGCCCAGAGCTCCCGCTCCAGGCTACACGCGCTTCTTTCACCTTCACCACATTATGGCCATTCACAGGACCAGTAATGATCCGCGTGAATGACTTCAGTAATAATACAATACATTCACATGCCATAAGGATTCCCGAAATGTATTCAGCCATATTAGCATGATTTATCCTACCAAGTCTTTTCGTTGTCGGCTTAAAGATCCAGTCATGAGTAAGCGTACAGAATAGCCTAGACAGATCCGTGAAATGTCGTTAAGAGGCTGTAGTCATAAATAAAGAAGGCAGCCGTTTCGGGCTGCCTTCTCTATTTTCTTAGCTTAGTCCTGTGCTTCTCGTTCGCGTCTGCGAGGTTGGCTGCTGCGTTGCGGACGGCCGCCAAAGTCCCTGCGAGACTCGCGCTCATCTTCAGCCTCGATGCCTTCATCCAACAGCGACTCATCGCTCACTTGCGCTTCGCGCTGCGAGTTGTAGTCGGACGTTACATCCTTACGCTGCTTCGGACTGTGGAAGCGGAATTCGTCACCCGTAAGTGTCTCATCCGTCTGAAGCTGAATGCGCATCAGATACTTGAGCTGGATATTGCGAAGCGGTGACATGAGTCCGCTCGTCAACATCTCAGCAAGCGTCGGGTTAACAGTGAGCAGAAGCTTGCGCTCTCTATTCTCTGCGCGGAAGCGCTCGAGCCAGCGCTCGATCTGCTTGATGATCGTCGTCTTCGATACCAGCAATCCTGTGCCTCCACAGACCGGACATTGCTCTGAGAGCGAATGCATGATCGACTGGCGAATACGTTGACGCGTGATCTGCATGATGCCGAAGTCGGTGAGTGGGAGGATCGACGACTTCGCGCGATCTTTCCTGAACTCCTTCTTCATCTCATCATAGACTTTCTTCTTGTTGCGCTCATCCTGCATGTCGATGAAATCGACAACGATGATACCGCCGATATCGCGGAGACGCAACTGACGCGCTGTTTCGCGCGCTGCTTCAAGATTGGTCTTGAGTGAGTTCAGCTCTTGCTCGCGGCGGGCTGCATAGCGGCCGGAGTTCACGTCGATCACCACCATCGCTTCGGTGTGCTCGACAAAGAGATAGCCACCTGAAGGCAGCGGTATCTTCCGCGAGAGCGATGACTCGATCTGATGCTCAATGTCATATGAATCGAACATCGGCTCGCTGGCCTTGTGCTGCTCAACGGCACCAGTGAGATTCGGAGCTGCCCACTCGACATACTCCATCACCTCTTTGTACATCTTCTTCGAATCGATCACGATGCGGCTCACGTCAGGCGAGAAGAGATCGCGCATGACCGATGAGGTAATGCTCGAATCCTGATACACGAGCGTTGGCGGATCGATATCCTTGATCTTCGTCTCGATCTCTTTCCAGATGTCGAGAAGCTTCTGAAGATCTTCGCGAAGCGCAGACTCTTCCTTGTTCTCAGCAACCGTGCGAATGATCACGCCGAGCTCACGGGGCTTGAGCGAACGGATGATACGGCGCAACCGGCTGCGCTCACGGACCGAATACACTTTGCGGCTGATACCGATACCTGGCTCGAATGGTACGAGCACGAGGAAGCGGCCTGGGATCGAGATGCGGCTCGTAACGCGAACGCCCTTATTCGCGAATGCCTCACGAGTGACCTGAACGAGGATGTTCTGGCCCGGCTCGATCGAGACGTTCGATTGAAGCAGCGTTGGGAAATTGCGGTCGTTGGCGCGGGCTGCGCGAGGGCGCATGTCGCGCTGATTCGCGAGCTTCAGATCCATCGGCTTGGCGACGGCGATGCCATCGGAGCCGATCACCTTGCGAGCTGGGCCACCCTCACGATCCGGGGAGCGATCGGAATTGCGGTCGGAGCCTCGCTCAGGACGTGGGCTGCGTGGCTGCCGGTCGCGCGGGCGGAAGATCTTCTGCTCCTGACCGGTCGCGCCTTCTTCGACGAGGTAGTCATCCTCTTCGTCGTCGACATCGTCATCTTCCATCTCGGCGTCTTCTCCGGAGAGATAGGCCGAACTGGTCGAGAACGAGTCTCCAATATCGCTGAAATGCAGGAAGGCATCCTGCTCGAGGCCGACGTTGACGAACGCGGCGTTCATACCTGGGATGACCTTTGCTACCTTGCCGAGGTAGATATCGCCGACGTGGCGCTCGGTCTCTGGGGTTTCCACGAAGAGCTCGACCAGCCGGTCGTTCTCTGTGATCGCTATTCTCACCTCATCATCGCTGATGGCGTTGATGAAGATCTCTTTCCTTAATCGGATCATGGTGTGATGAATTCACACACAAACCAACACTAGCCGAAATGGCACATGCCCAATTCAGCGCGTATTGCTGGAAATGCTACGAGGAAAGCAGCGAGACTTCACGAATTCACACACGCACAGCGTATCAGCCCGCTTTAAGGACGGATCTTGATCGGCTGGAGATGGGTGGTTTTAGTCCGAACCAGGGGTGGCGCGGATGGGACGATCCGGATGATCAGTTGACGGGAGCAGATGCTGGAGGGACTTTCGGATGCTGGATCACTCGAATTCACACACACACCAAGCTGGTAGCTACCAAACTGGTGGTGGGCGTTCTCGGACCGATTCCGGCATAGTCGGAGAAGCTTCCGCGGAGTCCGTGCCTGAGCGGATCGCTCAGTGACAGATCCCGTGGCGAGCGTTTGGCGTACGGCTACTTGTCTGGTGCGCAAGTGACGCAGGAGCGTCCGAGCGCCAGAGCCCACCCACCAAGCGGCGAGGCGGTCAAGCAAGTACACAAAGTAACAAACGAGCTTCTGCACTATTCTTTGCTGGATCGGTTGCGACCGGCCGCGGACCTCGGGGTGGGTCGGTTAGCGCGATCGATGATCGATGTAGTTTCTAGCTGCTAGCAACTATGGTTTAATGGCTAGCTGGCTTGGACGACAGATCGTCCAGACCTTTCTGCAGGTGACTTCGTCCCTAAGCGATCCGTGACAGGAAATGTGACAGGCGCTTCAGGACCCAATGATCGGATCAATTCTGTGAAGATCCACTGAAGACCTGCCAGATCGCAAAGCGATGGCAAGGCTGCTTCCTCTGACCAGCACGATCACTCGATGATCCAAATCATCAGTGACCTAACCTACGCGGTCAGTCAGTTGTGAACCTGTTAAATTGAATGAACTAGGAAAACGGATGAAAACTGGGTAAAAATCGGTAGTCGAACCGATCGACTCGTATGGATGGTAGTGACAACATAAGCCGGCGCAAAGCGCCAGGACTAGTAGTAAAAGGCCTTCCATAAGGGCCGATCAGGATCGTTGCCGATCCACAACAAACGCACGCAACAGGCACGCGCCCATCGCTTCCATTCTGTCGGAAGACCGACCTAACGGAGCGTTAATATACGACAAGAATTGCGAATTTCCAAATGTGGTCACCAACTTTTACCTTAGCTATTGACCCATTCAGCGCATTTTACCGCAGTTACCAAACATAATTTTGGGGGAGAAAGTACCCTTGGAGAAAGGGCAGCCCTACTATTCCTGGATGCCTTCAATGATCCCTCAACGGAGAGATGCTCGCGCATTTCGTGGGGTTGCGTATGGATCACAGAACTGCAAGCTCATTTGCATCTATCTCAGTTGGCTAACTTAACGCGTTAGCATCACCTTGGATGACTCGATCCTAACAGCATCTCGCACTTCTACAATATAAGCTCCGCTCGGCAGATCGCGCGCGTCCCACTCAATAGAATGTGTACCCGGCTCAGCGCTTCCGCTGCGTAATAAACTGGCGACTACCTGACCAGCTTCGTTGTATATGTTGATCTCGACGGTTGCTGCACCGAGCGGCTCATATGTGATCGTGAGCTTCGAAGCGAATGGATTTGGTGAAGTGCCGATCCTGAAGGCAGGAGCTTTGATCTTGTCGGCTACTCCGGATGCCGTCACCGCTTCCATAAGTCCTTCGCTATTTACACCAACCAGCATTTGACCTGTCGATGTTTTGTACATTGAATGAAGCTCCGATATACTTTTGTCTGCAAAAGGTTGCCAGGTTGTTCCTTTATCGGATGAAACATAGGTGATGTTTCTTATTGCGTAAAGCTTGTCGTCTATTCTGTGTAGATCGTCGAGCCGTTCATCAAGCACGTCCCACGTTTTGCCCTCATCTGTAGAGCGCAGCAATCGTGTTGCTGAGACCTCCGTAACGATCACACCACCCACAACTGCAACTTTGTAGAATCGACCAACCCCGATCCCTTCCCAGGTTATACCTCTATCAGCAGAGGCAAACAAACCGCTATCGGATGCGAGATAGATCTTATTATTCGCCACTTCAACATCACGGATCTGGAACTCGCCGAATTGCTTGCGCGTGAATGCACCAGTCACGAGATCAAGGATGTGCACGCTCTCTGAAACGATAACTGCTGTGCGTTCATCAAGCATCTCCATATCGTAATACAGGCTGCTAACTGAGAATGTCAGAGGGACGCTGACCCATGCGCTCGAATCCCATCTCCACTTGAATAGCCCGCCGCGCTGTTCAAGTGCATAGAGCGTATCAGCATGGACGATGAACTTCATCACAGTACCATTCGAGCGTAGTCCCCTATTTTGATCGAGCCATGAATCGCCAGAAGGCCAATATTTGTGCACAGCGGACAGCGTCGAGCCTGTCCAGACATCGCCCTTGTATTCGATGATGGCACTGACCTGCGATTCTGCAAAGCCAACATTCAAGGCTCTCCAGCTTTCGCCTTGATCCTCGGAAATGAATAGACCATCTGAAGCTGCGTAAACAACGCCATTATGTGCTGCCAACGCATCTACGCGAAGTGTTCGAATGCGATCTTGTCCTTCGATCCATGTTTCACCAAGGTCGGACGTAGTATAAATATTATTGGGATGCGAAGTGTAGATACGACCGTCCGAATACAGCACGTCATTGATCTGCCAGTCATCCAGATTGTTGGAGATCGATCGAAGCTCACCGCCGATCCTATCACTAATCCAGACCCCCTGCGAACGCGTCCCTGCGATCAACCCAATAGGAGTGAGCTCGAAGGTACGAATCGAACCTGATATCTGCGACCCTATTTTAGTCCATTCAATATCAGCACCTTCAACTTTGTAATAGAGCCCTGCACCAGTTGATGCCACAAGAGTATCGCCTTTGATCTGCACATCTCCTACTCCTCCAGGCAGTGTGTCATACACCCAGTTGCCGTTGATCAGTCGAGCGAAAACGCTACCTGATATGATCGTGAGAGTAGTTCTGTCTACGATCAGAATCGCGTTCTTTGTCTTGAAAGGCGATAGACCAACTACTTCATTGAGGATCTGGCCTTCGACTGTTCCAACGCCATTGGCATCAGAGTAGTAGACTTTCCCATTGGAGTCAATAGCAATTGAAGGTGCCGCAAATACCCTAGGGATAGTGCTAAAGCGCAGATCGGTTGGGCCATGATAGTACAACTCTTTTGAGGTACTTACGAAAAATCGACCGTCCGGCGAAATGTCAATCTCATATATGCTCGCCCCATCAGGCCCATGCAACGAGCGCATCGTATGCGTCTGGGCTGAAAGATCGCTGGAGGTAAATAATAGAATGAGGAATATGGCGAGCGAGCGGATCATATTGCGAGAGGATGACTCAAAATCTAATAGCTGTAACAGTCTAATAAGAACCGCTTGGCGAAAAAGTAATTACAGTAAGGGGAAGATTTTGCGGGCGCAAATTTCGGGCGGGGCAATAAAAAAGGACCAAGCGACTTACGTCACACGAGACACTGCTGAGAGCTGCTTCCTTCCGGATCTGACTCGGTTGGGCGTATCGACGTTGCGTAAGACTTGGTCCAACTTGTCCCGAAGCGTGCGGCCACTACCAGCCGACGCGTTTTTTCAGGGACGGCTCTAACGCGCGAACCCGCCCCTAGGGTTTCAGGAAAGCCTATTTTGAGGCTGGGACTGGATCGCGCCCTTTCCGCCCTTCTTCGCCGATCCCTATGAAAATCAATTAAGGGCGTATTGCTTAAACCCGGCGTTAGTATCTGAGTCTATTCTGTACAAGCGACGCTAGGATGCTCGCTGTGGAGGTCAGGCTGAGCAAGCGGGCCGCCCGTTCTTTATGAAGTTACTATCAAAGACATTACTATGAAACAGCTTTTCAATACCACTATTAAGGGAAGCCTTAAGCTAGGACTCGTAGCCGTATTCATGCTTGGTGCAGGCGCACCTGCATTCGCTCAACAGGCCGATAAGCCAGCGATGCATCAGAAAGGCGATCATAAGCAGGGCGATCATAAGATGGATCGCTTCAAGAATATGACGGTCGCCGAGCGCGTCGAAAAGCGCCTCGCGCAAATGGATAAGCAGCTTGAGCTAACGGATGCGCAGGTCGCGCAGCTTCGCCCGATCCTGACTGAGGATATTCAACGTCTGCAAAATGCACGCGAAGCCATGAAGGCTGCGCGCACTGCTGACAAGTTGCAGGACAAAGCAGCGCGCGAAGAAGCTCGCGAGGAGATGAAGGCACAGTTGAAGACCACGAAGGACCGCATCGCAGCAGTGCTCACCGCAGAGCAGCGCGAGAAGGCCGCAGCAAAGATCAAGGAGAAGCGCGCGAACATGCGTGAGAACATCAAGGCTCGCCACGGCAAGAAGCTCGAAGGTGCAGAAAAACTTCAGGGCGCAGAGAAGCATGAGCTTCGCAAGGAGATGCGCATGCAGCACAAGCTTGAAAAGAAGAATGCAAAGTAATACTATTATTACGTAGCACAACATAAGAAGAGGCCGCGATCTATATCGCGGCCTCTTTGCTTTTTTCTACACTTTGACGCTGTCATCCTGAGCGAGCTTTAGCAAGTCGAAGGATCTCCCTGACTGTTTCTTACATGGAGGGAGATCCTTCGACTCCGCCGCCCCTCGTTTGATGCTGAGGCATCAAACGAGGGGAGGCTCTGCTCACGATGGCATGTAAGATTTACTCTGGCTGCTTCGGATATTTATCTGGCCAGAGATATTCAAGTCGTTCGCGGATTGCTTTTTCGCGGCCGCTGGTGCCGGGTTCATAGAACTTCGTGTCTTTGAGTTCGTCGGGGAGATACTGCATGTTTCGCGCGAAATTGCCTTCGTGGTCGTGCGCGTATTGATAGCCTTTGTGATAGCCGAGATCTTTCATCAGCTTCGTTGGTGCGTTGCGCAAATGCAGTGGCACCGGCAGATTCGGCTGCATGCGTACTTGTTCGAGCGCTTCCCCCACAGCCTTGTACGATGCGTTTGATTTCGATGCGGTCGCGAGATAAGTCACGACATGGCCAAAGATGATGGTCGCTTCCGGATAGCCGATCGCCCGCACTGCATCCCAACATGCTGTTGCAAGCAAGAGCGCGTTCGGGTCCGCATTGCCGATATCTTCGCTTGCGAAGATGATCATTCGCCGTGCGATGAACTCCAGATCTTCACCCGCATCGATCATGCGTGCAAGCCAATACAGCGCGCCGTTCGGATCAGACCCGCGCATCGACTTGATGAATGCGCTGATAATGTTATAATGCTCTTCGCCTCCTTTGTCGTATCGCGAGACTTTGCGGCCGATCGATTGCTCGACCACTTCATGCGAGATCTGCTTCTGGGGCGCAAGCTGCGCGGAGAGTTCGAGAGCATTCAATAGCTTTCTTGCATCTCCGCCGGAGAGCAGCATCATAGCGCGGCGCGCTTCATCGTCAAGTGTTACGCCTTGCAGCTCATCGTCTTCGTTGAGCGCCTTATCGATGATGTCATTAAGATCTATTTCCGTCAGCGGCTGCAACACGAATACGCGAGTGCGCGAGAG
>JBKJTP010000309.1:0-6694 GCA_046590195.1 Kapaibacterium sp. (SeqCode) | reverse complement strand
CCACTTGGAGTTGAGATAGGCGTAAGCTATCAAGTGCGTGGTGGCACGATAGAGTACGAGTATAATCTTGTCGGGTATGAGAGCGACGGCTTTACCAGACGCACCGTCGAAATGCTTTCGATTCCCATAGGTCTGACTGTTAGACCAATCCGTTGGCCGATCTCAGTCGACCTCAGCGTGGGAATAGACTACGCCATTCCGCTATTTGCAGAGGTTCAATACTATTCGACCCACGTTAGTGAAGAGGAAACTCTCACTTCAGATAGTCACTATGATGCCAATTATAATGATGATATCGGCTTGTATGGAGCTCTTGGGTTGAAGTACTGGATATCTGAGCGAATCGGTGTAAACCTGCAATTGGGCTATACGCATGGCCTAACGTCAAAAGCAACTGGTGTCAACTTAGAGAACCCATTGAGTGAGCCAAATTCAGCTCCGTACCAGCGCTTTCGAACTTATCATTTTCTCGCTGGTACTAGTTACTCATGGTAGCTTGACTCAGAATATTGTAAAACAAACAAATCCCGGCATTGCTGCCGGGCTTTGTTAGTCCTGATAACCTCTATGCTTAGTCACCCAGACCAAACTTGAGCGTGATCTTGCTTGCGATCGTGTTCACGCGCAAGTCACCATCATTATCGCCCTGTGCAAGGCTCTTCAGCTGCACGTTGTACGTCAACTCTGGCGTCAGCCAAACCTTCGAATCTGTTGTCAGCGGGATGTCATAACCCGCACCTGCCATTGCCGATACCATTAGCTCCGGTGCGTCCATTTCGGACTGAAGAATTCCGTCACAATGAGAATTTTGGTCGCCGTAGTGACATGCCGTTGGCATGTCGGGTCGTCTCGGTAATGAGAGTGGTCGGTTTGAGGGAAGCGTCAGCGTGACGAAGAGCAAGACCGGAGGGTGCTGCTATCATTCGATCATTCAGTCTGCCGGACCAGCCATGCCAACGGCATGGCCCTACGCTAAAAGAGAGGCTTGACCTGAGTCAAGCCTCTCTATGAGTTCAAGGCAGAATTTCGCTACGAGAAACCCCTAAACCCTATACCCTAAACCCTATACCCTATGCCCTAAACCCTATACCCTGGCCTCAGAGCCTGCTGATCTCGCCGATCTCCAGCACCTCGCCCCACATGTGCATGGTGCCCCAATTGAGGAGTTTGCCTGTGAAAGCTACCTTCAAGCCGTTGACCATGAATGGCTCAGGCAGATTGACCGGCTCGTACTCGTGGCCGTTCGTCGCCTCGATACCCCAGAAGCCGCCTTCGAGCTCAACCCAAACGACTGTGCCCTGTCCGCGCACGAACGTCGGCTGGTCATCGTCATCGTGATTGCCGCTGGTGTCGCGAGGATCCCATGGATCCCAAGGAAGAGTGTCCACGATGATCGAGTCCTTACCGCCGCCGCCATGACCAGGATCACCTGGATCGTATGGATCGAAAATATCGCAGCTTGCCGCGCCAAAGATAAGCATCGCCAGACCGAGGACAATGCTTGCAATTCTTGAATTCGTCATATTGATCGAGAAATAGATAATACACAACACCAGCGGCCAGGGGCAACAACTAATAACCTGAACGAGAGAGCGCCCAGCAACTAACCCACGACCTGTGTCTCTATATAATACGAATGAGGGCGCGCAGACCTGACAGGGGTCGTCGCGATTGGTGAGATTTGTCTTGGATGGGACTGAGAGGCGAAGACGGGAAGGCGTTCAGCGTCTAGCGTTCAGCGTTCAGGGGGGAGTTCTAAGCTCAGCGTCTCGGAGCAGACTTCACGTCGTATATTGCGGGATGAAGTCGAAGACATATCGAGATTTACGAGTTTGGCAAAAGTCACTGGATCTGACCGTTGAGATATACAAACTTACGTCTCGGCTGCCAGATGCGGAGAAGTATGGATTGCGCTCTCAAATGCAAAGAGCGGCGTCATCCATACCCATGAATATCGCCGAAGGTCATGCAAGACAGCATCGCAAAGAATTCTTGCATCATCTGTCCTATGCGAAAGGCTCACTTGCTGAATTGGAGACACAGCTCATCCTTACGAGTAAGCTCAACATGATCAGCCGAGAAACTCTCACACCTGTTTGGACGCAAGCTCAGGAGGTTGGGAAAATGCTGAACATCATGATCCGAAAACTAAAAGAGCTACAGGACAAGACATCGTGATCTCTTGTTGTAACAGATCAATTCCTGAACGCCAGACGCTGAACGCTATCCGCTGAACGCTGACAACATGCCGAACACTCAACTCGACGAACTCTGCATCAATACCATACGCTTTCTCGCTGTCGATGGCGTAGAGAAGGCGAATAGCGGACACCCCGGCGCGCCTATGGGCATGGCCGCGATCGCGTACACGCTCTGGACAAAGCACATGCGCTTTGATCCCGCAGACCCAGACTGGTTCGATCGTGATCGCTTCATCCTAAGCAACGGCCATGCGTCCATGCTGCTCTACAGTATGCTGCACCTTACCGGATACGATGTATCGATCGAAGACTTAAAGCAATTCCGTCAGTGGGGTAGCAAGACACCCGGACATCCCGAGCGCGGATTCACTCCGGGCGTAGAGGTAACGACAGGTCCGCTCGGACAAGGCTTCGCGAGTGGCGTCGGCATGGGCATCGCCGACACCTTCCTCGCTTCGACGTTCAACAAAGAAGATCTACCGATCACCGGACATTACACCTATGTCTTCCTTGGCGATGGCTGCTTGATGGAGGGCATCACTTCAGAAGCCGCATCGATCGCCGGACATCTCGAACTTGGCAAGCTGATCTACTTTTACGATTCCAATCACATCTCAATAGATGGTTCGACCGATCTTACATTCACCGAAGATGTAGCGCTTCGCTTCAAAGCGTATGGCTGGCAGGTGCTCATCGTGAAGGATGGTAACAATGTCGATGAGATCGATGAAGCCATCATCGCGGCCCAGCGCGATACGAAGCGGCCATCGATGATCATCTGCAATACGACAATCGGTTACGGCAGCCCGAACCGTGCAGGCACATCAAAGGCGCATGGCGCGCCACTCGGCAAGGACGAAGTAAAGGCAACAAAGGACGCGATGGGTTGGCCGCTAGAGCCGACGTTTCATGTGCCTGATGAAGCGCAGCAAGTATTCCGCAAAGCCGGACAGAACGGCGGTGAATTCTCAGCGCAATGGAGATCGCGTCTCGCAGAGTATGGGACGAAGTATCCGGATGATGCGAAGTCCTTCGATGCGGCGATCTCTGGCAAGCTTCGAGAAGGATGGGATAAAGACATGCCGGTCTTTTCACCCAAAGATGGACCAATGGCTACACGCAACGCAGGCGGCAAGGCTTTGAACTCGCTGGCTGCAACAATCCCGACAATGATCACGGGCTCTGCAGATCTCAACGAGTCGTGTTTCACGAAGTTCGATAAGTATCCGGAGTTCGGTCCGCATAAACACAAGCACGGTGAGCCGAACGGTCGCACAGTTAATTACGGCGTTCGCGAACATGCGATGGGTGCCATCATCAATGGCATGGCGGCGCACGGTGGCGTCTATCCAAGCGGCTCGACATTCTTCACGTTCAGCGATTACATGCGCCCGGCGGTGCGGCTTGCATCGCTGATGAATGTGCCGTCGGTCTTTGTCTGGACGCACGATAGCGTTGGACTCGGCGAAGATGGTCCGACGCATCAACCTGTCGAGCATCTCGCGTCGTTGCGTGCAATGCCGAACTTCACGGTCATTCGTCCAGGCGATGCGAACGAGACGGTAGAAGCGTGGCGTGTTGCGATGCGATCGCAAAAGCCGTGTGGCATTGTGCTCTCACGGCAGAAGCTACCGATATTCGATCTCGAGAAGTATGCACCGCCTGTCGGACTCGAGAAGGGTGCATACATCAAGTCGAATAGTACCGGCGAGCCGAAGATCATCCTGATCGCATCTGGTTCTGAGCTCTCGCTTGCGATCGATGCTCAGGCTCTCTTGCAGAAAAATGGTATCCCAACACGCGTTGTAAGCATGCCGAGTTGGGAGCTCTTTGAATTGCGCGAGGCGAAGTACCGCGAACTCGTGCTGCCACCGAGTGTACCAAAGCTCTCGATCGAGCTTGGCTCAACACAAGGCTGGCATAAGTGGGTTGGGGATAGCGGCGCGAGCATCGGAGTCGATACGTTCGGCGCTTCTGCTCCGTATGAGAAGATCCTTGAAGAATATGGCTTTACCGTTGAGAATGTTGCGGCGATCGCGAAGCTCGTGATCGATAACCCGAAAGCAGCACGCAAACAAATAGAAGAGCGCACGCAAAAGCTCGTAAGCGGACATATCTCGTCTGCCCCTGCTTCCGGATCGGAGGGACATAGCTAATGGCTGATGAACTAGTGTATCGACCTGGAATCATCGGCGCACTCGTCGATGAGTACGAGCGTGCGTTGCTCGATCTGGCAAAGACGATCCACGCGATGAAGCAACCGCAATTCGTTGAGGTGTTGGATGAAGTGACGAAGGATCAGCACTGCCGCTCGGTGCAGCGCATCATGGGGCATGTGATCAGTTCAGGTTATGATGATGCCGATTATGTCCGTCGTCAGTTCGATCGTTCGATCTCACCGCCGCCGGCAACGATGCCGGTTGATGCGCTCGACGCGAACAGACAGATGGTTACCTTGCTCGAATACATGATCGAGTCCTTCGATGGCCGCTGGGATATGATCCACGAAGAGATCGAAAAGACGATCATCAAAGCAAGCTGGGGCAATTACAATCTCGAGCAATTCATGGAGCACGCGATCGTGCATGTGTTGCGTCATCGCAGGCAGATCACCTACTTGCTGACACACCCGAAGAAGCGGTGGTCGGGCGGGTAATCTCAAAGTGTGGAGGCGGGCTTTAGCCTGCCGCGCGAGCGAAGCGAGCAATCTAAAACCAACTTGTCATCCTGAGCGACGCCGACCGCAGTGCTTGAGCGCGTTAGCGATCAACACGCGGCGGCGGAGTCGAAGGATCTCCCTGCATGTCCGCAAGAGTCAGGGAGATCCTTCGACTCGCATAACGAGAAAGAGCCATGCTGTTCGCATGGCTCTTTCTCGTTATGCTCGCTCAGGATGACACCTGAGAGATTCTACTTACGACACGCTTGATCCCGACTTCTTCGATGATCCCGAAGAGCCATCTGTGCGTGATGTACCGCTCGATGATCCATTGCCATTCGAGCCTGCCGACATACCCGTATTGGATGCACCATCAGAACCTAGCGAACTGCCTGAATTACCATTCGATGAGCTATTCGATGATCCGAACGACGAGCTACTCGAAGAGCCAGTTCTCGACGACGACGAATCGCTGCTGCTCGACTCGCGGTTGACGCGGATCTGATTGTTCACGTCTTTGACGCCCGGCATGTTCTCGATCTCGTCTTCGCACATGCGCTTCATCTGGCGATCCGGTACAGTGCCGGTGAGCGTAACGACGCCTTCCGAGACAGTGATATCGATATCGCTTGCATCGATCATCGCATTGCGCTCGAGATATTCGCAGACATCCTCCTTCACGCGGTCATCGCTGCGGCGCCAGCCTTTTGGGCCCTTACCGGAATGCTGACCACGGCTTGCAGAACCATAGGAGCCACTCTGGTTCGACCAGGTTGATCCGCTGTTCGAGTTGGAGCCGAGGCCATAGTTAGAGGCATCGTAGTTCGATGAACCGTAGTTCGTGCCGCCAGTATTGCGTGAGCTCTCAGAGCTGCCGCTGCGACCGTATGATCCCAATGCAGAGCTACCTTGCGAGTATGGGCTGCGCTCGCCCGAAGGACTACGATACTGACTTGAGGAAGAACCTTGGCCCGAGTTTGTGCCTGAGCGACGATACTGATTCGTGCTACCTTCTGAAGGACGCGACTCAGCGGTCTGCCACGATGCCGTGTTGTCGCGGCCTGATCGCCAGGAGTCATCCTGATTCGTGTGGCTCAATCGATTCTCTTCAACATTCTGCCCGTAGCGCGTGTCGAACGTGCTGTTGTAGTCGCGCTCGCGTCCTGCTGAGCCCCGCGCACCTTCAGTGTTGTACCGGCGCTCGTAGTAGCGCTCGCGCTCACGCTCTGCTTCAGAGCGGTTGTCATTGCGATCGTCGTCGCCGCCGAACCAAGATGTTACCTGATCAGCAGCGCGCTCGAAAAAGCCACGATCATTATCGTCGTTGCGAGCTGTGCGTTCGCCGCGTGAGCGGCTTTCATCGTCGCGCCAATCGCCTGTCCAGGTGTTCTGCGAGCGGTCGTTGTATGTAGGGTTCGAGCGGTCGTTGCTTGAGCGTTCGCTGTTTGTTGCACGTTCTGTTGCGTAGCGATCAAAGCGGTTGTCTGAGCGCCTGCCAAAATCACTGCGCTCGTTGCGGTCGTATTGTGCCATGGTAATTCTATGTCTAATGACGTAATGAATATCTACATGATTATGATCGCTGCTCACCTCAGCCGATAATGTATAGCCGCGCGCGTGCGCTATTTGGGCTATAAAGTAGAGGTCAACAGCGATGGGATGCCGTTCAGAGTTAAGCAATATCAATGCCTCTTGAGAAACTGCAGAGCGTTGCAAGCGTATGCTTTACGGTTCGTTATTGTCTGTATCGATCAGTTTGTGTAACAGACAACGGTGCACCAACTCCACGCTCGTCGCGTTAGATGAACTCTGCCTTACTCGAATTATGCTTGCT
>JBKJTP010000304.1:0-2600 GCA_046590195.1 Kapaibacterium sp. (SeqCode) | reverse complement strand
GTCGGACCCGAAACGGAACCGGAGCTTGATCGACTGACCAACCACATTAGGACCAAGGTTAACACTCGTGTTTATGTAGCCGCCCGAATTACCGGACCATGCCATACGGCAATCCGCTAGGTGGCCGTATGGCATGGTCCGGTAATTCGGGTGGCTACATAAACACGAGTGTTAACCTCGGTCCGAATGTGGTTGGTCAGTCGATCAAGCTCCGGTTCCGTTTCGGGTCCGACTCCCTCGTAGGTGACGTCGGTTGGAGGGTAGACAGCATTGTTCTGGTCACAACCGGGCCATGCGCTACGCCGACAGCAACACCCACGGCGACGCCAACAGCAACAGCAACACCGACGGGAACTGCATCGCCAACGCCAACATGCACACCGGGTGCCAATGTCGTCGTAGACGGCACGTTCGAAGCAGGCACACCTTGGCCGGCATGGACGACACAGACGTCAACCAATTTCGGAACTCCATTGTGCAACACTGCACTATGCGGAACCGGAGGCGGAGCGGCTCCACCGTTCGCAGGCGATAACTGGGCATGGTTTGGCGGTACTGCTGCAGCTGAGACCGGAACAGTCGGACAATCGGTTGTGATCCCGGCCGGCGGAGCAGCGACGCTGAGCTTCCAGATGCGAATCGGTACGGTCACTACACCGTTCACGGATGTACTTAACGTACGTGTCGATGGAACTATCGTACAAACGTATACAGAACCGGCGGTTGCAGAGGCTGCATACAGCCTGCGCACGGTCAACCTGAATGCGTTTGCCAATGGAGCTGCTCACACTGTGGTGTTCGAATATGTACACACCGGAACGGGTATATCGAGCTTTACGGTAGACAATGTAGTTATCAGCGGTGGTGCAGGATGTGCTACACCCACACCAACCGCAACACCAACACCGACGGCAACCGCTACGGCGACGCCAACGGTAACACCAACAGGAACGCCTACGGGTGCGATCGTGAACTTCTCGGCACCGACCTATACCGAGGATGAATCACAGACGTTCACAACCAATCTCATCAGGACGGGTTCGACCACCGGATCTACATCGGTAACGTTCGCAACATCGAACGGAACCGCGGTAGGCGGAGCGGCTTGTACGGCAGGCGTTGACTACATCAGTGTGTCACAGCTTGTGACCTTCGCTCCTGGTGTGACATCAGTGCCTGTAAGTGTCCAGCTGTGTGCTGATGGTTTGGACGAGACGAACTTAGAAACGGTTAACCTGTCGATCACGGGTGCAGATGCCGGTCCGCAGAACACAGCTGTTCTGAGGATCAACGACACAGCAAACGCGTATCGCAATACGGTCCCGATCCAGTGCGAGCTTGGAACGGTTGCAAATCCGTATCCATCGAGCATAACTGTTACAAACGGGCCTACGTCTATAGGCGGCCTGCGTGTAACGCTCTATGACGTATGGCATGTTCTGCCTGACAACCTTGACGTACTGCTGGTCGGTCCGCTTGGTCAGGAATATGTGCTGATGGGTGATGCGGGTGGATCGATCGCTATTGATCCGGCAACGCCTGTAACGCTGACATTCCAGGATCTGCAGCCGCAGGTTCTGCCTGACAACGGACCGCTAATGACAGGAACGTTCGAGCCTACGACCTGGGAGTCGCCGGTTACGAACTTCCCGGCACCGGCACCACCGGGACCGTATGTCGAACCAGGCAGTGCGATCGGCGGACCGATAGAGACGACATTGTTCGGAACGTTCGGGTTAACGAACGCAAACGGAACATGGAGCCTCTATGTACGAGACGACGGTGGCGACCTGATTGCGATCACATGTGAAATAGCCGGTGGATGGGGACTCGAGTTCCTGGCACCGACAGCAGCACAAGCGTCCATTTCAGGACGTGTGACAACAGCAGACGGCACATCGATCCGCAACGCTGAGATGGTACTCACGGGCAATGCTCTTGAGACACCGCTCAGAGTTACGACGAGTTCATTCGGATACTTCACATTCGAAGGCCTCGCCGTAGGTGAGACGTATGTCCTGACGGTCAACTCACGACGGTTCACGTTCCAGCAGCCGAGCCGTGTGATAAGCCTCACGGACAACGCTGTCGGTATGGACTTTACTGCCGATCAGTAACCACTGTTGTGTGTAAACATCAGCCCCGCTCCTGCGTAGAGCTTGAGCGGGCATAAATCAAAGGCACGGATGAGTATCATGCTCATTCGTGCCTTTCTTGTGTTCACGATCAAAGTTGATAGCAAACGCGACAAATGCGATAATCGTCGTGTCTTAAACGTCGGTACAAGGGGGATCAATCAATGTCATTAGTTTTCTGTCCTGAATGCGGCCACGAGGTTTCGGTAAGTGCGGCTGCATGTCCTAACTGCGCGCATCCAATGCGAGCGGCTCCGGTCGTAGACCGCAAAGTTGTTGTCTCTCCTCCGCGGCGAGAAGGCGGATTTCCGCCATGGGCTTTCGTACCTATCGGCGTGCTGGGGATAGTCCTTTTGATCGCGATGTATGCAATGCTTCGTGACACTGACGAAGAGGCGAATGTAAATGTTAATGTGAACATGGCCGGCCGGCGTACAGCCATTGACCCTGAACGCGACAGCAGAA
>JBKJTP010000181.1:0-6320 GCA_046590195.1 Kapaibacterium sp. (SeqCode) | reverse complement strand
TACGATATGCCTACTGTCCGCGACCCTCAATGGCTACTGTGCTGCGAAGCATACGGCAAGCGGCTGACGATCGATCATGGTGCGCCGCTGAGAATAGTTATGCCGACGAAGCTGGGTTACAAGTCGGCTAAGTGGGTGAAGCGCATCACCGTGACCGACTTGAAGCCGGGGGGATATTGGGAAGATAAAGGATATGACTGGCATGGCGGCATCTGAGATAGTGATGGGAGAAGGCATGCGTGTGATCCACCCGCTTGTCATCCGACTGACGCATTGGATAAACGTTGTCGCGCTCTACATCATGATTGCAAGTGGGCTACGGATCTATAATGCATCGCCACTCTTTGGCTTTGAGATACCGGATTGGCTCACGATGGGTGGATGGTTAGCCGGTGCTCGCAACTGGCACTTCTTTGCGATGTGGCTCCTCATGCTGAATGGTATTGTCTGGACAACGTATAATGTGCTCTCTCGTCATGGAAGAAAGACCACCCTCTTCCGTCCGACAGATGCACCGGGAATATTACCCATGATCGAGTACTACCTTCGCCTACGCAAGGAGCATCCCAAGACTGGAAAGTACAATCCCTTACAGAAGTTAGCTTACACTGTTCTCCCGCTCATATTGTTGGCCGAGATCCTAAGCGGTATCGCGATCTATTGGCCCGTGCAGGCGCAGGGAATTACGGCTTTGTTCGGAGGTTATGATGCCGCGCGGTTCTGGCACTTTGGCGCGATGATCGCAATCATTCTCTTCATCCTGAACCACCTCTTGATGGTATCCATCTCCGGATGGAGTAACTTCGTTAGTATGATAACGGGTAAGAAGTAATTTAGCATTCGAGCGCAATTGTATGATAGATTTCCCCGTCACGCTTCGCTTCAAGCTCTTTGCCCTGGCTTCACAGATCTCGGTCAGGGATGCTCAGGATAGGGAAGTTCTTTATGTGAAGCAAAAGCTTTTTAAGCTCAAGGAGCATGTGCTGGTCTATCGTGACAGCACGATGCAGGAATTGCTCTTCGAGATCCATGCGAACAAGATGATCGATTTCTCGGCGCGTTATAACTTTATACATTCAGCGACTGACACAGAGATCGGCCACATCACTCGCGAGGGCATGACCTCGTTGTGGCGGGCCTCCTACGATATTTACTCGGGTCAGCAGCAACTGATCTATCATATCCGTGAAGAAAATCCGATCGTGAAGCTGATCGACGGTGCCCTCGGCATGATACCGATCGTCGGGCCAGTCCTTGATATCTTCCAGGGGATGTTCCTCAATCCAAAATATCTCGTCAACGACGAGACGCGTCAGCGCCTGGCATTTCGCATCATCAAGAAGCGCTCATGGCACGAGGGGATGTTCACGCTCGAAGCTGCTCAAGACCCAGCAAGCGGCGAGACCTTCGATCCTTATACGCTCAGTGATGAGAAACTGATGACCGTGCTGCTCTCCGTGCTGATGATGGTATTGCTGGAGAAGAATAGGGGATAACTCATTCACTGACTCCGCCCGAGGCTGCGCCCTGATGTATCTCCGTATAGCGAATATACCCGCCGATATAGGCGGTGCGCGCGAGGATCGTGAAGGTGAACAGCCCCAAGATCAGCACGGTCAGCGAAAGAGTCTTAGGAATCGCCTTGGTCTTGCGAAATTTGAACAAGCTAAACGCAGCCACAAGACCGAAGAGGACGATGAACGGCCGACCCCACTTTGCCGCTTCTTCGTGTTCCTCGATGTCATCGTGATTGACACCGGCGATCTCTTTCACCTTGTGCTCAGCCTCTTCACCCGTGAGGAATGCTGGCCAAAACGCGATAGAGCCGACAACGAACAGCACTGCTGCCCCTAGCTTCAACTCCTCGCTCTTTCTCATAAAGCCGAGAACAAGAATGAGCACGCCGAAAATGAGCGCGAACATCGAAACGTGATTCGTGAGCAGGTGCAGGTGGGTCTGATCGATGCGTAGGAGGTAGAGTGTGACTTAATGGGTTGTAGGGAAATTGTCAACAGCCGGAATATCCGGTTGGTTGTTGCCGTATATTTGAGAGATGATAGTTTATTTTATGCACCTACTACTTACGTTGATCGCACTTGTGTCGTTGAGTGCTTGTGCCGCGAAAGACAATTTGCCCCAGACAGGGGTCAAGAGTCTCGCTTGGCTAGCGGGCACATGGATGTCCGAGACCGAGCATGGTCAGTTCGTCGAAGAATGGCGAGAAACGGCAGACTTGCTTAAGGGGCAGGGCCGAATGGTTACTGGCACTGATACGGCTAACATGGAGCAACTTTCTATTCTGAAGTATAACGATGGATTAGAATACGTCGTTACCTTTCCGAATCGTGAGGTTCGCTTCGTTATGACAAGTCAGACTTACAAAGAAGAATTTAAGCACCTACAGTACAACGAGGGTTATTTAGTCAAATTTGTTAACGACAAGAATGACTTTCCTCGCGAGATCGTCTACGACCGGCCTCACAATGACTCACTCTACATCACACTTACAGGTGATGAAGCAGGCAAGTCGACCTCCATCACATTTAAGATGAAGCGAGTCAAGTGATCGATCCAAAAGATCTCGAAATTGTTCCGTTAGAACGCTCCGAGACGATACCATCCTCATGGTACACGAAGCGCGACATCCTCGATCAAGAGTACGAGCACATCTTCCGCAGGACCTGGCAGTTCGTTGGACGCAGTAGTGAACTGACAGAGCAAGGCTCGCACATCATTGCAACAGTTGGGAAAGAGCCGATCATCGTTGTGCGTGGCAAGGATGACGTCGTCCGTGCATTCTACAATGTGTGCCGTCATCGCGGTGGACCGCTCGCTACCCAAAACGGCTGTAGCACAATGTTGCAATGCAAATACCACGGCTGGACCTACCAGCTCGATGGAATGCTCCGTGGCGTTCCCGACTTCGACCGGGTCGAGCTCTTCGACAAGAAGGATTATTGCCTAGTGCCAGTGCTGCTTGATGAGTGGGAGGGACTACTCTTCGTGGCACTCGAACAACCGAGTGTATCACTCGAAGCGATCTTCTCCGGAGTTCGTGAGCGCATCCGCTCGGTCGATCTGACGTCGCTGAAGTTTTACACGCGTGTCGTCTACGAGATCAACTGCAATTGGAAGGCATACGTCGATAACTACCTCGAAGGTTATCACGTACCGCTTGTGCATCCGGAGCTTGTGAAGATGTACAACTTCAATCAGTATCAAACCGATACGTTCGAGTGGTACTCATTGCAGCATGCACCGTTGCGAGCCGATGAGGTGCTCTATTCAACGCGAGTTCGAGAGGGAGGTGTTGCAGAGGCACTCTATTACTTCGTCTTCCCGAACTTGATGCTGAACATCCTGCCAGGAAGACTTCAGACCAATCTGATCCAGCCGATCGACGAGAATCGCTGCCGAGTTATCTTCGATTACTACTACGAGGACATCTCATCACCCGAAGCCCTCACGCATATCGAGGACGACATCCGCTTCAGCGAGTCAGTACAGCAGGAGGATATCGAGATCTGCGAGCTGGTGCAACGAGGGTTGAACTCAAGCGCGTACGATCGGGGCAGATTCTCCGTCAAGCGTGAGAACGCTGTCTATCACTTCCAGTGCTTGCTGAAGCAGATGTTCAGACAAGGCTTTAACGCAAAAGACCCGGCCTAAGCCGGGTCTTTTGCTTACTTCATGTTTCGAATCGCATTCAATGCGACGTCATGCCGTGCCTTCGATGCATTAGAGAGAGTCTGGAATTTACGGCTCTCATTCTGCACAGCGTTCTGCAATGCGAGGAACTGCATGTTCATTGATGCCATACTTGCGACGATCTCAGCATCGGTCAACTTCAAGAAGGACGTGCAGGCGCGCGAATACTCGTGCAGATCCTTCCGAACATCGAAGAACCACTTCTGCCAATCATGATCTGCCTTCTTCTCGTGCTCGGGTGCATCGAGTCCTGGTGACTTGTGCGGCTCCCATTGCACACTCTTGCGCACGCTCTCAAGTTCATTTATCCGGTCGCGAATGATCTTGCGGTTCTCTTCAGCCTGCTTATCGATCTCATGATTCGAGACCTTCGCCTTCTTTCCGACCTGAGCAAGAGCGGGAGAGACGAATGCAAGCGCGAGGAGGAAAACGATGAGATGCTTCATAGATCGTTGAGCTGATTTGCTTGGTGTGAGAACAGGTCTGATGCGTTCGTTATCCCTTTAAATTTCGTATCGCGTTCATCGCGATATCGTGCCGAGCTTTCGACGCCTCGGTCAACAGATCGAACTGTTCGCTTTCCTTCAGGATCCGTTTCATGTCTTCCATCTTCAGAAGATTCATTTCGCTCGCAGCACGTACAAGTGAGCCATTCGCTTGCATCACATTTCCCAGAGCGCGAAGGAGCTGATCAATATCCTTCTCGTAATCCTTGAGAGCATTGCGCACCTGCAGCAACCACTTGCGCCACTCGATCTCCTCACTCTTCTGCTGCTTGGTGAGTTGCTTATCGTTGAACGGGGCTGGCTGCCAGTCGATGTTATCGAGAATGCTACGGAGCTCTGCCTTGCGGACTTCCAACTGCTTGCGAGTCGTCGCCTCATCTTTATCCGACTGCGCAACTGCACGATCGACCGTAGAACTGCCGAGGAAGAGAAGCGCGATCAGCGCGAGTAAGTATTTCATAGGTTGGGATGTGTGGGGTCACATGGAGCAACCCCGTACAACGCGTAAGATTCCTTAGAGCGAGTTCATCCGCGCGATCGCTGCGTCGTACTCGTTCAGCAGTCGCTTCATCATCACCTCAACTGTCGGGATATCCCTGACCAGCCCAGAGGACTGACCCATCTCGAGCTCGCCTTCAACGAGATCGCCTTCGAAGATGCCGCGCATCTCGCGCTTGCTGCCGAGCAGCTCTAGCTCCTGATCACGAGTGGCACCCGATTGCTGTGCAACGATCGCACGGAGTGCGAAGTCATTCTTCTTCAAGCGCACTGGCGCGAGTTTCTTCAGGGCGAGAACGGTGTCGGTGTCCGTGGCCTCGACGACAGCCAGCTTATACGCCTCGCTCGAGCTCGACTCTACCGTCGCGGCGAAGCGCGTACCGATCTGCACGGCCTGCGCTCCAAGCGCTAGCGCAGCGAGCAACTGCCGGCCATCGGCAACACCGCCCGCAGCGATCACCGGGATACCCACGGCATCAACCACTTGCGGTACCAGGCACAGCGTTGTGATCTCATCGAGCCCGTTGTGTCCACCAGCCTCGAAGCCCTCGGCCACGACCGCGTCGCAGCCGGCGGCTTCGGCCTTCTGCGCGTGCTTGACACTTGCGACGACATGCGCCCAGAAACAACCGGCGTCCTTAAAGCGCGAAGCGAACACCTTCGGATTACCGGCAGAAGAGAAGACGATACGGATACCTTCATCGAGCGTCACGCGGACGAGGTTATCGACGTCGCCACGGATCAGCGGGATGTTCACCCCGATCTTGTCACCGACCTCGGTCGCTTTCGCCTTGCGGATATGCTCCTGCAATAACTCAGGCTTCATCGACCCTGCACCGATCAGCCCCAGCGCACCGCTCCTCGCCGCAGCCACCGCCAGCTTCCAGCCACTCGTCCACACCATCCCCGCCTGAATGATGGGATACCTGATACCCAGCCTCTTCGATAATTCTGTTTGCATGGCTGCAAAAATACCAAGCAGGGAAGATTGAATTGTGGAAGTAGTTTTACTAGGGACATTTCCACTTCCATTTTAGCCGCACTTGGTTTCGGCTTCGTAGGGAAACGATGAGGTATCGATAGGGTTGTGGATGCGTACGATCCCACGCCTCGTAGAGGCGACCCAATACTAGGCCCTGGGCGGAAGCCCAGGGTTTAGCGTTTTAAACAAATCCCATAGCCCCGAAGGGGTGACCCATTTGCCCCTTCGGGGCTATGCGTGTTTGTGTGGTGCGTTGTCCCCGGGCTTCCGCCCCGGGCTAGTATTGGTTGACCCCTTCGGGGTTGAGAGAATTGGAAGTGGAAATGACTTTACCAGGGTCAATTCCACTTCCATTTTGCTCACTCGTCCATCTTCTTCGATCCGTGCCTTTCAGCACCATGACTAGAAGCGATGCCTACAAGAATGGAAGTGGAAATGACCTAGCAGATGCGGTTCCACTTCCATTTTCTTATCGCGTCCCGTCACGGTAGGAAGGCCTTCGGAGCTGCCAGCAGTACTCATGTAGCTAGATGTGGTACTGGAGAATTCTAGTGAGTTCGAAAGACTTCTGATGATCTACTGGCCTCACTCCTTCGAAGACCTATCGTTGTTTTGCGTTTTAAAAT